>CALHQJ010000144.1 GCA_938036545.1 uncultured Clostridium sp. | reverse complement strand
AGCATCCTTGGTAACTATGGTTCAGCTTCTGATCCAGGCGTATCTTCCATTCTTATATGATGCACTGGGAATTTACATTCCTCTGATCGTAGTAAACTGTATCATCCTGGGACGTGCGGAGTCCTATGCCTCCAAGAATACCCCTCTTGCATCTGCATTTGATGGTATTGGTATGGGACTTGGATTTACCGTAGGCTTAACCCTGATCGGTATCTTCCGTGAACTGTTAGGAGCCGGTTCTTTCTTTGGAATAACCATTATTCCGGAATCCTTCCATATCTCTATTTTCGTACTGGCTCCTGGCGCATTCTTTGTACTGGCAATGCTGACTGCATTGCAGAACAAGTTTAAAGCTCCTTCTGCTACCAATGGTTCTGTAACTGGTTCTAAACTGGCCTGCGGCGGTGACTGTTCCCACTGCAGCGGTTCTTCTTGCATGGCAAACCATGATATTTTAGAGACTCGTCAGAGACAGGCAGAGGAAGAAGCACTTGCAAAAAAGAAAGCAGCGCTTGCAGCAAAAGAAGCAGAGTTAAAAGCAGCAACTGCTAAGAAAGATGAATAGGAGGAAGGATTAGATGCAAGAATTATTATTGATTGCCATTGGTTCTGCCTTGGTAAACAACGTTGTATTAAGCCAGTTCTTAGGCCTGTGTCCCTTCCTTGGAGTTTCCAAAAAGGTAGAGACTTCCGCTGGAATGGGCGCAGCTGTTATTTTCGTTATTACACTGGCCTGTATTGCAACCAACCTGATTTACAGCTATGTGCTGGTACCTTTAAAACTAGAGTATCTGCAGACGATTGCGTTTATTCTGGTAATTGCAGCTCTGGTTCAGTTTGTGGAGATGTTCTTAAAGAAAAATATGGTTTCTCTGTATGAATCTTTAGGTGTATATCTTCCTCTGATTACCACTAACTGTGCAGTGTTAGGTGTTGCATTAACCAACGTTCAGAAAGAGTACAATTTCATTGAGAGCGTGGTAAACGGCATCGGTATTTCCGTAGGCTTTACCATTGCGATTGTTATGTTAGCCGGTATCCGTGAAAAGCTTGAGAACAATGATATTCCTTATAACTTCCAGGGATCTCCGATTGTCCTGATTACCGCCGGACTGATGGCAATTGCATTTTTCGGATTTTCCGGATTAATTTAAGGGAGGAGACGAAGGATGAATATTGTAGGAATCGTAATTGCCTCAGCAGCAGTTGTAGGAGTTATTGGTATTGTAATCGGCGTACTGTTAGGTATTGCCAGTGAGAAGTTTAAAGTAGAAGTAGATGAAAAAGAAATTCTGGTCAGAAACGAACTGCCAGGCAACAACTGCGGCGGCTGCGGTTATGCAGGCTGCGACGCTTTGGCAAAGGCTATTGCAGCCGGTCAGGCAGACGTAGGAGCCTGTCCCGTAGGCGGCGCTCCGGTAGCAGAAAAGATTGCTTCTATCATGGGTGTAGAGGCAGGCGCCGGAGTAAAGAAGGTAGCTTTTGTAAAGTGTAAAGGTACCTGTGACAAGACCAGAATGCAGTACCGTTACTATGGAATTGACGACTGCCGCAAAGTATCTGTAGTTCCTGGAACCGGTGAAAAAGCCTGTTCTTATGGATGTATGGGATATGGCTCTTGTGTAAAGGCCTGTGAGTTTGATGCAATCCACGTAGTAGACGGCGTTGCAGTCGTAGATAAAGAGAAATGCGTTGCCTGCGGCAAGTGTACGGAAGCGTGTCCGCTGGGACTGATTACCTTAGTTCCATATGATGCAGAACATCTGGTACAGTGTAATTCCCACGATAAGGGCAAGGATGTGAAGGCAAAATGCGACAACGGCTGTATCGGCTGTACCCTTTGTACCAAGCAGTGCGAGTTTGACGCAATTCACATGGATAACAACGTAGCGGTAATCGACTACGAGAAGTGCACTAACTGCGGTAAATGTGCAGAAAAGTGCCCGACAAAGGTTATTTTGTAAAGGTAACAAGGTAAATAATATGGTGAAGAGGACGCTCCATGTGGGCGTCCTTTTCTTATTCGATGATAGCTGCCGCTTTCAAAAAATGAAAAAATACGACATCTATGTAACCGGCTCGAATGCATTTCTCCTAAGTGCGGATCTGGCAACCCTGTTTACCGGCCGCTACATCGAAATTCATGTATTTCCGTTTAGTTTTAAGGAGTATTGCCAGTATTATGACGATGTTTTGGATAAGGACAGGCTTTTTGATGATTATTCGGTCAAGGGAGGACTGGCAGGTTCTTATGTTTACAGAACAGAAAGGGACAGAATTAATTACATCAAAGAAGTCTACGAAACCATTGTCACAAGAGATCTGGTTCAGAAGTACGCTCTGCCGGATACCTTGGTTTTGCAACAGTTAAGCGAATTTCTTATGGACAACATAAGCAACCTGACTTCGCCGAACAAAGTCAGCCAAATGCTGACTGCAAACAAAAGTCCGACGAATCATGTGACGGTTGGAAGGTACATTAAATATTTGTGCAATGCTTTTGTGTTTTACGACATTAAGAGATATGACATTCGTGGCAGGAAATATTTTGTTGCTCAAAGGGGCAGCGAGAAAGTTTATATTCAGGTAAGTGACAATATATCAGGGCAAGAGACTTTTGAAAGGGAATACTCCCCGTTACTTCAAATTCGCGATGCTTATCCGAAAATCATCATTGCCAGAACCAGACATCCCAAGTACAGCTATGAAGGTATTGAGATTTTTGATATTGCTGACTGGCTGCTACGGGAATAGTATTTGCTGAGAAATTTTGGGATATGGCGACTTTGCCAGATTGCTTCCATGCAGCATCAGGAAACGTAAGCCGTTTCCTGGTGCTTTTTTGGAGCTATTTGGCCGTGGGCGAGATGAAAAATTTTCTCACAGCCAGAGCGCTGGCTCCTATAGCCCCGTCCTCTGGGTGATAGGGCAGGATTTCAATATTGCTGGTATAGCTTCGGCCAATGAAAAGAAGCTGCCTGTCAATATAGTCTAAAAGCTCGTCTCGTATCATAGGGTCGTCCAGATATTGGCCATGGAGGAAAAATTTCCCGGGGTTCATGGTAATGGCGATGTTAGAAGCTGCAATCCCTAGATATTTTAAAGCGTCCCGAATATATTTGCTGATAAAGGGATCGCCCATGGAATAGGCGGTAATAATTGTTTCGATGGTGATCTCTTTGTCACTGCTGGATAAATGCCTGAGGATGGTATCGGAAGAATTCTGATAAACCAGCCGGGCATTTTTTAACAGCCAGTTTTCGCTGGCGTAAGTCTGAAGACAGCCATATTTTCCACATTCACATCTTCGTCCATTTTCATTGACAATAGTATGGCCGATTTCGCCGGCCATATAGTTGTTTCCTAAAAAAATTTCTCCATCAACAACATTGGCACAGAACATGCCAAGGCCCACGTGAAAAAAGGCAAAGCTGTCTGGGCTGTTGGCAGGGCTGAACAAGTATTGGGACAGGGCCATGCAGCGCGCGTTATTCTCATATGTAATGGGAATCGGAAGGTGTTCCTGGAGTTCCCTGGCTGAAAAATTAGACCAGGTTTTTCGGTTGGTAATCAGGTCATCGGAGTCGGAATTCATATGGCCGGGAACGGCGATACCGGCGCCGATTATTTGCTCCCAGTCCAGTCCGGCTTCCCTGATAACAGCCTGGATACCGTCAATCAGTTCCTGGGTGATCTCTTTTGCCAGCTGGCTGCTGTAAAGTTTTCGGGAACTTTTGACAAGATTTCCTTTCAGGTCTGTAAGACAGATAATCAGGGCCTTTTGGGTAAATTCTGCGCCAATGCTGTAAAAAGCAGTTGGATTAATGTCAATGGGAACTTTGCGGCGTCCGGTGGAAGAGTCGTCTGGCAACGGCTCTTCTGACTCAATTACAATGTTTTCATTAATCAATCCGGCTACAAGGGTGGTGACTGCTGCTGGAGTGATTTCTGTCATTTCGGCAATTTCTGATCTGGCAACAGGCGCATTTCGGAAAATGCATTCCAGAATGCGGGAGCGGTTCGATGGCTGGTTCTTTTTTCCGCGGTACATAGCGGTCCTCCATAATATTATAAAGTATTTTGAAGACGTTCTTCCAGCACAAACCCTGTATATTTAGTGGAAACTTCGGAAATACGGTATACATCCAGACAGGATTGGAAGGAAAGCTCATTTTCGCAGATCCAGTTCTGGAAGGAGCGCCAGGCTAGCTGGGCGTCTTCTGTTTCTCCTTTTGATAAAAGAAGAAGGGCTTTCCCTAATTGTAAACTATATTCTTTATGATAATCAAGCTGTTTCCAGAATAAATTTTCAGCACTGGAAGTATTTTTATGCTGCTCTAAGACAGTTTCAAAGGAATAAATTCTGGCAAGCAGCAATTCCATATTGCGAGCCGTATCCGGATTGATCCGGCTGCCTTTTCCGTTAAAATAGTCGCAGCTGCAAAAAGAAGAAATATCCGTTAAATAAGAATAAACCTTTTCCCAATCATCTCCATAAGCAGCAGAGAAATATTCACGAGCCAATTCTTCAAAGGAAATGGAAGTATCGAATAAGGTGCGGCCCATCACATAGTTGGGAAGGGCGTTTGGCAATGCACATCTTAGTTCCTGGCAGCTAATATAGCCATTTAATCCCATAGATCCGATTTTTTTAATATCCTCACTGATGATACGGGAAATATGGACATATCCCAAATCCCCATAATGCGCCCTTCCAAGAGGATAATCGTATACAAAGCTGTCGCCGGAAAATACAGACTGCCAGGCTTTTAAATACGCCATATTTTCTTTCAGGCTGGTAGGCAGAAGAATGTGATTCCGCTCATAAGGAGGAAGGCAGACAGCACCAGTACCTTTTTGCAGGGACTCGGTCACCTCATAGGAAGCGTCAAATGTCCGGCTGATTGGAGCGAACATGAGAAGAAAACGCTCCGGATTTTTAAAACGGGCTTTTTTAGGAGGCCACAGCAGTTCCTGATAAAGGAGAAAAACAATTTTTACTGAATAATTCAGGCGGGTCAGTTCCTCGTCAATATGGTTTAAGAGCTCAATATACTGATCGCTGGGAGTGGTCTTGCAGCAGGCAGGACATTCGCAGATGTTGTTGGGTTCATCCGCCAGCCATACGTGAAGGTAATCGACAGACGGATGTTCGGAAACGTAATGAACAACTTGGCTGGTAAAACTTTCGATGGCATCGGGATTGGAATAACACAGGTTGGTATTCATGGGGATGCCGTGGAAAAGCTGCCGTTTTCCGTTTAAAAGAGCCAGCTTGCTGCATTGAGACTGGGACAAGGGACGATCCAGAGGCTTCCAGTCGCAGGTGTTCTGGCCAATGGCATTTCCGGTCCAACCATGGCCGGCCTGATGAAGCATAAGTCCTCTTTGCTCCATGGCTTTTGTAATCTGGCTGGTATATGCAGCAGCGGTTTCTTTGGAAAATGGTTCTGGTTTTAAGGAAGGGTTCAGTTCATGGTGATACCATCTGGCCATAAACGTATAAGGAAGCTGGAACTGAAGGAAAAAGCAGTTATAACCCAGCTTTGGAAGCCAGTCTATAAAATCCAGAATGTTTTCTAGGGAATTGGAGCCTTCGATGCAGACTCCGCGGTGACGGAGAGTGGCGGTTTTTTTGCAGGAAAAGAACAGCTCTTCTTTTTTATGGAGAGAGGGAATCTGCTCGTAAGAAGATCCAGGAGCCAGAAAACGGAAGCCTAGGGCATTTAGATAATGATAGACTCCCAGTAGGACGCTTCTGGGATTTCCTCCGGCAATCATTCCGTGATTTCCTTCAATGGAAATCAGATACTGATCATCGAAAGCTGGATCTTCGACGGATTCCATGCCGTATTCTCGGTGTAAGTCCGCTGTTTCAAGAAAAATAGATAAATCGAAATCAGACGGTTCTGATTGATTATTAATTGAAATTAACAAATCTGCCATTGCAGCCTGTAGGCAACGGGCTAGTTCATTTGCTGAAAAGCAGATAGTTTCATTGTTTTTCTGGGAAAAGCTGATATTGAGTCTCATAGTTCCTCCAAGCATTGTTTAAAATAAAATTAATTATAATTTATAATTATTATAACAAAAGTACAGATAAGAAATATATGTACAAATTATACAAAAATTAAAAATATATTTGGATAACATATACCATTTTGAGAGTTATAAGAAAAAAATGTTGTAAAATCCTAGGCTTTGTGCTAATATGACACTAGCCAATCAATTGGGCTATTAGTTATTTTTTGTAATTAAATACATGAAAGAAAGAGGGATGAATAGTGAGTAAACCAATGTCTGCCGGTTCCACAGGTGCCGTTCTGCGGAGGAGAAAACGGCGTATTAACTTATGGTGTTGGGTATTTATGCTTCCGACGCTGATTTTATATATCCTGTTTCAGGGATATCCGATTTTATCCAGTATTTTCTATTCTACACTGGACTGGTCTGGCATGACCTCCAATGCGCTTTTTGTAGGTCTGGACAATTTTAAAGAACTGCTGAAGGATAAATATTTCTTTAATGCGGTTGTCAACAGCTTTAAATATATGATTATGGCAGTTCCAATTCAGCTTGCATTATCCCTGGCATTGGCTTATATATTCAACAGTATTATTAAAAAGGGAGCGGCTTTTTTTAGAACGGTATTCTTTCTGCCGGTTATTACTACGGCTTCCATCGTTGGTATTATTATGATGTTTATTTTTGGAGGAACCGGATCTATCAATCAGCTCCTGGCTATCTTTGGTGTAAGAGGGCCAAACTGGCTGGGAAATGCTCAGACTGCTCTTTTTGTAGTTGTATTGATTGGCGTCTGGAAAGATGCAGGTACCTATATGATTTACTGGCTGGCGGCCCTTCAGAGTGTGCCTCAGGATGTTTATGAAGCAGCCACCATAGATGGAGCAAATAAGTGGCAGACCTTCCGCCATGTGGTTTTCCCGTTAATTCTTCCAATTGGCGGCGTGATTTCAGTTCTTTGTGTTATCAGCTCTTTAAAGGTATTTGATCTGATTCAGACTATGACAAACGGCGGCCCGTTCTATGCAACAGACGTAGCGGCTACCTTTGTATACCGGACTGCATATGCAAACTCTTCCGGTATGCCAAGACTGGGATATGCCAGTGCAGCAGCCATGATGTTTGGTGCGTTAGTAGTTGGTGTTGGAATTATCGGAAATGCGGCAAAACAGCATTTCCAGAAAAAGAGAGCAATGTAGGAGGAAATATGGAAAAGACGTCAATTTTTGGAAAAGTAGGAAAAGTTCTTCTATATGTAATTCTTGCCGTCATTGCGTTTCTGTGGATTTATCCGTTTTTGTGGATGGTTTCTGCATCCTTTAAAACGCAGAATGAATTTTTTGCCAGCGGCTTGAATTTAATTCCGGAAGCATTCCGTATGGATAACTTTGTCAGGGCATGGAACAGTGCAAATTTTGGGGTATATTTTAAAAACTCAATTATTGTTACCATATCCGTAGTAGTAATCGTACTGTTCAGTACGTCTTTGGCAGGATATGTCTTAGGACGTTATACGTTTGTGGGAAAAAGCCTGATTATGAAGGTATTTATGGCCAGCATTACAATTCCCCTGGTGTTTACTGTAATTCCGATTTATGAACTGCTGAAAAACATTGGACTGTCCCAAAACCTGTTGGGATTAATTCTGGCAGAGTCTGGCGGAGGTCATGTTATCTTCTTAATGCTGTTTTCCAGTTTTTATGCTTCTCTCCCAAAAGAAATGGAAGAGGCAGCAACCATAGACGGAGCTAATTTCGTACAGACTTATGGGAAAGTTATGTTTCCGTTAGCAAAGCCGATTATGGTAACCGTTGTTATTATGCAGTTTATCTGGACATGGAACTCATTCCTGCTGCCTTTGATTATTACATTAAATAATCCGTCCTTGAGAACTCTGGCTGTAGGTTTGTATGCTCTGAGAGGAGAGAACGTAGTAGACTGGACTGGTATTGCTGCAGGTGCCAGCATTGCGATCCTGCCGGTAATTGCTATTTTCGTTGCCCTGCAGAAGTATTTTGTGGATGGAATCGCAGGTGCAGTAAAGAGCTGATGTTTTATGATTTATATACATTTTTTCTTAAAAGAAGGAGGAACAACATGAAAAAGAGAAAGGGATTGTTAGCAGCGTCTCTGGCAGCAGCTATGATGGTATCTGTATGCGGATGCGGAGTCAATGTAACAACAGACAAAGAAGCGGCTGCTGAGACAACGGCAAAAGCGGAAACCACTGCAGAAGCAGGAAAGGAAACAGAAGGGACGTCTTCTGACGAAGCAATTACATTAAAGATTATCGACTGGAGTGACAGTACGAAAGCCCGCAGAGAGGAATTCCATAAGAAATTTATGGAAGAAAATCCTAACATTACGATTGAGTACACAACCCTGACAGCAGATCAGTTTAAAGAAACGGTGGTTTCTGCTATCAAGGCAGGCAATGCTCCGGATTTATTCCCGATTCCATCTGGAATGAAGTTAAGCACAGTATTAGATGAAAACTGGTTTATGCCGTTAAATGATTACGTAACTGACGAATTTTTGGCTTCTTTTGCAGACGGAGCGTTAAACGAAGGAATTACCAGCATGGATGGAAAGGTATATGTACTTCCGGAAGCGGCAAATATTATCAATACCTTAATGTTCTATAATAAAACGGTTCTTACAGATGCCGGAGTAGATATTGAAAATCTACCAGATACCTGGAGCGAGTTTATTGATGTCTGCAAACAGGTGACGGAAGCTGGAAAAGGCAAGTACTTTGGAATTATTGACAGCGGCGCCCAGACCAACCGCCTGGAACTGGCTCTTCGTTCTCTGGCCAGCTTAGACGGTGGAAAGTGCAGCGATATTTCCCAGATGATCTTAGTTGACGGACAGAACACAATGAATACCCAGGCAATGCAGAATGCATTTGAGTTCTATGATACTTTAGTAAAAGAAGGATGCTTCCATCCAAACTCTGTATCTATGAAAGCTCCAGAAGCAAGAGCGCTGTTTGCACAGAATCAGGCGGCATTTATTATCCAGGGTGCATGGTGTATCTCCACCTGGCGTCAGGAAAATCCAGATCTGGATTTTGGCGTAATGGCACTTCCTGCACCGGATGACGGCATGAAGGGCAAGCTTCCTTATACCGGCGCACAGCCATGGATGGGAATCTCTTCTCAGTGTGAACATCCGGAAGCAGCTGCAAAGTATCTGATGGCTCTGTATTCAGAGGATTATCAGGCAGGCCTGGTAGAAGACGGTGGTTTCGTTTCTGTTATTGATTCTGTAAATGAAAAGCATATGGTAGATCCGGCTATGCTGGAGTACTATCAGATCAACAGCGAGCAGGCTGCTCTTGCTCCAGATCCAATTGTAGCAAATCCGGAGACTGCTGCAGTATATGCCCAGACTGCTGCTATTTCTCCAAATCTTGGAGAGATTGCCCAGGGTGTATTAGCTCAGAACATCGACTATAAGGCAGAGCTTCAGACATTGGCTGAAAAAACTCAGGAAGAGTGGATGAAGGCAATTGACGCAGCTAAGGCAGCAGGAGCTAATGTATCGGCAGAAGATTTTGAATTTACCAACTGGAATCCATTAGAAAATTATACCTCTGATTTATACGAGGCAAAATAATACAAAAAATAGTTGTAACTGTTCAGGACGGGCATCTTCTTCCTGCTCCTGCTTTGCGGTTTCTGTACAAGCTTC
>CALHQJ010000143.1 GCA_938036545.1 uncultured Clostridium sp. | reverse complement strand
AATCATCGCGATTGCCAATAAGCTCGCCCGTCAACTATGGGTGATGGCAAAAAAGTGACGGCTACGCTGGATGGGGAGACGGCCTATCGGAACGCTGACTTTGTGATCATCGCGGCCCCCACCAACTACGACAGCCGGAAGAATTTCTTCGATACCTCGGCGGTGGAGGCGGTCATCCGGCTGGTGATGAAGGTGAACCCCGAGGCTGTCATGGTCATCAAGTCCACCATCCCGGTGGGCTTCACGGCCAGTGTCCGTGAAAAGTATCAGTGCAGGAATATCATCTTCAGCCCGGAGTTCCTGCGGGAGTCCAAGGCACTATACGATAATCTCTACCCAAGCCGCATCATCGTAGGTACGGATGTGCAGGATGAGCGCCTCGTGGAGGCGGCACACACCTTTGCCTATTTGTTACAGGAAGGTGCTGTCAAAGAGAATATCGACACCCTCTTCATGGGCTTCACCGAGGCCGAGGCGGTCAAGCTGTTCGCCAACACCTATCTGGCCCTCCGCGTTTCCTTCTTCAATGAACTGGACACCTACGCCGAGATGAAGGGGCTTGATACTCGGCATATCATCGAGGGCGTCTGCCTCGACCCCCGCATTGGCACACATTATAATAATCCCAGCTTTGGTTACGGCGGCTACTGCCTGCCTAAAGATACCAAGCAGCTCCTCGCCAACTACGAGGATGTGCCGGAAAATCTCATCGAGGCCATCGTGGAGTCCAACCGCACCCGCAAAGATTTCATTGCAGACCGGGTGCTCCAGATGGCGGGCTACTACAGCTATGGGGAAGAGAACGAGTATAACGCGGCGGACGAGAAGCCCTGTGTCATCGGCGTCTACCGCCTGACCATGAAGGCCAACTCCGACAACTTCCGTCAGTCTTCCATTCAGGGCGTTATGAAGAGAATCAAGGCAAAAGGTGCTACGGTTGTCATTTATGAACCGACTCTTCCAGCTGGCTCTACCTTCTTTGGAAGCAGGGTTATTGGAGACTTAAACGAATTTAAAACGGTTTCCCAGGCAATTATTGCCAACCGTTACGACAGTTGTTTAGATGATGTACAGGAAAAGGTTTACACCAGAGACCTGTTTAGAAGAGATTAATAAGGAGGACGTTATGGAACAGCTTACTTTAACAAACAAAACGGTTTTTATCACCGGATCAGCAGGATTTATCGGCAGCAACCTGGTACTGGAATTATTAAAAACCCAGTCTCCCATCCACATTGTGGGAATTGACAATTTAAATGACTATTATGATGTAAACATCAAAAAATGGAGACTCCGCGAAATTGAGTCCTGCGCCGCACAACACAGTGAATCCACCTACAGGTTTTATGAAGGCGATATTGCTGACAATTCTCTGATTCAGAAAATTTTTGCAGAGCACAAGCCTCAATTTGTTGTAAACCTGGCTGCCCAGGCTGGAGTCCGTTATTCCATTATCAATCCAGACTCTTATATCCATTCAAATATTATCGGCTTTTACAATTTACTGGAGGCCTGCCGCCACTCCTACGATAACGGAGCTGCCGGTGTGGAACACTTTGTCTATGCATCTTCCTCTTCTGTATATGGAAGCAACAAAAAGGTTCCTTACAGTACCGAAGACAAAGTCGATAATCCGGTTTCCCTGTATGCTGCAACCAAAAAAAGCAATGAACTGATGGCCCACGCCTATGCAAAGCTTTACAACATTCCATCCACCGGACTTCGCTTCTTCACGGTCTACGGACCTGCCGGAAGACCAGACATGGCCTACTTTGGATTTACCAACAAACTGCTCAAGGGCGAAACCATCCAGATCTTTAACTATGGAAACTGCAAGCGTGATTTTACCTATATTGATGATATTGTAGAAGGCGTAAAACGAATTATGCAGGGCGCTCCAGAACGGAAAAACGGTGAAGACGGCCTGCCCATTCCGCCGTATGCTGTTTATAATATTGGAAATAACAATCCAGAAAACTTATTAGACTTTGTCGATATCCTTCAGCAGGAACTGATTCGTGCCGGGGTTCTTCCAGAAGATTACGATTTTGACGCACATAAAGAATTAGTCGCCATGCAGCCAGGAGACGTACCGGTTACTTATGCGGACACCACTCCATTAGAACGGGATTACGGTTTTAAACCCAGCACCAGCTTACGGGACGGACTGCGGAAATTTGCAGAATGGTATAAAGAATTTTATCAGATTTAACTCTGGCTATATTAATTTTACAGGGGACTTATCGATTGTGATAGGTCCCCTGTTTTTCGATATCTTTTCATTATTTCCTACTGGTATTTTTTAATAATGCCACACATTTCCTCAAACTGCTCTTCCATTTCTTTCACCAGTCTGAACTGAGTTCTGGCACGGACCAGATTGTGCTCCGGATAAGCGGTTTTAAAGTAAACATCCCCCTGAAGGAAATCCATCAGGAAACGGATGCCGCATTCATAGGTCATTAAGCGTGCTCCCCATGGCAGACTCTCTACCTCTGCCGGAGTAAGCACATCCCTCGCCATTTCCATATAGCCTTTTACGTAAAGCTCATACAGTCCAATGTCAAAGTGAACCTTGCTTAAATCCTGTTCATCCTCTTCTGCCGTAGATGCGCCAAAACGGATGGAATCTCCAAAATCGTTGGCGGCAAGGCCAGGCATAATCGTATCCAAATCAATAATGCAAAGGCCTTTTCCAGTATCTGCATCAAACAAAATGTTATTGAGTTTGGTATCATTGTGAGTTACCCTGAGAGGCAAAATTCCATCCTGCAGCTGCTGCATCAGTACGCCGCAGTCTTCCTTTCTTGCCAGGGCAAACTCAATCTCCTGACGGCAGAGACGGCCTCTGTTTTTTACGTCTTTCTTTACTGCAGATTCAAAATCACAGAACCGTTTCACCGTATCATGAAAGTGAGGAATGGTCTCATAAAGACTTTCCGCAGGATAATCTCCCAGCTGTTTTAAGAAATGTCCAAAGCTTCTTGCAGACTGATAAAACTGCTCCGGATTTTCCACAAGCTGATAGCAGACGGAATTGGCAACGTAATTTAAACAGCGCCATGGCTGGCCTTCATCATCTTCAAAATAAGTCTCTCCGCTTTTGGTTTTAATATAAGACAAGGTTTCTCTGTCCAGATCCCCACCCTCACGTCGAATCACATCACGAAGATATTCCGTCACGCCAAAAATATTTTCCATAACCTGGGACGGATTCTTAAATACATTAATATTTACCCGCTGAAGGACGTACAGCGGCTCATCCACGCCGTCTTCTCCCGGCATATAGACTGCATAGGTTTCATTAATATGGCCCTCTCCAAAAGGCTTTACATAGCTGCACTGGGGGCCGAATCCAAATGCGTAAACTGCATCCTCCAGCGCACGGCTGTCTGCTCCTTCAATCTTTCTTCTGGTTGAAAAGACAACCTCACCAGCTTCGATCTTTTTTCCAGATTCAATCTTACAATTGGCCTTTACAATACTGCCAAGGCAGACATGGGCGCCAGCGCCTACCACAGAATCATGGTCTACCACCGCTCCGCTGTTAATCAGAGCGGCCCGTTCAATCCGTGTGTGGGTATTGACAACCGCCCTCTGCATAATAAAACACCCTGACTCTATCACAGCACTTGGGCTGACTATTGCAGAAGGATGTACGATAGCCGGTACTTCATATCCTTCCTTTACCAGTCTGTCCGTCCAGTACAAGCGGGTATGGTTATTGCCAAAGGCCGCTACTGCAGTTGTATATTCGCTGTGCTTAATCCTATAATCACAGCATTTTCCCACAACATCAGAGCCCTTAGCTGCATCATCTAAAAAAACTACGTTCTCATACCCAAGCTGCAGCGCTGTTTCCTTTACCATCTGGCCAAAACCGCCAGCGCCAAGTATCAATAAACTTCTCATTTCAAACTCCCTATTATTAATCTTTTGAATATGAATCATTTAAATAAAGTATATCACATTGAACCAATAAATGGAATATGGAAATAAATATAGAATTCCTCTGTTATTATGTACTCGTTGATAAATTACTGAATCAGTAAGACTCTCTTTTTCAGAGTTTTTCATAGATCCCAATGCCATAGACGGCATTGGGACAGAATGGTTTGGC
>CALHQJ010000142.1 GCA_938036545.1 uncultured Clostridium sp. | reverse complement strand
CTTTCCGGTTCCTGCATCTCCGTAAAGCAGGCAGTTATTTGCCTCCTTTCCGCGGGTAATGGAACCTCCGATTACCTTGCCAGGAGACTGTAAAAGTCCCATAATGGAATATGCTTCTACACTTTTTCCGGAACCGGACTCCCCAACTACGCCCATAACTTCGCCGTAATTTAAATCGTAAGAGATACCGCTTACTGCCTTCACCTCTCCGGCAGGCGTAAAGAAGGAAACGTGCAGGTCTTTTACTTCTAATAATTTCTGATTTTCTTTTGCTTCAGACATTGTGTCTCCTCCTTTCTATTTCTTAAGCTTTGGATCTAATGCGTCTCTTAAACCGTCGCCAAACAAGTTAAATGCCAAAATCATAATGGACAGTACCAGCGCCGGAATAATCAGACGGTAGGTATAGGTATACATGCCGCTCAGCGCGTCGGTTGCCATGGAACCTAAGCTTGGCAGAGGAGCCGATACGCCTACGCCCAGGTAGGACAGGAAGGACTCCAGGAAAATAGCTGACGGAATCTGAAGGCAGGTGGTAACAACAATCTGTCCAATACAGTTCGGAAGCAGATGGTTGCGGATAATGCGGCTGCCGGAAGCACCTAATGCTTTTGCAGCTGTTACGTACTCCTGCTCTTTTAACTGAAGCACCTGGCCTCTGATAATACGGCTCATGGTAACCCAGTAAAGCATACCAAATGCAATAAACAGGGAAATCAGGTTTGGACCTAATACGCCTACAAAAGACTTTAACGGGCCAGAACCAGAGTTTACATATTCGGTTAATATCGGCTTTAATGCCGTTGCAATCAGCAATACAACCAGCATTTCCGGCACAGAGTAAATCAACTCTACAATTCGCTGCATCACTGCATCTACTTTTCCGCCGCAATAACCGGAAATGGAACCATATACAGCACCAATAATCAGAACCAGAAATGCCGCACAGATACCGACTGCCATAGATACTCTGGCTCCGTACATTACGCGGACTAAAATATCACGTCCGTACATATCTGTACCAAATACGTGAGGGAACACCTTTTCTCCAGCTGCTTTTTTCTCAAGTTCAGCCTGGGAGTATCCAAACAGCTTGGCCTTAATCCCCAGTTCTTTCCGAATTGCCTTCGGATCTACTTCTTCGCTGCTCTGTGCATTCTGAGCAGCTACCTTTGCCTGTGCTTTGATCTTTGCTTTATCTACAGAAGATAATTTTTCACCTTTTGCAGCTGCCTCTTCTTCTGCCTTTGCAATCATTGCATCTACGTCTAAAACTTCACTCTGGGTTCTGGCCGCAACTTCTGCATCCAAACGCTGCTGATCTTCCAGAGTATAATGGTAAGGATACAGATTTTCTGCTCCCTTATTAAACTGATCGTATCCGTAAGGCACTAAATAAGGCCCTACAAATGCAAAGAGGAATAAAAAGATAACCACGCCCATAGCAACCATTGCTACGGTGTTCTGTTTTAATCTTCTCCATGCATCTTTCCAGTAAGATACGCTGGCCCGTTCCTGAATAAAGTCTTCCTTTTCATTTTGGTTTGCCGGTTCAAAGTCCTCATTTGTCAGGCTATTCCAATCCAGCATAGACTCTACGTCTGGCTGCAGGGAGACTGGGCAGCGCTTCATTTTCTTGTCTTTCGCCATGCTTATTCTCCGCCTTTCGTCAAACTGATTCTAGGATCTGCAAGCTTGTACAGCAAGTCAACTACAACGTTCATTAAAATAATAAAAGTTGCCAAAAAGATCGTGGTCCCCATAATAACCGGATAGTCACGGTTCTGGATAGACTGTACAAAGTAACGTCCTAATCCAGGAATTGAGAATACGCTTTCTACAACGAAGCCGCCGCATAAAGTAAATGCTACCTGAGGGCCTAAATAGGTAATAACCGGAATCAGAGCATTTCTAAGTGCATGTTTGAAAATAATCTTGCCATTTTTTAATCCTTTTGCACGGGCAGTCTTAATATATTCCTGATTTAAAGAATCCAGCATTGCAGAACGGGTCTGACGAGCTGTATAGCACATGGGATAAAATCCCAACGCAAAGCAGGGAAGTACATAAGAACGCCATCCAGCGGCAGGATCAAAAATTGTCGGGAAAATCTTTAAGGACGCAATACCGCCTGCCAGAGTAACCAGCAAAATTGACGCTACTACAAAGCTGGGGGTTGAAATTCCCAAGGTACAAATTACGCGAAGGATGCTGTCTGTTAATTTTCCTCTCTTAAAAGCAGCCAGACATCCCAGAGGCACGCCTACTAAAACAGCCCATGTAAGAGCAATGGCACCCACCTTAGCGGAAACTGGGAACATCTCCAAAATAATGCTCATAACCGCACGATTTTTCTGCATCTTTAAAGATACGCCAAAATCAGCGTGAAAGATAATATTTTTTAAATATATTCCCAACTGTACGATAACCGGCTTGTCCAGTCCGTACTTTGCATTCAAAGCAGCAATGGTTGCCTCAGAAGGAGTTTTTTCACTGAGCCAGGGGCTGCCCGGAATTGCATTCATCAGAAGGAATGTGATGCAGCTTACTAAGAAAATAGTAACCAGTGCCATTCCAAATCTTTTTGCAAAATATTTGCCCATTTTATCACACCTTAATATTTTATCAGTACTTTATATAGCTGTCAGGCTAATAAAGACATTTGTTTTCGTAGAAAGTACATATTTTGGTCTAAAACTGCCCTTGAGAAAAGCTTCTCAAGGGCTTTTCAGAACATCTAATCAGGCTGGGAAATTACTGTCCCATCTGCTTTGCAACTTCTGCTGCAAAGTCTTCTTCCTTCTTTTCCATACCTTCGCCAGTCTCAAAACGTACAAACTTCTTGATGGTAATCTTAGCGCCGTTTGCCTTAGCAACTTCTTCTACATACTTACCAACTGTCTGCTTGCCGTCTTCAGCCTTTACATAAACCTGATCTAACAGGCAAATTTCCTTTAATTCCTTGTTGATACGGCCCATAACCATGCCATCGATAATCTTATCGTTTGCATCTGGCTTCTCATTTCTTGCAGCAACTGCAAGGATTTCTTTTTCTTTTTCAATATAATCTGCGTCTACTTCGCTTCTATTGGTGTATACCGGCTTTAATGCTGCTGCCTGCATAGCTACGTTTCTTGCCATCTCTTTTACAGCATCATTTACAACATCTGTTTCAACGTCTACTAAAACGCCAATCTTTCCGCCTGCATGAATATAGGAAGCAACAAAACCGTTTTCCTCTTCTACACGCTCGAATCTTCTGATGTTCATATTCTCGCCGATTACTGCAATCTGAGCAGATAATGCTTCCTTAACAGTCAGAGCCTCATCCTTTGCCCACTTCTCAGCGAAGAAAGTATCCATATCAGTTGCATTGCTGTTTAATGCCTGAGCGGCAACGTCTGCTACGTAACCTCTGAACACTTCATTCTTAGCAACGAAGTCAGTCTCAGCGTTTACTTCAACTACAACTGCCTTCTTGTCATCATCACTTACCAGAGTAAATGCGATACCCTCAGCAGCGATTCTGCCAGCCTTTTTCTGTGCAGAAGCCAGTCCTTTTTCTCTTAAGAACTCAACTGCCTTGTCCATATCTCCGTCGGTTGCTGCCAGCGCTTTCTTACAATCCATCATACCTGCGCCGGTCATTTCTCTTAACTCTTTTACCATTGCTGCTGTAACTGCTGCCATGATCAATTTCCTCCATCTCTGATTATAGTGAAAAAGATGCTTCACCCGTATATTCTAACCGAGCGAAGCATCTGTCATTCCAAATTAAGCCTCTACAGTCTCATCTGCTTCGATTTCGCCAGCTGCTTCCATGTCTGCAACTGCCTCGCCCTGATTTGCTTCAATTACAGCATCAGCCATCTTGGAAACGATTAACTTAACTGCTCTGATAGCATCATCGTTACCAGGAATTACATAATCCAGCTCTTCAGGATCACAGTTGGTATCTGCAATACCGATTAACGGAATACCCAGAGTGTGTGCTTCCTGTACACAAATTCTTTCCTTCTTTGGATCTACTACAAAGATTACGTCAGGCAGCTTCTTCATTTCTTTGATACCGCCCAGGTTCTTCTCTAACTTGTCCCATTCTTTCTTCAGTTCGATAACTTCCTTCTTTGGAAGAACATCAAATGTTCCGTCCTCAGCCATAGTCTCGATCTCTTTTAATCTTGCAATTCTGCTCTGGATGGTCTTGAAGTTGGTCAGCATACCGCCTAACCATCTCTCGTTTACA
>CALHQJ010000141.1 GCA_938036545.1 uncultured Clostridium sp. | reverse complement strand
TAGAGTCTTATACCGCTGGTTCCGCAGAATTTGCTTTATCCTTTGCAGCTACCCATGACGGCGTACTGCCGCTGATGGATAATGGCCATTATCATCCAACAGAAATGGTTTCTGATAAAATTCCGGCTCTGCTGTGCTTCTTCCCGGAAATCGCCCTTCATGTGACCAGACCGGTACGTTGGGACAGCGATCATGTGGTGTTGTTTGATGATGAAACCAGAGAGATTGCAAAAGAAATTGTTCGCAATGACGCTTTGGAACGGGTATACATTGCCCTGGACTATTTTGACGCCAGCATTAATCGGATTGGTGCATGGACAGTGGGATTCAGAAGTTTCCAGAAAGCGCTGTTATCTGCTCTCTGCACTCCAAATGGGCGGTTAAAGAAAATGCAGGATGAGAACCAGATGAGCCGTCTTATGGTGATGCAGGAAGAGTTAAAGATGTACCCATTTGGCGATGTATGGAATGAATATTGCCGTCAGTGCGGCGTGACAGCAGATGAAAGCTGGTTTGAGGAAGTAGAACAGTACGAAAAAGACGTGCTGGCTTCTCGGAAATAAAATAAGAGCAGCAGTGAGAAAGGATTGGAAACAGAAATGAGATTTTTAGATGCAGAATTTGTACAGGGATTTATCCGCATGGCCAATGACGGTTGGGAACAGGGATGGCATGAGAGAAACGGCGGAAATTTATCTTATCGTGTAAAGAAAGAAGAAGTAGAAGAGGTTCAGGAAAACCTGGAAGCAAAAGAATGGCAGCCAATTGGAACTTCTGTTCCGAAGCTGGCAGGAGAGTATTTCCTGGTAACCGGAAGCGGCAAGTATTTCCGCAATGTTATCATTAAGCCGGAAGATTCTATCTGTATGATTGAACTGGATGAAAAGGGAGAAAATTATAGAATCGTCTGGGGACTGGTAAATGGCGGAAGACCTACCAGTGAACTTCCTTCCCACTTAATGAACCACGAAGTAAAAATGCTGGCTACAGATGGCAAGTACCGTGTTATTTACCATGCACATACCACCAATGTAATTGCACTGACCTTTGTGCTCCCATTAAAGGATGAGGTATTTACCAGAGAGTTATGGGAAATGGCTACAGAATGTCCAGTTGTATTTCCATCTGGAATCGGAGTAGTGCCGTGGATGGTTCCTGGAGGACGTGATATTGCAGTAGCAACCAGTGAATTAATGAAGCAGTATGATGTGGCTATCTGGGCTCACCACGGCATGTTTGCAGCAGGAGAAGACTTTGATCTGACCTTTGGCTTAATGCATACCGTAGAAAAATCCGCAGAGATTTTAGTAAAAATGCTGTCTATGCAGCCAAATAAGCTTCAGACTATTACCCCACAGGATTTTCGGGATTTGGCAAAAGATTTTAAGGTGACTCTTCCGGAAAAGTTTTTATACGAGAAATAGGAGGCGCAAAATGGTGAGAAAAGCCTTTAAGATGTTTTTATATCCAGGAATGGAAGAGGAATATGAACGCCGCCACAATCTGCTGTGGCCGGAAATGAAGGAAATGATTCATCAGCACGGCGGTCATAATTATTCCATCTATCTGGACAGAGAGACTCATGTACTGTACGGCTA
The DNA here is from genome assembly GCA_938036545.1 of uncultured Clostridium sp. GTDB lineage: Bacteria > Bacillota > Clostridia > Lachnospirales > Lachnospiraceae > UMGS1370. Next base: position 4,981 of record CALHQJ010000141.1, on the reverse strand, counting down.
CATTGAAGTAGAAGACGAAGAACTCTGGGCCAGGTCCGCAGATACGGAGATCAACCGGAAGTGGTGGGATTTTATGGCAGATATTATGGAAACCAATGAAGATAACAGTCCGGTATCCGTAGATTTAACACCAGTATTTCATTTAGACTAATCAGAAAAACGGATAAAGTACGAAAGTGATGTAAAAGATCCGATGGTTCTTAAACAAGAGGTTGTTTGGGAACTGTCGGATTTTTTTAGATCTGAGCGGTTATGTTTGGTAAACATTTGTTCGATTTCCGGTTGAATATTTACCGGTCTTATGGTAAAATTAGAAAACATAGTACCTGATATACAGAGAAGGAGTATTTGCCATGGCAAAACAGTACATTAAGATTCGGGGAGCCAATGAGCACAACCTGAAAAACATTTCCCTGAATATTCCCCGCAATGAACTGGTGGTGTTGACCGGACTTTCCGGCTCCGGTAAGTCTTCCCTGGCCTTTGATACGATTTATGCAGAGGGACAGAGACGGTATATGGAGTCTTTGTCCTCTTATGCCAGACAGTTTTTGGGGCAGATGGAAAAGCCGGATGTAGAAAGCATAGAAGGACTGTCTCCAGCCATTTCCATTGACCAGAAGTCTACCAACCGAAATCCCCGTTCTACAGTAGGTACGGTGACGGAGATTTATGACTATATGCGTCTTTTATATGCCCGTATCGGGATTCCCCATTGTCCCAAGTGCGGAAAGGAGATCCGCAGGCAGACCGTGGATCAGATGGTGGATCAGCTGATGGCTCTTCCGGAACGGACAAAGATTCAGCTTCTGGCCCCAGTGGTGAGAGGAAGAAAGGGAGAACATGTCAAGGTTTTAGAAAGCGCCAGAAAAAGCGGCTATGTCCGTGTCCGGATTGACGGGAATCTTTATGAGCTGTCAGAGGAAATTAAACTGGAGAAAAATATTAAGCATAACATCGAAATCGTAGTCGATCGTCTGGCTATTCGGGAAGGCATTGAGAAGAGAATGACCGATTCCATAGAATCGGTTATGGCGTTATCAGATGGATTGATGATTGTAGATGTGATTGACGGCGATCCAATTAACTTCAGTTTAAGTTTTGCCTGTCCGGACTGCGGAATCAGTATCGAAGAGGTAGAACCCAGAAGCTTTTCTTTTAACAACCCATTTGGCGCCTGTCCGGATTGTTTTGGTCTGGGATATAAAATGGAATTTGATGAGGATTTGATGATTCCGGACAAATCCCTGAGTATTTTAGAAGGAGCCATTGTAGTCCTTGGCTGGCAGTCCTGTACCGATAAAGGAAGCTTTACCAGAGCTATTTTAGATGCACTTTCAGAAGAATACCATTTTAGCCTGGATACCCCATTTGAACAGTATCCCAAAGAAATTCAGGATATTATTATCCACGGCACTGGAAGCAGAGAGGTTAAGGTGCGCTATAAGGGGCAGAGAGGGGAAGGCGTTTATGATGTAGCGTTTGAAGGGCTGATTAACAATGTAGCCCGCCGCTACAGGGAGACCTTTTCGGAATCCTCTAAGGCAGAATATGAGACCTTTATGCGGATTACGCCTTGTCCAACCTGTAAAGGCCAAAGGCTGAAAAAGGAATCCCTGGCAGTTACAGTAGGTGATAAGAACATATACGAAGCAACCAATATGTCCATTACAAAATTCAGAGATTTTCTGGATGGATTGACTCTCACTCCCATGCAGGAAGCCATTGGTGCCCAGATTTTGAAAGAAATCCGTGCTCGGGTGACGTTTTTGATAGATGTGGGACTGGATTATCTGTCCATGTCCAGGGCAACAGGAACTCTTTCAGGAGGCGAGGCTCAGAGAATCCGTCTGGCGACCCAGATTGGTTCCGGATTAGTGGGAGTAGCCTATATTCTGGACGAACCCAGCATTGGCCTTCATCAGAGAGACAATGATAAGCTCCTTCAGACACTGCTTCACCTGCGTGATTTGGGCAACAGCGTGCTGGTAGTAGAGCATGATGAAGATACCATGCGGGCCGCTGATTTTATTGTAGATATTGGACCAGGAGCAGGAGAACACGGAGGACAGGTAGTGGCTACCGGTACTGCCAATCAGATTATGAGATGCAAGGATTCCATAACCGGCGCTTATTTAAGCGGAAGAATCCGGATTCCGGTTCCATCTGAACGGAGAAAGCCCTCTAACTGGCTGACGATTCGGGGAGCCAGAGAAAACAATTTAAAAAATATTGACGTTAACATTCCTCTTGGAGTGATGACCTGCGTTACCGGAGTGTCCGGTTCCGGCAAGTCTTCCCTGGTCAATGAGATTTTATATAAGGCTCTGGCAAAAAAGCTGAACCGCGCCCGAACCATTCCCGGAAAGCATGACAAGATAGAAGGAATAGAGAATCTGGACAAGATTATTGCCATTGACCAGTCGCCAATTGGCCGTACTCCCAGATCCAATCCGGCGACCTATACCGGTGCTTTTGACCTGATCCGAGACTTGTTTGCATCCACTACAGATGCCAAGGCAAAGGGCTATTCCAAGGGGCGCTTCAGTTTTAATGTAAAGGGCGGACGGTGCGAGGCCTGCGGCGGAGACGGCATTATTAAAATCGAGATGCACTTCCTTCCAGACGTTTACGTGCCTTGCGAAGTGTGCGGCGGCAAGCGGTATAATCGAGAAACATTAGAGGTAAAATATAAGGGGAAAAGCATTTATGACGTCCTCAATATGACGGTAGAAGAGGCATTGAAGTTTTTTGAAAATGTTCCGACTATTGCCAGAAAGATTCAGACCCTTTATGATGTGGGACTTTCTTACATCCGTTTGGGCCAGCCGTCTACCGAACTTTCAGGAGGCGAGGCTCAGAGAATTAAACTGGCTACAGAGCTTAGTAAGCGGGGGACAGGCAGAACTATTTATATTTTAGACGAGCCTACGACAGGCCTTCATTTTGCAGATGTCCATAAACTAATCGAGATTCTCCGACGGCTTTCCGATGGAGGAAATACCGTAGTTGTCATTGAACACAATCTGGATGTGATTAAAACGGCAGACTATATTATCGATATTGGACCAGAAGGCGGAGACGGCGGCGGAACTGTAATCGCACAGGGTACGCCGGAAGAGGTAGCAGAGGTGCCAGGCTCCTATACGGGATATTATGTGAAAAAATGTCTTTAAATATATTTTGTGCACTTTTTTGAAAAAATCACTTGCTATTTCGACAGAAATCGCATATAATAAAAACGTACCAAAGATAAAAAAGAGATTGTACTTCATTGTACAGTCTCTTTCATTTTTTATAAAAGACTTGTATCACAAGCTTCAGAGCCAGGTTTCAGAATTTTCCGTAAGTTGTGTCAGTCTTATTTTACAAGCCTGAAAAGGAGTCCCAATGAACAGAGAGATGATAATTGTTTTGGACTTTGGTGGACAGTATAATCAGTTAATTGCCCGCAGAGTCCGAGAGTGTAATGTGTACTGCGAGGTACATCCTTATACTCTGGATTTGGAAAAAATCCGTCGGATGGCGCCGAAAGGAATCATTTTTACCGGCGGTCCTAACAGTGTTTATCTGGAAGAATCCCCCCATATTGCAAAAGAAATCTTTGAGATGAACATTCCGATTTTGGGTATTTGCTACGGTTCCCAGCTGATGGCATATACCTTAGGAGGACAGGTAGCCACTGCTCCAGTCAGTGAATATGGAAAGACAGAGGTAGAGGTAGACAATACGTCGATCCTGTTTGAAGAAGTATCTCCCTCTACTATTTGCTGGATGAGCCACACAGATTACATTGCACAGGTACCGGAAGGATTTCGGATTACAGCTCATACGCCGGTTTGTCCGGCTGCGGCTATGGAATGTGCTGAGAAAGATTTCTATGCAGTTCAATTTCACCCAGAAGTGCTTCATACAGTAGAAGGTATGAAGATGCTGTCAAATTTTGTGAAGAAAATTTGCAAGTGCAGCGGTGACTGGAAGATGGATTCTTTTGTAGATAACGCCATTGAAGATATTCGTCGGAAAGTAGGCGGTGGAAAAGTGCTGTGCGCCCTGTCTGGCGGCGTGGATTCTTCCGTTGCAGCCGTTCTCCTTTCAAAAGCAGTTGGAAAACAATTGACCTGCGTATTTGTTGACCATGGCCTTCTTCGGAAAAACGAAGGGGACGAAGTAGAACAGGTCTTTGGCCCTAATGGAAATTATGATTTGAATTTTATTCGGGTAAATGCACAGGAACGTTTTTATAAGAAACTGGCTGGCGTGACCGAGCCGGAAGAGAAGAGAAAAATCATAGGCGAAGAGTTTATCCGAGTATTTGAAGAGGAAGCAAAAAAGATTGGTTCTGTAGACTTTCTGGTACAGGGAACTATTTATCCGGATGTGATTGAATCAGGACTTGGAAAGTCCGCAGTGATTAAATCTCACCATAACGTAGGCGGTCTTCCGGACTGCGTAGATTTTAAAGAGATTATTGAGCCTCTGCGTATGCTTTTTAAAGATGAAGTCCGCAAAGCGGGATTGGAACTTGGTATTCCGGAGTATCTGGTTTATCGCCAGCCATTCCCAGGCCCAGGCCTTGGGGTCCGCATTGTAGGAGAAGTAACGGCAGAAAAAGTCCGCATGGTTCAGGACGCAGATTTTATTTATCGGGAAGAAATCGCAAAAGCCGGTCTGTCTCAGGATTTGAGCCAGTATTTTGCAGCCCTGACTAATATGCGTTCTGTAGGTGTTATGGGCGATTTCCGTACCTATGACTATGCAGTAGCGCTGCGCGCCGTAATCACCTCTGATTTTATGACTGCAGAAGCAGCAGATATTCCATTTGAGGTACTGCAGAAGGTTATGAACCGAATCGTCAACGAGGTAAAAGGCGTCAATCGGGTAATGTATGACTTGACCAGTAAACCGCCGGGAACGATAGAGTTTGAATAAATCGAGTTGCTTAAAAAAGCCAGTGTTTATGCGGGTTTCAGCGATTTCG
>CALHQJ010000140.1 GCA_938036545.1 uncultured Clostridium sp. | reverse complement strand
CCGATACAACCGGACATACAATCGAGCTGCCGATTAAGTCCAACTTCCGTGAAGGTCTGGACGTACTGGAGTACTTTATCTCCGCTCACGGCGCACGTAAAGGTCTGTCCGATACCGCGCTGCGTACCGCTGACTCTGGTTACTTGACCAGACGTCTGGTAGATGTTTCCCAGGACTTAATTGTTCGTGAAACAGACTGCTGTGAAGGCAAAGAGATTCCGTTCATGGAAATCAAGGCGTTTACAGATGGACAGGAAACCATCGAGAGTCTGGAAGAGCGTCTGACAGGCCGTTATATTGCAGAGACTATTACCGATCCGGATACCGGAGAAGTAGTTGTAAAGGCTAACCATATGTGTACGCCAAAGCGTGCTGCAGCCGTTATGAAGGTATTAAAGAAGCTGGGCAGGGATTCTGTTAAGATTCGTACCGTATTAAGCTGTAAGTCTCACATTGGTGTGTGTGCAAAATGTTACGGCGCTAACATGGCCACCGGACAGCCTGTACAGGTAGGTGAAGCAGTTGGTATCATTGCAGCTCAGTCTATCGGTGAGCCAGGTACCCAGCTGACCATGCGTACCTTCCATACCGGCGGCGTTGCCGGCGGCGATATTACCCAGGGTCTTCCCCGTGTCGAGGAGCTTTTCGAGGCACGTAAGCCGAAGGGTCTTGCAATTATCTCCGAGTTTGGCGGCGTAGTTGCAATTAAGGATACCAAGAAAAAACGTGAAATTACCATTACCGACAATGAGACCGGCAATTCCAAGACCTATCTGATTCCTTATGGTTCCAGAATCAAGGTTCAGGACGGCCAGGTGCTGGAAGCTGGTGACGAGCTGACCGAAGGTAGTGTAAACCCACACGACATCTTAAAGATTAAAGGCGTTCGTGCAGTACAGGATTACATGCTTCAGGAAGTACAGCGCGTATACCGTCTCCAGGGTGTAGAAATCAACGACAAGCATATTGAGATGATTGTACACCAGATGTTAAAGAAGATTAAGATCGAGGAAAGCGGCGACAGTGATGTACTGCCAGGCGTATCCATGGACGTTTTAGACTTCAATGACATGAATGAAAAGCTGATTGCAGAAGGCAAACAGCCGGCAGAAGGCAAACAGGTTATGCTGGGTATCACAAAAGCATCCCTGGCAACCGATTCCTTCTTATCCGCAGCATCCTTCCAGGAGACTACCAAGGTTCTGACCGAGGCGGCAATCAACGGCAAGGTAGATAAGCTGATTGGATTAAAGGAAAACGTTCTGATTGGTAAACTGATTCCTGCCGGAACCGGTATGAAGCGTTACCGTGACGTTCATCTCAGCACTGACAATGGTCAGGACTTTATGGATGAAGATGACGACGAGATGTTAAAGCCAATTAACATTCAGCCAGAAGACGCAGAAGAAGTATTGAATCTGGATGAAGAAGAGATTTAAATAAGAAGTGAGTAAGGTAGAGGGGCTGTCAGGACGGCCCCTCTAAAATTTATATATTTATCCAGAGTATTTTTTGTTTAATTTTTCAAATGCCTGATCGAGAACAATGGAAACACCTGTTTCTTCTAACTCTTTTTCAGATTCAAAGATAGCCTGATCAATGCGGTTCATTTTGGTAAATTTAACATATAATTCATTACTCATAACAACAATACAATGACAGAGAATAAAAAAGCAGGCTGTGACGGGAATGATACATCTTGTGATATTCGTCTCTTCAGCCTGCTGATTGTTATTTTGTTATCCCTTTTTCGGTCCGGTGGTCAGGCCTGGAATCAGGTCGTCTCCGCTGTAATTATTATTGCTGTTTGAAGAACCTGGAGCGCCGGAATTTCCACCTGGAGTGGAAGTAGAAGGATTGGAAGAACCAGGGCCATTGTAGCTGACATCGGAATTGCCAGAAGAGCCAGGGCCTCCTGTGGACACATTATTTCCGTTATTGGAAGAACCAGGTCCGCCGGTAGAAACGTTGCCGTTAGAAGTTCCAGGAGAGGAAGTCTGAACATTTCCTACATTCTGGCATACGCCGTTAGCTCCAAAGGTATAGGTAACGCCATTGAGCGTAAGGGACGTATTGGCATACATCTGTCCGGTAGAAGGATTCAGATAGAAATACTGTCCGTTGATTTGAATCCATCCGGTAGCCATATGGCCGGATTCATTAAAATAGTAGTAGCCATTATTAATCAGCGTCCATCCCTGGGCCATTTTGCCGGTTGCCGTATCCAGATAGTAGCGGTTCGTGCCGTCTGTCTGCCATCCGGTCAGCATCCGTCCGTCTGTATTTAAACAGTAATATGCGCCGTTAACCTGCTGCCATCCGGTAGCCATCTTACCGCTGGAAGTAAAGTAATACCACTGGCCGCCGATTTGATACCAGTTGTTTACAACGCACCGTCCGTCATTGCGGAAATAATACCAGGCATTGTCCATCTCACGCCATCCAGTAACCATGCTGCCGTCGCTCTTAAGATAATAATAGTTGTAATCATTGTTATTGCGAATCTTCAGCCATCCGGTAACCATAACGCCGGTGGTATCATAGAGGTAATACCATTTGTTATCCACCTGCTGCCACTGGGTAGCCATCAGGCCATTGGCCTTAAAGTAATACCATTTGCCGTCAATCTGTTTCCATCCTCTGGTCATTAAGCCACTGGACAGATCCATAAAGTAATAACCGTCCGTAGTGTGAATCCACCCTTTGTGGACAGAACCATTATCCTCAATATAAGTATAATTGCCATTATTATTGTTCCAGCCATATGTAACAGCCAGAGCTTCCTGCGCCGGAGTTAAGGTCAAAAGTCCGGCCAGTCCGGCTGCTGCTAAAAATCGAATATATTGTTGATGCCTCATAAGCGCCCTCCTAACAAACATTCTTCAGCCTGTAAATATCTGACAGACTCGATTCTTTTACAAGTATATCATAAAATAGACAAAAACTCCTAACATTTTCCTTACATTTTTTGCAGAATATCAGAAATAATCTTTCGGTAGCATTTTTTGGCGTAGCGATACATGACAATGGTGTATTCGCCAAACTCCTGGCCAATATTTGATTTATATACAGCCCACAAAGCCCACAGAAATCCGCCTAATGCCATATACGCATAAAGAATGAACTGCTCTTTTACCGTAGGCTCTCTGTCCAGATAAGAGCAGAGCAAATCGTAAGCCTGTTCCAGGCTGTAGTAGGAATAAATCGCACACATAGCTACGTCAATCAGGGGATCGCACATACCGGAGTACTCCCAGTCAATGAGGCGGATGCTGCCATCCGGCAAAAAGAGAAAATTGTCGGCAACACTGTCAATATGGGACAGAACCTTGTCCCGTTTTTGCTTATCTAACAGTTCCAGCAGCTCATCCATCCACTCTAAAACAGTTTCATAATCATCAAAGGGGATAGATCCATGGGTACGACAGAGATTTTCGTAAAAATTGATGCGCTCTTTTAAATTAAATTCGTGGCCAACATGGAGTCCGCAGTCGTGCAGGCGGCGAAGAAGAGCCATACATTTTTTCATATCATCCGGATTGTGAGGATCGGCATTGCGGGAACCCTCATAATACTCAGAAATCTTATATCCGGTATCTCCGTTAAAATAAATAATATGTTCCGTAATTCCCAGAGAAGCCACGGTATCATAAACTTCTTTTTCCTGTCTCCGGTTAATTAAAAATTCGGTTCCTGGACCTGGAATACGGCAAAGGTAGTGTTTTCCCTGTACCTGGAATAAAAACGACTGATTAGTCATGCCGGACTTTAAACAGCGAATGTCGCTGATTTCCGATTCCGGAATCTGAAAGACCTGAGAAACCAGTTCCATGGCTTTGTTGTTAGATTTATTTTGATACTTTGGGTCAAAAAGCCGTAGCTCTTCCAGATTTTCAAATTCGTAAACCTGATTATCAGGCTGTTTATTAATTGACATATCCAGCTCTGTTTCAGAAGCTCTTCCTTGTAAAACCTCCGGCAGGGAGAGTCCGGCATTTAAAATTCGTTCTTTTGCCTCTCCGGTCAGCATATCGGCGTAAACCTGTTCCCAATAAAACTGCTCCGTTCCACCGATTTGATAATAAGCCTCTAAAACCGGCAAAAACTGCTGGGAAAAAGTCTTAGAAAAGAAAACAGGGCCGTACATCACCCAACTGTCACGGCCTCCTACGCTGCTCCCCGTAATGCGGCCTTTCTTATTAAAAGAAAGACACCATTCAGAAGTAGGGCCGTTCATATAGACCGAAGAATACCATCCAAAACATTCATAAGTGTGATACATATTGTCGCGCATCCAGTTGTCAGAGGACAAAAGGTAGACATTTCTGCCTGCCAGTACATCTTTGGCATGATAGACGGTAGCTAATGTATTTTTGCAGGAATATTCAGGATTATATAACAGCTTTACATCATATTTATCAATGAGGTATTCAAATTTTTCTTTCAGATACCCGACTACAATAGTAATATCCCGAATGCCAACTTCGTGGAGCTGTTTAATCTGACGTTCAATCATCCTCTCACCGAATACTTCCAAAAGGCCTTTTGGGGTCTCAAAGGTCAGGGGGACAAAGCGAGAGCCGAATCCGGCAGCAATAATCAGGGCGGCATCTACCCGAAACTGCTCCATAAACTCCATTCCGGAAGCAGTAAGCTGATAGTCGCCCTCCGAGTTAACTGTTAAATAGGTAAGAGCCGTACATTCCTTAATTAAAGTATTTACCGTTCCAAGAGAGACCTCCAGCATAGAGGCAAGCTCCCGCTGGGTGGCGTTTGGATGCTCTAAAATACAGCGGCATAACAATCCGTAACGATTCATAAAGAAATTCCTTTCCGTAAAATTGACAAAATTTGATGTTCAGAAAAAATAAAAAAAACAACAATATGAACATTATACCACAAAAAACGTAAAAAACAACCGATTCTAACCTCAAATCCAGCTTCAGCCTTTTCTGGAAAAATTAAGAAAGTCATAAGAAACTGACGTGAGATCATAGGTTTTTTGAGTAGGTTGTACTAAAATAAATACAAAAAAGACCAAAAAGTGAATTTTCGTAATAATTACGTAAGAAAATAAACAGGGAAAAGTTATAGCATTTTTCTGAAGTCTGTATTATACTAGTAGCGTGATGGAGGTAAGGGTACTCCGACAGAGAAGTTATAAATATTTGATACATAATTCAAAAAAATGAAAAATTTGTAAAAAGGTATTGATAATTTCCCATATAGGAAGTATAATTGCCTCGTAATGCAAGAATGGATTTCAA
>CALHQJ010000139.1 GCA_938036545.1 uncultured Clostridium sp. | reverse complement strand
CCCTGACGGTTATCTCTCTGGCCGTCTCTGTTAAATCCACCCTGACGGTTATCTCTCTGGCCATTCTCTCTCTGACCGTCGCGGCTCTGAGCATTGCGTCCTGCCGGATTTGCCGGACGCTGCTGGCCCTCTGTTCTTACAGGTGCTGCCTCGGTCTGTACCGGTGCTGCAGATGTTGGCGCTGCCGGAGCAGTTTCCTGTACCGGTGCTGCCGGTTTTACTTCTGCAGTCTCCTGGCTCTTTACCGGTTCTTCTGTCTTGGACGCTTCAGCCGGTTTTGCTGCCGGACGCTGCTGGCCTGCATTTTTGGAGCTGGCCGGACGATTTTTTAACTGCTGTGAGTTCTGGGGACGGTATACTGCAACTAATTTCTTTTTATGAGGAGTTCCCTCTGGAGATGCCTCCTCTTTTTTCGGCTCTGTAAGGCTTCTCACCAGTCTCTCTTCCTCGCTGCTAAGCCCTGACAATGCGCTTTTTTTAATATGATTTTTCTCCAGCAGATCCATTACTTCTCTGGGAGTTTTTCCGATTTCCTTCGCTAATTCATTTACTCTCATGCTCACTACCTCCTATCAGTTTCATCTGTTTCTCCACGGCTTTTGCTAACCCTGCATCCAATACGGCCAGAGATGCACGCATCTCCTTACCCATGGCGTGGCCCAGCTCATCCTTTTTTCCAAGCATATAAAGAGGCACTTTGTAGTAAGTACACATATTGGAAAACATCTTCTTTGTATTATCCGACGCTTCCTCTGATACAATCACCAAATAAGCCTTTCCGGTTTTTACTGCCTTTTCTGTGGAAAATTCTCCACTGGCCGTCTTGCCGGCTTTGGTGGCAAGACCAATCAGATTAAACACCTTCTGTCTGTTATCCAAGCTCTTCCATCTCCTTTTTCAGGTTTTCATATACTTCTTTCGGAATTGCCATCTTAAAGGAGCGCTCTAAGCCCTTTCCTTTTACTGCCCGTTCCAGACATTCCATAGATGGGCACAGATAGGCGCCTCTTCCGTTTTTCCGTCCGGTTGCGTCTATGGTGAATTCCCCTTCCGGCGTCTTTAAAACCCGAATCATTTCTTTTTTATTTTTGCTGCATCCGCAGCCAATGCATTGCCGTAAAGGTACCTTCTTTATTGTACTCACTTTACCACTCCTTGTTATTCCTCGCTGGTTTCTTCTGCTTCCTGGGAGTCTTCATAATCATCCTGATATTCTTCCTGGCAGCTGTTTTCCATGTCTTCCATATCTTCCTGATATTCAATGCCCATTTCTTCAAACAGACCGGACTCTTTTGCCTGAGTCTCACTCTTAATGTCAATCTTATAACCGGTGAGGCGGGCTGCCAGCCTTGCGTTCTGTCCTTCTTTTCCGATTGCCAGTGACAGCTGGTAATCCGGCACAATGACCTGAGCTTCTCTCTCGTCCTCGTCGGCTACTACGCAGATAACCTTTGCAGGACTTAAAGCATTTTCAATTAATAAGGCCGCATTGTCATCCCAGTTAATAATATCAATTTTCTCGCCTCGCAGTTCATCTACCACTGCATTGACTCTGGCGCCGTTAATACCTACGCATGCGCCTACCGGATCTACATTTGGGTCATGGGAGCAGACTGCAATCTTGGTACGGGAACCTGCTTCTCTGGCAATGGCTTTAATCTCAACGGTACCGTCTTTGACTTCTGCAACCTCAGATTCAAACAGACGTTTTACCAGATCCGGATGAGTACGGGATACGGAAACTCTTGGTCCTTTTGGCGTATCCTTTACTTCTAAAATATAAACCTTAATTCGTTCCGTAGGAGCCAGAACTTCTCCTTTGACCTGCTCGCTTTCATTTAAAATTGCGTCTACCTTGCCCAGGTTAATGCTGATATTTCTTCCCAGATTTTTCTGTACAATACCGGTTACCACATCCTTTTCCATGCTGTAGTAATCATTGTAAAGAACCTTGCGTTCTTCTTCCCTGATTTTCTGCAGGATCACATTTTTAGCGTTCTGAGTTGCAATACGTCCAAAGTTTTTAGACTCAATCGGTACCTGTACAATATCGCCGACTACATATCTGGGATCTTTCATTCTGGCTTCTGCCAGACTGATCTGCAGCATGGAATCTTCCACTTCCTCAACCACTTCTTTCTCCGCATAAACGGAAAAATCACAGGTATTCGGATTAATGGTAACCTTTACATTATCCGCCTTCCCAAAATGGTTTTTGCAGGCAGTCAGCAGGGAGTTTTCAATTGCCTCCAGTAATACGTCCTTGCTGATATTTTTTTCCTTTTCCAGCATCTCCAATGCCAGTAACAGTTCCTTATTCATGGTTATCCTCCTAATGATCCTTCTCCATTAAAAATCAAAAGCTAATCGAATCAATGCAATGTCCGGCCTGTCAAATACAATCTGGCTTCCGTCTTCCATCCCTAAGGTAACGGTATCCTTATCATATGCCTCCAGCACGCCGGTATAGTCCTTTTGTTTATTGAGCGCCTTGTAAAGCTTTACTTCCACTTCTTTGCCTATGCTTCTGGCAAAATCCTTTTCTTTTTTCAAAGGTCTTCCAAGTCCCGGAGAACTGACCTCTAAAATATAGCTTTCCTCGATAAAGTCTTCTTCGTCCAGCCAGTCGCTAAGCTTGCGGTTAATTACTTCGCAGTCGTCTACTGTAATACCGCCTTCTTTGTCAATGTAAGCACGCAGATACCAGGTTCCGGCTTCTTTTACATATTCCACGTCTACCAGTTCAAAGTTGTGCTCTTCCATCAATGGGAGAAGGTATTGTTCGGTTCTTGCCTCATATTGCTCTTTTTTGCTCATCTCGCACCACCTTTCTTAGCCTTGTCTGGCCTGTGTCCGGCTGACAGCCGGACAAACGGAAAGAGTGGACTTACGCCCACTCTTTCAGCCATTCATCATCATGTTATCAAACTCATCATAACACTTTCTTCAAAAAAATGCAAGTCTTTATTGCATCTTTTTAAATTCCTGTCTTACCAAACATACAGAAAGCAGAAATGCTCCGGCATCTGCCACAGGTCCCGCATACAGTGCACCGTCAATTCCAAAAAACAGCGGAAGGATTAAAATCAGCGGAATCAGGAAAAATACCTGGCGGGTCAGGGAAAGCAGCGCTCCTTTTAACGGTTTTCCAATGGCGGAAAACATGCTGGAACTTAACATCTGGACGCCGTTTACCAGCACCATAAATAAAAATGTCCGCATGAATTTTATCGCAAACTCCATATACTGGGCGTCTCCGGATCCGAATATGGAAATAATATAACCTGGAAAGAACTGAAACAAAATAAAACATACAGAAGATACGCAGAAAGCGCAGGAAATCGCCAGTTTAAATACGTTCCGCACCCGCTCGTACTGCTCTGCTCCGTAGTTAAAACCCAAAATCGGCTGGGAACCCTGACAGATTCCAATGATTACTGCCATCAGGATTCCGTTAGTTTTCATTACGATACCGCAGCTTGCCAGAGGAATCTCACTGCCATAAATGGATCTGGCTCCATAATAGGTCAGAGAATTATTTAACACAATCTGAACCAGGGTAATGGCAAGCTGATTTAAGCTGCTGCTCATTCCCAGTCCTGCTACTGTGGCGCACCGTTTTCGGTCTAGTTTAAAATATTCTTTTTTCAGGGTTACGTGTTTAAACTTCCATAAATACCGGAACGCAATTCCAAAGGAGGCAATCTGTCCGATAATAGTAGCCCATGCTGCTCCTGCCACTCCCATGTGGAATACAAAGATAAAAATCGGGTCTAAAATGGTGTTGATTACTGCCCCTACCAGCATACAGGTCATAGAGTATTTCGGACTTCCGTCTGCTCTTGCCAGATTGCTTAGTCCATTGGTCGCAATCAAAAAGGGCATTCCCAGCGTTGTAATCCTGGTATAGCTGACTGCATAAGGCATCACCGCTTCCGTTGCGCCAAACATTTTTAATAGAGGATATAAAAAAATCTGGACAATCACTACATAAATCACACCGGCCACCGCCATCATGCTGACTGCAGTTCCCACATAACGGGCAGCGTTTTCCGGCTCATCTGCTCCCAGTTCCAATGAAAAGCCGGACGCACAGCCAATGCCAATTAACAGCGCAAGTGCCATGCAGATGGTATTCAGCGGGAAAGACACATTGGTAGCAGCATTTCCCAGATACCCGACTCCCTGTCCAATAAAAATCTGATCTACAATATTATAAAGGGAACTGACCAGCATGGCAATAATACTCGGAATGGCGTATCCTGCCAGAAGCCTGGACAGCTTTTCATACCCCAGTGGATTCTTCTTTTGTTGATGTTCGTTCATACTGTCCCCCTTAATGCTAATTCCAACCCCAAAATCATTGTACTTTTACAAATAGTAACTGTTCCGGACGGGGCAGCTTTTTACGCCAGATTTTCCGCCATCCTGAATCGTTACTACAAATGATTATAAAGCAATTTATCATCCCCTGCAAGCAAATTCCGCTGCTCTTTTCTCCATCAACTACAGAGCTTTTTTTAACAGTTGTAATACAATTTTTATCTATGAAATCAATAAAATATAATGTATCGTCTTGCCAATTTTTCCAAAATATGGTATATTCTGTATACAAAAATCAATTATGCTTATTGTCAATCTTTTGTTGCCATAATATTGGGCCAGACCTATCCTCTGTCCCACGCCTCCTAAACGTTCCCCCACCTTTAGGAGGCTTTTTTTATTATGTCCCGGACGGAGAATCCTGCAAAAGCAAAATTCTTTCTTACTGCACTTTTTTCTAATGTTCCCCATATAATAAGGCATACATCCCCTTAACTATGGAGGCCTGTCTATGATTCCCAAATTGGAAGTACGCGGGGTCAGCTGTTCTTACCACCGTTTGGAAGGCGAGACACTGGCCCTTTCTCATATTGATTTCACCATTGCTGCCGGAGAATTCCTGGCCGTAGTAGGGCCTTCCGGCTGCGGCAAATCCACTCTTTTGTCTCTCATATGCGGCTTGCTAAATCCCGATGAAGGCGAAATTCTCCTGGACGGCTCTTCCATCCAGTCTCCCGGCGCCAGTGGCCGGATTGGTTACATGTTTCAGAAGGATCACCTGTTTGAATGGCGTTCTATTTTGTCTAACGCCTGTTTGGGTCCTGAATTAAACGGAACATTTTCTCCAGCTGTCAAAAACAAAATCTCCGCCATGCTTTCTGACTACGGCCTGGGTATGTTTCTCCATTCCAGGCCGTCAGAGCTGTCCGGAGGCATGCGCCAGAGAGCTGCATTAATCCGCACCCTGGCTATGAAGCCGGATCTCCTGTTACTGGATGAACCATTTTCTGCCTTAGATTATCAGACAAGATTAGAAGTCAGTGATGACATCAGTACCATCATCCGGACTGCCGGAAAAACTGCCATCCTGGTAACCCATGACTTAGCAGAAGCCATCAGTATCGCCGATCGGGTGCTGGTGCTTTCAGCCCGGCCAGGGCAGATAAAAACCATTGTTCCTATTACCTTTGAAGCAGAAACCGGACAGACGGTTCATCCGCTGGCCCGCAGAAATCTTCCGGAATTTGCCGGTTACTTTAATCTGTTATGGAAGGAGATTCAAAACCATGAGTCCTGCACAGCTTGAATATGTGGCCGGCCAGACCCGCCGCCGCCGAATGGTAACGAGCTGCCGCTTTTTATTATTTATCCTGTTTCTTTCTCTGTGGGAACTGTGTTCCAGAATGGAACTGATAGACAGCTTTATCTTCAGCTGTCCCTCTCTGATTCTGTCCTGCATGGCATCTATGGCAATGGACGGAAGCCTGATTTACCATACCGGAGTCACCCTGGCAGAAACCTTAATCAGCTTTTTTCTCGTAATCGGACTAAGCCTTGCAGCAGCCCTTCTTTTGTGGTCCAACCGCAGCCTGTTTGAAATTTTGGAACCCTTTCTGGTAATGCTTAACAGCCTGCCAAAATCCGCCCTGGCTCCAATTTTAATTGTATGGCTGGGCAACCGCCCCAGAACCATTGTAACTGCCGCAGTATCCGTAGCCCTCTTTGGAGCTGTTTTAACTCTTTATACTGGCTTTACTCAAATCAGCCAGGATAAGGTGCGGCTGATTTATTCCCTGGGTGGAAAAAAGAAAGACGTGCTGCTAAAGGTTCTTCTGCCCGCCTCGGTACCTCTCATTATCAGCAGCATGAAGGTCAACGCCGGCCTATGTCTGGTAGGCGTGATTATCGGAGAGTTTTTGTCCAGCAAAGCCGGTCTTGGATACCTGATTATCTACTCTTCCCAGGTGTTCCAGATGACCTTAATGGTGACCTCCATCGTGATTCTCTCCATTGTCTCTGTCGTCATCTATCAGGGTATCGCTTTATTGGAAAAACGGCTGGCAGCCAAAGCGTCTTGACAATCGGAAGCATCCATTTATGTATCAACCAATTTAGAAAGGCACTCAATGGGATTTTCTGTTCTGAAAAAGGGCTGACCGCAAATGGTCAGCCCTTGGTATACCATATATTCTTAGCAGACAATCTTAATTCCAGTATCGTATTTCTTATCGTCTACAATTACCCGAACATCGTATTCGCCCTTTAATCCAACCTTATTGACATTGGTCTTGGTTACTCGTTCATCAGACTCCAGGAAGCTGCCGCAGCACATTGCTTTCAGAGGACTGGAAGCTGTAGAAATGTAGTAGCGGTGAACTTCGTCTCCCTGCTCGCAAAGAAGCATTGCTAACTGGCCTTTTTCAAAGGTTGCGTGGAAAATAAAGCGGTCAAACTCTTCTTCAATGCTTGCAGCAAATCTGTCAGGAAGCAGTTCTCCATTGTACTCTGCCGGAATCTCTGTATCAAATTCCTTCGTAACTCCCAGTTCACCTAAAATCTGGCCCTTGCCCAGCTCTAAGGTTTCATTTTCGCCATAAAGCTTCATCTTCTCTGCACGATAGTAATTGCCCTTTGCATGAAGCCGCATCATTGGCTTGTTATCGCAGACTTCTATGGTAATGGATTCCAGGCTGCCGCCTAATAACGGCTCAAATGCGCCCAGACCTTCTGATACTTCACCGTCTTTGTTATATGCAATACCGCCGGAATGTACCATATAGTGGCCTTCGTTATAGAATTCCACATTGGAAATATATGGAGAGAAGAATTCTGCTCCCAGATCTTTTCCGTACTCCCAAACCTGCTCAATGGTCATATCCTTGGTATTGATGCGGTAGCGGACGCCTCGGGAGAAATTGTTCTTGGCAGACAGGAATTTATCTTTGTCTTTAGAACCCCAGTGGTGGTTATCAAAGCACATAACATCTCCATTTGGAGTAATCAGGCATGCATGCTGCTCATACTGCCAGCCGAAGTTATTGCCAATTGGCTTAAAGAAATACTTATCTACCATCTCCTGTGGCCAGCCTTCCGGATCACCGATAATCCAGTTCAGCTTTCCGCTTTCAAAATCAATATTAATCATAGCGTCTACGTGACGTCCGGAGAAAGTGAGAGAATTGGTATTTTCATCATACCAGACTGCATTGTTGTGGAACCAGTCTCTTTCAGACCAGCTTCCGCTCTTTCCTAAACCTGGTGTAATTACGTCTTTGTAATCCCATTTCTTTAAAATCTCTCCGGTCTCTCTGTCAATGAGAACGCACATGTCCTCTACAGTATCAGAACGCAAATCTTCGGTTAAGCACAACAGATTTCCGTCAGGCATTTCAAATGCATCATGGTGGGAACCGCCGAAGATCTTGTATTCTTTATAAATCTTACCGCACAGGCTGACCTCATAAAGTCCGGACATATAATACGGCATCTGAATCAGACGGTCTGTACCCATAAGAATATGGCCGTTTTTCAGACGTTTCATATCAAATACACACTTAATGTTTAAACACCATCTTAAATCTCCTGCATAGTCATAAGCGGATGCCTTTTCCCCACTGGAAGGAGTCAAGAAAATGCAGTTATCCTGCATATACTCTGGAGTTGTATCCATCGAATAGATAAAGCCGTTTCCGCAGTCCGGTTTGCCCATTTCAATCTCTACCACATGGGACTCGCCGCGGTATTCGCGGATTTCTACTTTGTTGGTGTATTCCGGATACAGACCCATAATTGGAAGCACGTGCTCTTTTGCTTTCGGGAAAGTATGGCTGATATTTGCCTCTTTGGTTTTTCCAAAAACAGTTACCGTAACAGCTGTCTCCTCTTCTGTATTAAATGCAATCACTGCTGTCAGCGGTGCAATAAAATAAAAATTGGTGCGGACAATTGGATTGTGGATGGTATAACTGCCAGAACGCAGCTCTTTTAACAGCTCTTCTTCCGCTTTTGCCTGGCGCTCAATTAAATGTTCCTGAAATACATAACTTGCTCCTGCCATAGTACTTCTCCTTTTCATTTTGATAGTTTCATGGTAACAGTTCAGAATCGTTACGTTTGTTCTTGTTAAGAGTTTATCACTATCGCCATTTCATTACCTTAGTCTAAACTAAGTTTTTGAGCAAAGTCATAAGAAAGTTCTAAACGCACTTCTGTTTTTCCTTCATATTCCCAGACAGAAACAGAATATTCAGAAACATCCGCATACCAGAACTCTTCTTCTCCTTCAAAGCTGCTTAATTCTGTATATATCTGCTCTGCCGTTTCTTTTGCATTGGAAAAACCGGCCAGTTCTCCTATGGTTTCTGCAGCCCAGGCCGTCATTTGAAATGCCTGTTCCCGATCCTCTAAAGCCACCTCAAACCAGTGAATCTCTCCGGAAGCCGTGTCTGAGCTTAAGCTCACTCCGGACCAGTAGTCCGTCTCTTCCATTCCAGGTTCTAAAACGTACCATTCCATTGTCCGGTTATAGGAAGAAAATTCCTCAGCTTCTTCCCCGTAAGAGTACAGCAGATTTACCGTATATTCATCATAAGAATCTATGGAAAGGCCTGCATTTGCAAGATAGTCTTCGATTTTTCCGGCAAATGCCTCATAGGATACCGGCAAATGGAAATATGTGCTGCACCGGTCTCCAAGCCCCATTTCACGCCGCTCTTTTACTTCCTCATCAGACAGTTCCTTTACGCCTTCTTCATAATTCCACTCTTCTTCGGATATGACAATCCCCGTCTCCTCTGTAAAGTTCGGAACCGGAATTTCTATTGCATTTTCGTAGGCTTCTTCTGATACCAGGGGTTCCGGTACTTTTTCATAATCAATATTGGCAATCACTGCCATAATAATATTAAGTATCACCCAGATTCCCATCACTGCCAGAACGATTTTTCCAATCCTGCCTTTCTTTCTCGGCTTTTCTGCTGAAGATACATTTATTTTTGAGTCTGCACGTTTCGATGAGCTTTTATAGGGATTATCGGATTCTATATCTGGCTGTGCGCTTTGAAAAACCGTCTCCTGGCCCTCTGACATGTTAAAAGCTGAGGCGCTGCCTGCACTCTCTGCTTGTTCCAATACCTGGGATTCACCGTGGTAATCACAGTTTGTTTCCCAATCCGTATGGCGTTCGTTCAGATAATACCGAACATCCCATTCCAACGGCTTTCTCACAATTTTATGGCAAAAAGGGCAATAGTTGCCTTTTAATTTTCCATCGCATGTAGGACAGATTTTCTGTTTCATAGGCCGCCTCCTTTAATATGTATGATACCCTTATTTTATCATACTCATTTCCCACTGTCTATTTGATATTGTTGAGAGTAGTTTCTCTCTTCTATGTTTGTTATTTTTTTATCAATTTTGTGAAAAAACTTGCTTTTTTTGTCATCTGCTGGTAAAATGCAACCAACTGCTTTGGCATAAGCCAAATGTGTGCACAATAATACATATAAGGAGATTCCCTATGGAACAGACAGGAGTCAAGGCATTCTTAAAACGTAAGAATGTCAACATTACCGTCCAGACCTATCTCATTGATGCATTGGGTGCCATGGCATTTGGCTTGTTTGCATCTCTATTGATAGGAACAATCTTCGCCACACTCGGCGACAAAACCCAGATTCAGGCTTTTATTGTAATTGCAGATTATGCAAAAAGCGCTACAGGAGCAGCCCTTGGCGTGGCTATTGCTTATGCCTTGAAAGCGCCTCAATTGGTACTGTTTTCTGCAGCCACAGTAGGTATTGCCGGAAATGCCCTTGGAGGCCCTGTAGGGGCTCTGGTTGCAACCATTGTAGCCACAGAGCTTGGAAAGATCGTATCCAAAGAAACCCGCGTTGATATTTTAGTTACCCCTGGCGTCACCATTATTTCCGGCGTTTTAATCGCCCAGTTTGTAGGACCTGGCGTAGCTGCTTTTATGGACGCTTTTGGAATGATGGTAAAGACTGCTACCGAAATGCAGCCTTTCTTTATGGGTATTTTAGTTTCTGCCTTAATTGGCATTGCCTTGACCCTCCCTATTTCCAGTGCGGCAATCTGCATTGCCTTAACTCTGGACGGACTGGCAGGCGGAGCCGCTACAGCAGGATGCTGTGCCCAGATGGTAGGCTTTGCAGTGTTAAGTTTCCGTGAAAACGGAGTTGGCGGCCTGCTGGCTCAAGGACTTGGCACTTCCATGCTTCAGATGGGAAATATTGTGAAAAATCCGAAAATCTGGATCGCCCCTACTCTGGCTTCCATGATTACCGGCCCCATTGCCACTGTTGTATTTCAGCTGACTAATATCCATACTGCTTCCGGCATGGGAACCTGCGGCCTGGTAGGCCCCATCGGTATTTATACTTCCATGGGCGGCGGTACTAATATGTGGCTTGGCATTTTGCTGGTATGCTTTGTCCTTCCGGCCATCCTTACCTGGATTTTTGGCGAGATATTCCGAAAGCTGGGATGGATCAAAGATGGTGATTTAAAATTAGATCTGTAATGAATTAACTGCTTAAAAACCGTTTCCTTTTAAAAGAGCAGATGCAGATAGAATTGGATGAACGAAATCAGTACCTCCATGACAAAAGCGGCGGCATTGTAACAGACATCCTCTTATTATTCCTGCTTTTTACCACTACCGCGGCCGGATTGTTCAATATGGCGGCTTTTTATACTTCTTTTGCGATTTTAGCAGTCGCTGTGTTCTTAAAATTAACCTTCTATTGGATTTACAGCCGCAATTAATACCAAATACAACAGCCGGCAGCGAATTTTCCACTGCCGGCCTCTTCTTTCATATTTAGCCTTCAAATCCTACGCTATGTAAGAATTTTCCAAAATCCTGACGTCCTTTTTCTGTGCATTTATAAACACCGGCGTCCTCCAGTACTCTGGAGAATACCAGGCCCACTTCTTCCTGCAAGATTCCATCAATATTGTCTCTTGTAACTGTCTCATATTTTGGAAGGAACTCTTCTACCCAGTCTGCATGTTTTGCCAGAACTTCATTGTCACGAATATTCTTTCCTCCTACAATGTAGTCTGCCAAATCCGCCAGTTCTGTCTTTAATCTGGAAGGAAGCACTGCCAGTCCCATAACTTCAATCAGGCCGATATTCTCTTTCTTAATATGGTGAAGTTCCTGGTGAGGATGGTATACGCCCAGCGGGAACTCTTCTGTGGTAATATTGTTTCTCAATACTAAGTCCAGTTCATACAGTTCGCCGTTCTTTCTTGCAATTGGGGTGATGGTATTGTGTGGTTCGCCATCTGTCTCTGCATAGATAAATGCATCTTCATCTGTATACGTTCTCCATGCCTGCAGTACCTTATCGCCCAATTCGATCAAGCGGTCTGAATCCTTGCAGCGAAGGCGGAGAACAGACATTGGCCAGTGAACGATACCGGCTTCTACATCCTCAAAACCTTTCATGGTAAAGGACTGTTCTATCGGAGCTTTTGCCATGGAAAAGGTATAGTGGCCGCCCTGGAAGTGGTCATGGCTTAAAATAGAGCCGCCAACAATAGGCAGATCTGCATTGGAACCAAGGAAATAGTGAGGGAACATCTTTACAAAATCAAACAGCTTAATAAAAGTCGCTTTCTCTATCTTCATTGGAATGTGCTGGCCATTAAATACAATGCAATGCTCGTTATAATATACATAAGGAGAATACTGGAATCCCCACTGAGAATCATTAATGGTAATGGGAATGATTCTGTGGTTATTTCTGGCCGGATGGTTGGTACGGCCTGCATATCCTTCATTTTCCCGACACAGCAGGCACTTGGGATAGCCGCTCTGTTTTGCCAGCTTTGCTGCTGCAATAGCCTTTGGATCTTTTTCCGGTTTGGATAAGTTTACTGTAATATCTAAATCCCCATAAGGAGTAGCAGTTTTCCACTTCATATCCTTGCATACGCGGTAACGGCGGATATAATCGGAATCCTGACTTAATTTATAATAGTAATCCGTTGCCTCTTCCGGAGAATTGCCGTAATGCTTCCAAAACTCGTCGATGATCTGACTTGGACGGGGCATCAAACAATTCATCAAACGGGTATCAAATAAATCCCGATATGTAATGCTGTCCTCTGGCAGCACTCCGTTTTCATGGGCAGCGTCCATTAATTCCTTTAAAATCAGTTCCAGATTGTCTGACTCTACAGCCCCCTGAGGCTCTTCATATTCGTCCATCTTCATCACATCCAGAATCTGATTGGTAGCATAAATGCGGTCTGCTTCTGTAATCAAACCTGCTTTTAATCCATATTCTACCAACCCTTTAATTGCTTCATATACCATGGTAATTCCTCCTGGTTATTAAATTACAGGGCGTCTGTTTCGCCCAAATTTACTGTTTATTATACCTGTTTTCCCAATAGAACACAATGTACTTTCCCCTGGTTTCCCTATAATTTTTTAACAGTTTAGCCATGCGAAGATTCAGACAGGAAAAAGCGTTGAAAGCTCGTTTTCATAAAAATTTTTCTGTCTGAATCTTCATAGGGCGGACGCCCAACGCTTCTTGTCCGCTGTAAGTGGGCAAGAAGATGCATGGCTGAACGGTTGCTATAATTTTGTTACATATTTCTGAATCCGCTCTGTAATGATTCCGCCCAGGATACCGATGCAGGCTCCGGCTGCTGTTCCGGCAATGAGAAGCGCCGGAAAATATACAAATACTGAACCATTTAGAACCACTGCCGCTGCCAAAAGCTGACCGAAATTATGGGCAGCCCCACCTAAAATACTGATGCCAGTTTGGCTGAACAGACGGTATTTTTTGCACAGAATCATAATGGTAAGACTTAATATTCCTCCAGTTAGCCCATAAAGCATAGAAGAAAATCCTGCCCCAAATAACAGGCTGGATAATATAATCCGAATCAGGCTGATACATACGGTTCCTGGTGCTCCTATGGTATAGAGACCTACGACAGATACCAGATTTGCCAGCCCCAGCTTAATTCCAGGAATCATAAGATGCACTGGAAACAGAGACTCAATATAGCTGAAAATAAACGCCAGAGAAATTAGAATTCCATATAACGCTGCTTTTTTTGATGCAGGCATTTTCGTAAACTCCTTCGTTTTAGAATACAGGGTGTGACTGATTTTTCTTCTTTTTATTCTAACATAGGATTGTTTTCTTTTCAATCTTCCGATTACTTGCATCTTTTTCCGGACTTGTGGTAGAATAGGAGCACTATTCTTTAAGAGGTGATTATACGTGAAACATAAACGAGAACTTTTTTTAATTGCGGGCCTGGTTTTTCTGGCCCTTATCTGGTCTGGCGGCCAAAAAATCCTGCATTCTGCTCCCGCTGTTTCTGCCCGGGTTTCGGTAGACGGAGTAGTAACCGCTTCTTTAGATTTAAGTCAGGATACAGAAATTACCGTAACCGGAAAAAATGGCGGATCAAACAGCTTAATTGTACGAAACGGAGAAGTGTGGTGTGACTCTGCTTCCTGCCCTGATAAGGTTTGCGTCCAACAGGGTAAAAAAAGCCACAACGGCGATACCATTGCCTGTCTTCCAAACAAAATGATCGTCACCATTGTGGCTCAATAACAATTATTCAGTTGCTAATAAGCGATTCAAATAAGAAAATACCCCTGACTTTTCCATAATGCCAATGAGCACGGCGGCAATGACCGTACCACACATGGTACTCATAAAAAATGGCATGACATACATAAATAACGCCGCCTCTTTTCCCATTAACAGTTCTGCAACCGGATAGCAAAGGATTCCTCCTAAAATCCCAGTTCCAAACACCTCACCAAAGTAGGACGCTGCTAGTTTCCCACTCTTTTGGTAAAGCATACCGCACAAATAAGCACCTACCATACTGCCTGGAAAGGCCAGAAGACTTCCGGTTCCAATTAGATTTCGAATCAGGGATGTGGTAAATGCCATTGCCACTCCATACCATGGCCCCAGAAAGACTCCTGCAATTACATTGCACAAATGCTGAATTGGAAAGCATTTTGAAGCACCAATTGGAATCACAAAGCCAGACATGGATACTGCCACTGCTGCCAGCATTGCGCTGACAGCCAGTTTTTTTACATTTATCTTCATCTTCATTTCCTCCATTTCCTGTTTTTTACTCTTCGTAAATATTTACAATTTCTCCATCTAAAATCCGATTCATATTCTTAACCGCACAGAAATTGCCGCACATAGAACAGGTATCTTCCTTCTCCGGTTTGGCAGATGCACGATAAGCTCTTGCCTTTTCCGGATCAATGGATAATTCAAACATTCTTTCCCAATCCAGTTTCTTTCTTGCCAGACTCATCTCATGATCCCAGTCTGCTGCACCTTTAATTCCCTTTGCAAGATCCGCTGCATGTGCTGCAATTCGAGAAGCTATAATCCCCTCTTTTACATCATTAACATCTGGAAGGCGCAAGTGTTCTGCCGGCGTTACATAGCACAAAAAGGCGGCTCCATAAGCTGCAGCCATTGCACCTCCAATTGCTGCTGTAATATGATCATATCCTGGCGCCACATCTGTTACCAAAGGACCCAGAACATAGAAAGGCGCTCCTTTACAGATGGTATTTTGAATTTCCATGTTCGCCTTAATTTGGTTTAACGGCATATGTCCTGGTCCTTCTACAATCACTTGTACATCTTTTTCCCAGGCCCGTCTGGTCAATTCCCCCAACGTTACCAATTCTTCGATTTGGGAAATATCAGAAGCATCCTCAATACATCCTGGGCGGCAGGCATCTCCCAGGCTCATCGTTACATCATATTCCCGACAAATTTCCAGGACTTCATCATAATACTCATAAAATGGATTTTCGCACCCAGTCATCTCCATCCATGCAAAAATAATTGAGCCGCCTCTGGATACAATATTGGTAAGACGTTTTGCTTCTTTAAACCGCTTTGCTGTCATTTTATTAATTCCTGCATGGATGGTCATAAAATCCACGCCATCTTCTGCATGCATCCGCACAATATCAATCCATTCCCTGGAGGTAATCTCTTTTAACGCTTTGTGGTAGTAAACAACTGCATCATAAATCGGCACGGTACCAATAATCGCTGGACACTCTGCTGTCAGTTTGCGCCGGAACGTCCGGGTATCCCCAAATGAACTTAAATCCATAATCGATTCCGCCCCCAGTTCCACGGCATCTTTTACCTTTTGCAGCTCCATATCCAAATCCTTACAATCCCTAGACGTACCAAGATTGACATTGATCTTGGTCTTCAGCATAGAACCAATACCATTTGGATTTAAACAAGTATGGTTTTTATTGGCAGGAATCGCAATCTTCCCCTCTGCCACAAGTCCCATCAGCTCTTGCTCATCAAACTGTTCCTTTTCTGCCACCAGTTTCATTTCTTTCGTTAAAATTCCTTTTCTAGCTGCATCCATCTGTGTTGCGTAATTCATCTTTTTCCTCCTTTTGAGGGATACCTGTTTCCGTACCTGTAAAAAAGGCTCATACCCCCGCAAGGATATGAGCCTAAAATCCACCAATACAGCATTGGCTGATCACATTCTCTCCCTACGTTGGAATTACCCAAATCAGGTTCTACAGGTCGAAGTTGATGACTTCCTCTCAGCCCGCTTCACGAGCTCCCTCTTGTTATTTGATTACTATTTTACTAATAAAGACTTTCCAGTCATTTCTTTCGGCTGCTCCAATCCCATTAACTCAATCAATGTAGGAGCAATATCTGCCAGACAGCCGCCTTCTCTAAGCTTATATGCCGGATCTGCATTTACCAGAATAAACGGAACCGGATTGGTTGTATGTGCAGTCCATGGTTCGCCAGTCTGGTAGTCAACTAACTGCTCTGCATTTCCATGATCAGCACAGATAAACAGAACGCCGTCCATTTCTTTTACTGCATCTACTGCACGTCCTACGCAGGCGTCAACTGTCTCAATTGCCTGAATTGCCGCTGCTTCCACACCAGTGTGGCCAACCATATCCGGATTTGCAAAGTTGATGATAATCACATCATATTTACCGGATTTAATTGCCTCGACCAGCTTATTGCATACTTCCGGAGCGCTCATCTCCGGCTTTAAGTCATAGGTAGCAACTTCCTTTGGAGAATTTACTAAAATACGATCCTCACCTGGATTTGGCTCTTCAATGCCGCCATTAAAGAAGAAGGTAACGTGAGCATATTTTTCAGTCTCTGCGATTCTGGCCTGAGTCAGGTTGTTTGCAGCTAAAAACTCACCAAATGTATTGGTAATGCTTTCTTTGTGGAATGCAACCAGCTTGTTAGCAATGGTTTCATCATAATCTGTAAAGCATACATATACCAAGTCTAATTTCTTTTCTCTGTCGAATCCGGTAAATTCGTCATCACAGAATGCACGGGTAATCTCTCTTGCTCTGTCAGGACGGAAGTTATAGAAAATAACGGAATCATGGTCTTTAATTGTCGCTACCGGAGCGCCGTTTTCCATGACAACTGTAGGCATTACAAACTCATCATACTTCTCCTGATCGTAGGAAGCCTGAATACCGGCAGTTGCAGACTCGGCCGGAACGCCTTCTCCCCTGGTCAGGGCAGCGTAAGCCTTCTGTACCCGATCCCAGTTTTTGTCACGATCCATTGCATAGTAACGTCCCGTTACAGATGCAACTTTTCCAACTCCGATCTCTGCCATTTTTTCCTCTAACTGAGCAACGAAATCTTTACCGGATGCTGGAGGAGTATCGCGGCCGTCCAGGAAGCAGTGAACGTAAACTTTTTCCAGTCCCTCTCTCTTTGCCAGTTCTAACAGGCCGTAGATATGGCTAATGTGGCTGTGCACACCGCCGTCGGAAACCAGGCCGTACAGATGCAGGGAAGAATCATTTTTCTTACAGTTGGCAACTGCCTCTTTAAATGCCGGAATCTCAAAGAAATCTCCATCCTGGATGGATTTGGTAATACGGGTCAGCTCCTGATATACAATGCGGCCTGCGCCCATATTTAAATGGCCTACCTCAGAGTTGCCCATCTGGCCTTCTGGGAGTCCTACTGCCATTCCGCTGGCATTGCCATGTACAAAGGGATACTGTTTCATCAGCTGATCCATCACTGGAGTCTTTGCCTCGCAGACTGCATTGTGGCTGCAGTTATCATTTAAGCCATAGCCGTCAAGAATCATTAATACGGTTGGTTTCTTGCTCATTATTTATAATCTCCTTTCAAAATATAAGGCTCTTTGGAGATTATTTTACTCCAATGTAAAAAATATGGCAAGCAGTTTTTCAGTCAAATTCCTATATTGATGTATCAGTTCAGCCATGCATCTTCTTGCCCGCTGTAAGCGTGCAAGAAGCGTCGGGCGTCCGCCCTATGAAGATTCAGACAGAAAAATTCTTATGAAAACAAGCTTTCAACGCTTTTTTCTGTCTGAATCTTCGCATGGCTGAACTGATACATATTGATTCCTATATCTTGTTGCGATAATACTCCTGAAGCACAAAAAATGCCTTCTTTTTATAATTTTTCTCCATATTCATCAGACCCTTGCTGTTTTTGCCTTCCTGCAGCGGATGCATACGAATTGGGGAAACAAAATCATACAGTACCCATGGGAACAACCCCTGAATCTTCCCATCTGTATATGCAATCTGCTTTTTATACACTTTTTCCTGATGCTCTTCTGTAAACAGTTCTTCTTCTCCGCCAAAGTGTCCGGCCTTTGCTCCTGCTCCCGTTTCCGTAATCACCAGCGGTTTTCCAAGATCCGTATTGTTCAGAATCGTCTCAAGCCCTTCATAATCCCGATAGTACCATCCATAATATTCATTAAAGGCCACAATGTCTACATACTGGCTAAGCCGATCCTTTACCTCCATGGTATTAATATCCACCAGACAGGCAGCACTGACCAGACGAGTATCGTCCATTTCCCGGCAAACCTCTGTCAGTTTTCTCATAAAATTCAGCCGGTCTTCTGTGTCTGGATTTTCATTTCCTACGCTCCAAATAATAACGCTTGCCCTGTTTTTGTCTCTGATAATTAATTCTCGAAGCTGATTTTCCGCATTTTCATAGGTATCCGGATTATCAAAATCCAATGCCCAATATACCGGAATTTCTTCCCACAAAAGGATTCCCATTTCATCAGCCAGCATTGCCATGCGATGGCTGTGAGGATAATGGGTCAGACGAAGGGCATTACAGCCTAATTCCTTTGCATTCTTAACAATCTGGATTCGTTCCTCATCTGTGGTAATACGGCCCGTATTTTTGCTCTCCTCATGGCAGCACACACCTTTCAAATAAATCTTCTTTCCGTTTAAAAAGATGTCCGTTCCCTCAACCCGAATCTGTCGAAATCCAATCCGATCTGTAACGGCATCTTCTCCATAAGATACTTCTGTCTCATAAAGATACGGATTTTCACAATCCCAGAGAATCGGATTTGCTGTTACCGTTACCTGGGCTTTTCCTAATTCATCTGTTTGCGCTTCTGCCTCAATCCCCAGTTCTCTAATCACAAAACGGCAAATGGCTCCCTCTCTTTTTTCATTTATCCACGCAGTAAAGCGAATATGATGGTATGTATCATCCGGTACCAATTCAGCAGTAAAATTTTGAATAAATTCTTTTGGAACGGTAATTAATTCTACAGAACGATAGATACCGCCATAGTTAAACCAGTCGTAGGTTGCAGATGGAACCTGGTCTTTTTCTCTCCGGTTATTTACTGTAATAATAATATGATTTTCTTTTTCCAAAAATGGTGTAATCTCTGCCGAAAACGGTGTAAATCCGCCTCTGTGTCTGCCTACTAATTCTCCGTTCAGCCAAATCCGGCACTCATAATTTGCTGCACCAATCCGCAAAAATACCCGTTTACCCTCTATATTTTTATCGTAAACAAAATGTCTGCTGTAAACAGCCTCCCCCTCATAATACCAGTATTTATCACTGATACAGTTCCAGCATCCTGGAATCTGTACCTTTTCCAGCTGTGCAAAATCCAAATCTGTAGGAGTTTGCCTTCCCTGATCATCCTTTCCAAAAGGTCTGTATAATTTTTTTCGGGTTACGGTTCGAAATACATCTGGCGTAAATCCCCACATACCGTCCAGCTTTTCCACTGAGCGATCGTAATATCCCAAAAAACGTTCCCAATTCAGGTAAGGTATCTGGTTTTTTGCATCAAAGTCCAGATTTAAAATATCATCATAATCTTCTTTCATTTGGTTCATATCTGTTTCCTCCGTATCCGCATTACAAAATTACATATACTGCGCCAAAATGTTCATCACTACTCCCATTCCCGTAGGAATAGAATCCAGATCCACCCACTCTTCCCTGGTATGGGCGCCGCCGCCTTTCACAGTGCCAATGGTATTGGCAAGAATCCCTATGGACAGCGGAATATTGGCGTCTGTCGAACCAGGAGAAACATCCATTGTTCCATCATAAAATTCTCGAATACAGGCAATGTTTTTCTTCGTCCAGTTCTCCAGTTCCGTCTTATCATATTCTCCTGCTCCAGGCCGGATTCCTAAAATTTCCACATTAACCATTTTCCCCTGTCTGCGGAATTTTTCAATAACTTGCTGAAACTTCTCTTCCATTTCTTTCAAACATTTTTCACTGCTGGAACGGTATTCGTACAACAATACTGCTTCCTGAGGTATGGAATTAACCGTTGTCCCTCCGGTTATCGTTCCTACATTATAGGTAGTGGTTTCTCCTGCAGGCGGTTCTATCTGGTACAGTTCATTTACAATCTGCGCTGCAATATGAATGGCATTATCCCTTCCAAAATCCCGATAAGAATGGCCGCCTTCGGTTTGAACCTGAATCTGATAACGGTGGGATCCTACCGGAGTATGGACACAGGCTGACAAATAGCAGTCAAAGGAATAAAATGCTTTTATCCGGCTTCCATAATTTTTAAAGATTTCTTTACAGCCCTTTAAATTCCCCAGTCCTTCCTCACAGGAATTGGCTACAACCATAATTCCGGTTTTCAGCTCATCTGCATGCTCTGTTAAAAAAGCGGCTCCCATCATCAGATTTACCAAATTGGCGGTATCATCTCCAATTCCAGGGGCGTACAAAATGTTTCCTTCTCTTGTCATGGGAAGTTCTTCCATGTCATCAAATACCACATCTGTATGGGCCATCAACACCACGATGTCCTCGTATTTATCACAGCAAAACTGGCAGATTACATTCTGTGCCCCGTCAATCCTGACATCCTTGCACCCCACTTTCTCAAACCAGTTTTTGCAAAATGCAGCCCGTTTCTCTTCTTTGTGGCTTGGTGCAGGAATCTTTCCCAGTTCTTCCAAAAGGGCGACTGCTTCTTCTTTATGCTGGCGGATAAAGGCTTCTATTTGTGTTCGTTCCATGTATTCTCCCTTCTAAAAAAACAATTGTATTTTTATTAGTATCCAGTATAACACAAAAATGATAGTATGCGACTGTAAAAATACAGCTGTATACTATCATTATCTTTTTGCGTATTATAGCAGATCTTCTAAGCTCAAACCTTTAGCCTAAACTCCATAATCCTTCTACCAGAACACTGAAAATCCAGGGTTCTTTTCTATCTTAAGCGGGCTCTTTTTTCTCACGTATCTGGTAAGAAGCTCTGGCATTTCATCAGCTCCCCTCCAGAGAACTGGACAGTTTCTTAATACCTCATAACCTCCTGTTCCACTGGCGCGGTAATTGCTGGTTACCAGCTTGTATGTCCTGCTTCCCAGAGGAGTCCCGTCTGACTTTGTCAGTTTCACAACCCTCTGGCCTACAGGCTTCCGCAAATCAAAGGTATAGGAAATGCCTGCATAAAAGTCATAATTATAATGTTCTATTTTGGGTTTTAAAAATTCCTCGGATACTGCCGGAACGCCATTTTCCAATGTAAGGTAAGAAGCGCTTCGTTCCAGTGCCTGACGGATTACTTCTTCATTTACCTCCATTACCACCAGGGTATTGGCAAACAGGTACGCTGCACAGATTTCTCTCATGGTCACATCCTGATGCAGTCCTACCGGAGTATTTCCCAGACTGGTACAGGAAAAATCCGCTCCGGTAGCCTCCAACTGTACCTGATTAAACAGGGCTGCCACGCAGCTTCCGGAAATAGCTGCCGCCAGCTTTTCTTCCGGTTCAATGGTCTTTGCCAGCCGTCCTACCGGCTGATCCAACCACTCCTGTACAGCCTGTTCCAGAGGCAGAAGGGATTGATAGGGTTCCTCTTTGTGAATGCCGGTTACCGGTTCCAGAGAGGATCGTATCCATTCTTCTTCCAGGCAGCCTTCCAAATGGATAAACTGCTCTGCATTTGCAGGTGGCTGGACAATCCAGGTTCCGCAAATCTCCATGCCTGGCTGGGCAATATGCTGATGTCCGGTCAAAAGAATGTCAAAATCCAGTTCTCTTGCAATCCTGCAGGCAATATTTTCTCCGCTGTCTGACAAAACTGCTCCGGTTTCCCTATCTTCTTCCAGGCCTCCGTGATAGATGCAAACTGTTAAATCGCTTTTTTCTTTCAGGCGTGCAAGGGACTCTTTGGCTGCTGTAAAAGCATCGGTAATCCGAATTTTCTCCAGGTTTTCCGGCTGCTCCCAGACGTTTACAAAGTCTGTCACAATACCGGTAATTCCGATTTTAAGACCGTTTTCCAGTACATGGATCTGCTCGCTTTCAATCTTCAGTTTCCCATCTAAATCCTTCACATTGGCGCAAAGACATTTTGCTCCAACCCGTTCCATGGCGTTCAGATAGTCTTCCATTACCTCATATCCAAAGTTAAAATCATGGTTTCCCAGAGTAAAATAATCACAGCCTGCTGCGCCAAAAGCCTCTGCCACCGGATGAACATCCCACTGCTCTCTGTGTTCCAGATAATACTGGGTCAGCGGAGTCCCCTGAAGGCTGTCTCCACCGTCCATTACCAGTGTATTTCTGTCCTTTTTGATCTGTCCCGCCAGGTTTAACAGGCCAGAGCTGTGCTCCTTTCCGGAAGCATAATCCACTGGAAAAATCCGTCCGTGGGTATCGGATGTAAAAATAATCTGAAAAGAATGTTTCATGGCTTATCCCCTTGTCAGTTTTACACGGATTTTCGTAGAAATCCACTCCACAATCAGTACCAGAACAATCAGTCCTGCCAAAATAGCTCCGGCCTCATTCCAGCGGTATGCATTCATTGCAAAAATCAGAGGAGCGCCAATTCCTCCGGCTCCTACCAGTCCTAAAACAGTGGCGTCACGAAGGTTGATGTCAAAGCGGTAAATTGCAGTAGAAGCAAAATTCGGCATTAACTGAGGCAGGATTCCATAACGGATTTTCTGCCATGCCGTACATCCTGCTGCATCTAAAGATTCCAGCACCCTGGTATCCAGATCCTCAATTGCCTCAATATACATTTTGCTGACCATTCCCACTGAACACAGGGACATTGTAAGAAGTCCGGCGAATGCGCCTGGTCCCGTTACTCGGACAAACATCAGTCCGTAAATAAACGGCGGCACGGTACGGACTGCCATAATAATCATGCGTCCCAAAAATGCTACCGGCTTCGGCGTCAAATTAGAAGCCGAAAGAAATGCCAGGGGAATGGAAATAATCGCTCCTACAACTGTTCCTAAAAATGCAATACAGATGGTTTCCAGCAACAGATAGGGAACTCCCTGCACAGTCAGATTAAATAATAATCCGGTATCCGGCTGAAAAATTCCCTTTAAAATATTCATGGCAATCTTTCCGCCGTTCTGTGTGGTTCCGCTGGTTTCTACAGCAGAAGCGCTCCAGGCTAATAACGCCAGGAAAACTACAGCCACAGATGCCTCAAACACCCAGTTTTTCGGCCGGTTTTCATATGCACGTTCAATTCTCTGATTCATATTTGGCCTCCTTATACCAGACGTTTTCTGGCTGCCCTGCTGATGGTTTCAATAATGAAAACCGTTACAAACAGCGCCACCAATATCATGCCTACGCTGGAATATTCTCTCCAGCCGATCTTTTCGTTTAAAATCAGTCCCAATCCGCCGGCTCCTACGTAACCCAGGATCGATGCATACCGCACATTTCCTTCAAAACAGAACAGGCAGTTAGACAAATAAGACGGAAGCACCTGAGGCACTATGGAACTGATAAATGCCCGTACCTTGGTAGCTCCCATGGCTTCCATGGCTTCAAAAGCTCCCATGTCTACGGTTTCAATTTCTTCATAAAGAATTTTTCCAATATAAGCAAAGGTAAATACAGCAATTGCCGTAGTTCCGGCCATGGTTCCAAGGCCCAGCACATACGTCGCAATCAATGCGGTTACCAGGGTAGGAAGGGTTCGGACTATGCTCAAAAACAAACGCATAAAGCTAACCACAAACCGGTTTTTGATAATGTTGGTAGATGCCAGCATAGCAAAGGGTACAACCAGCACTGAGCCGATTACAGAGCCTAACAAAGACATTTTAATTGTATCAAAAAGCGGCTGCCAAATCTTTGGCATATAGTCCCACTGGGGCGGAACCATCTGCTTTAATATCGTAAAAAATTCATGGATTCGTTTTACCAGTGTCTCCATATTAAAGCCGGTAACTTTTACGGAAAGGATTGTGAGTCCAACCAGGACAGCCACAGCTAACGGCGCTCTGGATCTGGGTTTTTCCACAGTTTTTCCATTGGCCATAGTTATGATCTTTGGCGGAAACAGCTTGTCATAAATGCCCATATTATCCCTCCTGTCTGCCCTGATAGATGGAATCTAACACCTTCTGGTCTACATCCTTTGCCGCTCCGTCGTATACGATCTCTCCTGCCCTGATTCCAATCACTCTGGTTGCATACTGAAGAGCCAGATCCACATGATGGATATTGATAAGAACTGTAATCTTCATATCTCGGTTAATTCTCTGGAAGTCGTCCATAACCTGTTTCGCCGTTACCGGATCCAGAGACGCTACCGGTTCATCCGCCAGAATAATCTGAGGGTTCTGAGCAAGAGTTCTGGCAAGGGCTACTCGCTGCTGCTGTCCGCCGGAAAGCTGATCTGCCCGAACAAAGGCCTTATCCAGAATCCCTACTTTGTCCAGAGCTTCCAGAGCCGCCATTTTTTCATCTTTATTAAAAATACCGAAAAATGCCCTCCAGCCTGGCAGTTCCGGAACAAACGCAGTCAATACGTTTTTAATAACCGTTGTCCTGGTAATCAGGTTAAACGACTGAAAAATCATTCCAATCCGGCGGCGGAAAGCACGGAGGGATTTTCCAGAAAGCTTCATTACATCCGTACCGTCTACCGTCAATGTTCCGTCTGTAATATCATGCATCCGGTTAATAGTGCGGATCAGCGTGGACTTTCCTGCGCCAGACAGACCGATAATTGCTACAAATTCTCCCTGGTCAATGGTAAGATTTACATTTTTCAGAGCTTCAAATCCATTGGGATATTTTTTGCTTACGTTCTTGAATTCAATCATCTCATACCTCGTATTTTAACAGTCTCGCATTTTGAAAAAGAGGGCGCTGCAGTCGCCTGGCAGCACCCTCCTGTGCTTGTGTTTCTCGTTATTTATGAAGCAGAATTCATTTCCTGAATCATCTTCTGTGCAGCACGCTCAGAATCGTAATCTTCTGCCTTTGCCGGCTGATAGCCATTGTGGCTGTAGATTGCGATTACTTCTTTGCCCTCTTCTGTATTGCCAATATTAATAAATGCTTCAGAAAGAGCTGCCTTAAAGTCTTCGTCCATAATCGGAGAAGTCTTGCTGATACTGATTGTATCGTTGTAAATAGCTGGGGTTACGCCAATTACTGCAGTATCGTCCCAGATTCCGTTGGTCATTGCATATTCGCCAGTCCATTCATCTTCATAATCGCGGCGGGCATCTGCATAAGTACAGAGAACGTCAATCTGTCCGGAAGCCAGGCGTGCAAAGGCGCTGCCGTAGGAATCAGACTGTACTGCATGAGATAAATCAGTAATATTCTTCTCGAAATTTTCCTGCAGCCACAGAGATGGGTAAATATAACCTGCTGGAGAAGAAGATCCCATTACGCTCCAGTTTAAACCGTCAATATCTTCCCAGGTAAGTTCTTCGCCTGCGTTTACTTTTTCAGCAACTGCCTTACCCTTTTCGGAAGGACCTGCAATAATCAGCGCACGGTAGCTAGTTACCTGATTTTCAGTTGCCTCAGTTGGAGCCTGATCATTCCAGTCTTTTGCACTGTCAGAGTCTATGGAAAGACCGTCTCTGGTAGCAGTCAGCAGCACGTCGCAGCCGTCATCGTAAAGCACGTAGGTTCCTCCTGGAATCAGGCCTACATCAGCAGTTCCTGCTGAAAGAGCCTCGCCTACTGCCTCATAGCTGGTACCTACAGTAATGTCAATGTTCTTTACATCATAGCCAAGTCCTGCCAGTTCTTTGGTCAGCAGTTCCTTTAACGGAGCAGTTGCAGTAATAATCTCGCTTGGTTCTCTGGATGGAACAAATGCAATGCTTAATTTTTCGATTTCTTTGGTCTCTGCAGCAGCTTCTGTGCTTTCTGCATCTGCTTTCTCAGCCGCAGTAGTTTCTGCAGCAGCGGTTGTGTCTGCAGCGGTCGTCTCCGCTGGTTTAGAACCGCATCCTGCTAAAAGTCCGGCGCACATTGCACCTGCCAGTAAAAGAGAAACTGTTTTTTTCATTTAAAAATCCTCCTCACTTTGTTTTCCTTTTCTTATTTACTGCCAGCATCCCTGTACTGAGTTTATACAAAGACGCTGAATTTATATGAAAAATCCTGTAAAAATGGATCTTCCAGTCTTATTTATGCTGTATCACCAATCCGCAGCCCTGCTGGAACCATAATGGTAATCGGCTGCTGAGGACGTGTGTTTTCAATACGGCCAAACAACATTTCCAACGCATTTTCCCACACATAGTCCGGATACATTTCAATACAGGTACTATTCGGCCATTTACTTTCCAGGGTTTGGATGTCCTGATAAATCACAACTGCTACATCTTTGGGAATTTGGAGTTTTAACTCTCCCAGGGCTTCCATGGCTCCTTCCGCCACTTCATCATTTCCTAAAATCACAGCCTCTGCCAGCGTCTTCGTCCTAGCTGCCTCATAAACCAGTTCAAATCCGCTTTTCTTGCTGATGGTTCCCAAATGAAACAGGGATGGATCATATTGTCCTCTCTCGGATAAAATATCTTTTAAGCTCTGAAGTCTTTTTCCACCAATTCGGATATGCTCCTGCCCGTCTTCATAAAGCCCTCCGATATAGCCAATACTGGTATACTGTTTCTGTTCCAAAAGGTAAGAAACCATATCTTCCAGTCCCCTGCTGTAGTCCACCTGTACCTGATCATTTTCATAATTTCTCTGTTCAGAATTAACAAACACAATCGCATAAGACAGACTGTGCAAAAATGCAATTTCTTCTGGACGAAATACGCCAAATGCAATAATTCCATCTACAGCCTGAGTTTTTCCATAAACCAGTCTGGTAAATTCCACCTCGTATTTATCATTTAATACCTGTGACATCAAAGCCAGAGAATGAAGTCTGACATTTGGCCTGTCCGGCCGGATAATCTGCCAGTCCGCCACACCAATCATAAGCTTTTTCTTTGCTTTGGCTGCCTTTCTCTGTCTGGGAGGAACGTAATTCAACTGGCTGGCTGCCTGAAAAATCCGCAACCGCACTTCCGGAGTCACAGAAATCGTCTCGTCTTTATTTAAAATCCGAGACACTGTCGTCTGGGATACTCCCACCAGCTGCGCCACATCTCTGAGCGTCGCCATAGGTTGACCTCCTTTCTGCTTTCAGGATCATTGTATCATTGTATTTCCATTATTTCAACATTTTTTACTAAATTTTTACTAAATATTCGACAAAAAATTTACCTGGCAAAAGAGAGTCTTCTGCCAGGCTATTGTTTTCTTTATTCATTACATTTTATGTTGTCCAGCAATTCCCGAGCCGCTTCCCTTGGAAATTCCTCAGAAGCCGGATGTTCCAGCCACTCTTTCAGTCTGTCATGAGCATTTTTGCTCTGAGGAAGCATATATCCTGATTCTCGACTGATATCCTCTACCACCAGACGGCTGGATTTGGCAATAGCGGCTGCCAAACGGGAAAGCCCGTCAAGCTCTGTTTCATTTGCAATTCGTTCTGCAATTTTTTCCTGCTGTACCTTACTTTTAATCAACTGATTTGCCAAAGCCACTACCCGCTCATCTTTAGCCTGCTGCGGAGGATATTCGGTAGGTACAATGCTGATGGCTCCGCTGGGACAGGCCTCTGCACAGGCCCCACAGCCTATACACTTAAACGCAGATTTTGCAGCTTTGCACAACGTGCATACCCAGGAATCCGGTAAATCTGCAAATGCGGTTCCTTCTTTTGCCTCATCATAAATATAACCGCAAATCTGACAGACAAATTTCATAAACATACCTCCTCGCAATCGTGTTTTTCCTTACACCTGATAGCAAAAAGAGATGCATCAAAATCACATGCCTGACAGTTTCTCCATTGTCCGCATATTCATTTTCTGCATCCCTAATTTGATTGTCCCTTATTTCCTGCCAGATTATTAGCGGAAGGAGAAAAGTTCGTCCAAAGGCTTTACTGTTCCCAGTACCGGATCTGACATCTGTCCCAGCATAGCTGCGTTGGATACCAGTACCATCGTGGTGTCCTTATATCCTGCTTCCTTGATTACATCTGGTTCAAATTCAACCAGTAAATCACCGGCTTTTACCTTATCGCCCTGAGCAACGACCGCCTTAAATCCCTTGCCCTTCATCTCTACAGTATCAATTCCGATATGAAGCAGAATCTCCATGCCGTCAGCAGTCTCCATACCTACTGCATGGCCTGTTGGGAATACTGCCGCTACGGTTCCGTCTACAGGAGCATATAATTTTCCTTCAGAAGGAATAATTCCTACGCCAAGTCCCATCATTCCCTGGGAAAATACCGGATCTTCTACATCTTCCAGCGGGATGGCAGTACCTGCTAAAGGGCTGTAAATTGTCTTTGTCTTACAGGCAGTCTTTCCTGTCTCCTCCTTTTTTCCTTTTCCTCCAAAAAGATTTCCAAATAATCCCATGTTCTTCTCCTCTCCACAGCATCTGCATTCCAAAGCCCTTGTTATCTTTTGATTTGATGCTGAATGAAATAAGCTGCCCTCAGCTCTTATCTCTATTGTACAAATTGTATGAGAAAATGTCAATCTTCACAGGAAACCATTCTTTTTTCTTTATTAACAAAAGCAATCGCAATGCAATTGGTTCCTACATAAGTTCCAATTACGCCGCCTACAGGATAAAGACAGGCATTTTTCAAATGGTATTCTTCTTCTGTTTCCTGTGGGCACTCACCGTCCTCAAACTGAATCCGGAGAGGCACAATATGAATTCCCATGTCCTCTGCTTCTTTTCTGGTAATATCAGATGCTGAATCTGTATACTGATACTACCTTTGTTTTGGAAGAAACTCAATGTACATATTTCTACTTTTGTCCACTTTAATAAAAAGTTTATACTTCTAACCTTGCAAACTTCTGATTCATAGGATAAGCTAAACAGGTATTGTTTCATAATGAGGAGAAAAAACTATCATGAATTCTGCGAAAAAATATTCTGTCAAGAAATGTTCTGCTAAAGATGCGTTAAAAACAGCTTTGCTTGATTTGCTTCAAAGACGTTCCTTTGTAAAAATATCTGTTTATGATTTATGTAGTCATGCCCATATCAGCCGTTCTGCTTTCTATGTGAATTTTGAAGATAAATATGAACTGCTTGCTTATTGTCTGGAGGAGCGAAAAGCAGAACTGCCTAAGGAAAAATTGGCATCCTGTCAGGTTCAATTAATCAAACAAATTATTTCTCTCTGACTTTTATTTCCTTTAAGCGGACAGAAATCATAGACATCGCATTTTTTTCCACTCTGTTTATCATAAATCCGGCCAAATCACATGCATAAATCGTTCCTTCCGTCAGAAGGCTCTTTTCCTCAATATATTGACTGATTGCCCTGTATCCTTCAGAAATGTCCCAATGTCCGCGGCAGCAAAGATAGAGGTAAGACCCTGCTGGCTTTTCCATATAGTAAGGAAAATCTACAGCCTCTTTAATTTTGGTGTAAAGATGGCTGATTTTGGCAGATTTTCCGTATTTTCCAGGTATATGAACAGCCCCTAACTGATAGTCCGTCTGTATGTTGTACTGCTGGCACAGGTTTTTACACGTTCCCAAAACAGCAATCAGCATTTCCTCTTCTGATGCTCCCGTCTTTATCTGTTGTTCCAGTTTTTTTGCCGGTATAGCCAGCAAATGTTCCTTTTCAAAATAAGCAATTCTGGGAACAAGGTCTGGAATCAGTCCCATTTCCCAGTTATGAATCGTATTAGACAGCACAAGTTCCATCTGTTCCAGCCTTCGGCGTTCCTGTTCTAAATTCTGTTTCTGTTCCTTTAGCTGCTCTAAGGACTTGTCAACGTTTTTCTCTTCCATACAGCGCTGGATCTCATGGAGCGGCATGCCTGTCAGCCGAAAAATTGATATTCCATAAAAATCATAAAACTGGCTTACATCATAATAGAAATAACCATTCTCTCCCTGGTGGGCTGGAATCAGCAGTCCTATCTCTTTATAATGGCGCAGCGTTTCCTTTGTCGTACCGCAAAAAGCGGCAAAAGTACCGGAAGTCATCCATCCTTTTTCTCTGCTCATAAAAATTCCTCCGACTATCAAACAAAAATACCTATTGACCATGTGGTAACAACATAGTTTATGATACTGCCAGACAGGAATTATTTCAACTGAATCGGAAAAACTATCTATAAATCAGGAGGACACAACATTATGAAATTTGCATGCAGCAGTTTTTCATGGCAGACAAAAGACGGCTTACACCTACTTGGGCGTACCT
The DNA here is from genome assembly GCA_938036545.1 of uncultured Clostridium sp. Classification (GTDB taxonomy): domain Bacteria; phylum Bacillota; class Clostridia; order Lachnospirales; family Lachnospiraceae; genus UMGS1370. The sequence continues at coordinate 18,795 of CALHQJ010000139.1, read as the reverse complement.
ATGACCAATTTGGAGATTTGAAAGCAAATCGGGTTGTTGGAGTGCCAAAGGGCATTCCCTGTTCCCCAGGAACAAAAGCCGATACAAGTGCTCCGCCTTCTCTATACAGCTATACTGGAATGGCTGTACTGGGATTTGGCGAACCAATTCTGGTTGACGGGGTAAATGAGTCTGGATTGATAGGGGCTTTACTTCATTATCCAGAATATGCATATTATGAAAAAGAAGCAAAACCAGGCCAGACTGCCGTACACCCTGGCCGCTTGCTTTCCTTCCTTTTGGGCCAGTGTGCACAATTGACTGAGGTCATCTCCCTTATGTCTGACATTGCCTTAATTGATGACATGTCCCTTGGAAGCCCTTTGCCCGCCCACTATATTATCAGTGATAAAAGCGGAGAAACTATCATTATAGAACCTGACCACGACGGAATCCGCATCCATCGACAAACCATTGGTGTGCTGACTAACAGTCCTGACTATATGTGGCAGAGAACCAACCTGCGCACCTATGTAGGCGTTACGAATCTTCCCAAAGCTCCCCAGTGTATTGACGGACATGAAATTCGAGAATTTGGAGAACGTCTGGGCGGCGGATTTGGCCTGCCTGGAGACTACTCTTCTCCTTCCCGCTTTATTCGCATGGCGTTTATGAAAGAATTTGCCGTAAAAGGGAATAACGAACTGGACGGTGTATCCCGTATGTTCCGTTCTTTTGCACCAGTGGACATTCCGGAAGGTCTGGCAAAGGCTGATCCTAATTATGATGTATACGAACAGACTCTTTGTACTTCCGTCATGTGTGCAGAAAGCGGAATCTATTATTTTGCTCCTGCACAAAACCGCCGTATTTCTGCAGTTCGTCCGCTAACCCAAACGGAAACTGCTGATATTGTATATTATGAATTAGGTGATTGCCAGGATGTAGATTACCGTAATTAAAAGCGGATACTATAAGTTTAATGGGGCGGCCATAATCCGCCCCTTTCTTGTTTTCTAATTAAGTCTTTTTCTATCCTTACCTATCTTTTACGATTACCATCCTGATACGGGAGCCTGGAATCTTCATATTTCTCGGATAAATATTTTTATACCGGTATATGCTTAGCACAATGCCTATCAGCCCGTAACAGACCACGATATAGCCTCCGACTCCCATTACCATGCCTAACTGGTTTTTCTGCCTCAGCATTGTGCTGAAAACGAATATAATCAATACCGCTAATATGCAGCATATCAAAATTGCTGCTAATACTCCATAGGCTGATGATAAATAAGTTAAAATATAATCTCCGGAAAAGTTCGGCAGCATTTTGGCTGTCTCTGTCCCGCTATCCCATTCCTCTTCCCACGCTGATATAAGAAGTCCTTCCGTTTACGGAAGTCCCCAGCACTGCCGCAACGATGCACACCGCCAGCAAAAGGCCTGCTGAAGTTTCTATTTATCTGACTTCTACTAGCTCAATGCGGAAGTTTAATTCTTTCCCTGCCATTTCGTGGTTTGCGTCAAAGGTAATGGTATCCTCATCTTTTTCTGTTACCTTTACCGGGAATGGCTGGCCATACTGATTGGTCAGATATACCTGCTGCCCCACCTCCAGATTTTCGGAACCTGGAAGCTGTGCAATTTCCACTGCAAATACAGCATTGGGATCTGCCATTCCATAAGCCTCTTCCGGCATCAGATGAACGTCTACAACCTGTCCTACTTCCATATCTGCTACTGCTGCGTCAAATCCACGGATCATCTGGCCTGCGCCGCAGATAAATTCCAACGGTTCTCCCCGATCATAAGAAGAATCAAACTGAGTTCCATCATTAAATGTTCCCCTGTAATGAGTCCGGCAAGTCTTTCCTACATTCCGTCCGCTTAATGCAGGACGGGAACTGCAGGAACCGCCGCAGTGGCCTCCGCAGGAATGGCCGTCTTCATGGTGGCCGCAATCGTGGCCTTCCTCGTGGTGGTGATCACAGTTTGCGCCGGTAGATACCAGTTCGCCAGATAAATAGGCGCTAACTGCCTCATCCGCATTCCCCTGAGCGCCAGAGCACAGCTCTACTCCTGCTTCTGCAAGAGCTGCCTGAGCGCCGCCTCCAATGCCTCCGCAAATCAGCAGGTCTACGTCCTGCCCGGCCAGAATGCCAGCTAACGCCCCATGGCCGCTGCCATTGGAACTAATTACTTCACTAGAAACTACCTGGTTGTTTTCCACCTGATATATCTTAAAAAATTCGGTCTTTCCAAAATGCTGAAATACATTTCCGTTGTCATAAGTTACTGCAATCTTCATTTATATCCCTCGTCTTCCATATTTTCTAAGGCTTAACGCCACTCTTTATTATTATCCTGATTCCTGGGGTTCTGTCAATCGTTTTTTCATTATAGCACTTAAAAAACGGTCCATGAGAAACTCCCATGAACCGTTTTCTTCTGTCTGACTGCCTAAATTGCTTCTGCTATGCAGAAACCGGCACAATCACAACCCGATTGCGTCTGGCCAGTGCAATGGCCACATGACACAATTCCATGGTTGCACAAATCTTATCTGCCAATGTAATAATCCACGCCTCTTTGTTAGTCGGCACAGGGCCCAACGGAAACATATGAGTCAGGATTGCATTTACCTCCCGCTGGCTGAGATCAAATCTCTGCTGGCTGTTTACCACTGCTGCCTTTGGATGAAAGAAAGCCTGATGCTCTCCTGTCGGGGTCTTCTTATTAAAATCATAAGGGCAAAAATCATGAAGTAATCCAGCTCTTGCAGCCGCTTTTTCATCACAGCCCAGCTTTCTGGCAATCTTCCAGGACAAATACGAAACATTAATACTGTGCATTAGGCGATTTGTCCACTTATGATGAACATACTGACTCAGAGAAAGAAATTCCTGATCAGCCAAAATTGACTGTACCTCTGCAAGATAATCCTGCGAAATCTCCTCTGACACTAAAATCTCCATCGGCTATCACTCTCTTTCTTCATAAGATAATTTTATTATGTATCTTTCATCAAAGAAAATCAAGCCTTGAAGAAAATTTTATCGTTTGTTCATATCTTTCCTATTAAATATTCAGCAAATCGCTGTACTCTTTTAATGCTCCGTCTGTCTCATGGGCAAGAACCCGTTTTGCAAGTACCTTGCCCAGCTGTACGCCTTCCTGGTCAAAGCTGTTTACATTCCAGACAAATCCCTGGAACATAATCTTATTCTCAAAATGAGCCAATAATGCTCCTAAAGATTTTGGGTCTAACTGCTCGCCTGTAATAATGCTGGATGGACGTCCGCCTTCAAAGTTCTTGTTGCGATCCTCGTCTTCCTTGCCGCAGGCAAATGCTACAATCTGAGCCGCTACGTTTGCACACAGCTTCTGCTGGCTTGTGCTGCCCTGAATCTCAACGTCAGTGCCAATCTGGCTGTTTTTAAATCCTACAAACTGCAGCGGAACAATGTCGGTTCCCTGGTGCAGAAGCTGATAGAAGGAGTGCTGGCCATTAGTTCCAGGCTCTCCGAAAATAATCGGGCCGGTAGGATAATCAACCGGTTCGCCAAAACGGTTGACAGACTTACCGTTGGACTCCATATCCAACTGCTGCAGATGAGCCGGGAAGCGGCTCAATGCCTGAGAATATGGAAGTACAGCCGTTGCCGGATAACCTAATACATTGCGCTCGTAAACACCAATCAGCGCATCCAGCATTTCCGGATTCTGCATTAAATCTTTGTTCATGGACAGTTTGTCCTCTTCTGCTGCACCCTCTAAGAACTGTGCAAATACTTCCGGACCAAATGCCAGAGACAATACGGCTCCGCCTACTGCTGAAGTAGAAGAGAAACGTCCTCCAATATAATCATCCATAAAGAATGCTGCCAGATAGTCGCTGCTCTTAGCCAGCGGAGAAGTTTCGCTGGTAACTGCAATCATATGCTTAGAAGCATCCAATCCTGCATTTTTCAGTGCGTCCTTTACAAAAGATTCATTGGTCAGGGTCTCAAGGGTGGTTCCGGATTTGGATACCAGAACAAAAATAGAATGAGCGACATCAATGGAATTTAATACTGCTGCCGCATCATCCGGATCTACGTTGCTGATGAATTTTGCTTCCATCTTAAACGTTCCATTTTTCTTTGCCCAGTTTTCCAGAGCCAGATACATAGCGCGGGGACCTAAATCACTGCCGCCGATTCCAATCTGAACAACGGTTGTAAACTTCTCGCCTGCTGCATTGGTAATCTGGCCATTATGTACCTTATTGGCAAAATCTGCAATCTTGTTCTGCTGTTCTACATAAAATGTACGCTTGTCTGTGCCGTCTGCCTCTACCGGATTTCCCAGCTGTCCTCTGGTAAGCTGATGAAGCACCAGACGCTTCTCACCGGTATTTACAACTGCGCCGTTATAAAGAGTCTCATATTTTTCAATTAACTGAGCCTCGTCAGCCAGCTTTGCCAATGCTTCCAGCACCTTGGCATCTACCTTCTTTGCCGCATAGTTGTAAGCCAGTCCGGCAGCCATTGGAACAGTGTAATTCTTTACACGCTCTGCTCCGCTTTCACCTGACATAACGGCTTTCAGGTCGACTTTTTCTACATCTGCCAGTTCCTGAAAGGATGTAAGAGTGTCTAAATTTTTCCAGGTTATCATGGTAAACTCCTTTTCTGTAATATCGTTAAAAACTATGGTTATTATACTATTATTCAGTCTCTATTTCAACTGTTTTCCGGCAATCCTCTGCGACTGTGCGGTCTGAGACTCCGAAGTGCAGAATCCCGCCAGCAGTATGACAAAGGGCTGTGTAATCGGTACCGAAATGTTTACCAGGGAAATCTCAGTATAAACCACAATTCCCACAGCAGAAGCCATCTGTACCGGCTTCCCTTTAAAGCCTTTTATACAGCAAAGCAGCAGGCATCCATAGTAACTGACGGCTCCAAATATTCCCGTACATACCACATATTGGATCAATTCGTTATGGGGAGAGTCGTAAAACTGGCCAGAGATGGAAACCATTTCCTCATAACAGTTTTGTTCCATTAAAAGTCCAAAGGTTTCCGGCCCTGCTCCAATCATTTTCTGCCAAAACGGAAATTTTTCGAACGATTCCCATGCCAGCCTCCAAATCATCCCCCTCGCTGTTCCCCATTGATCTCCAAATACCAAAAAGCGGCTTAAAACACCATATTTATCTGGATTTTCTCCGAAATTGGCATCATAAAGCATCAGGAAAAAGCACAGGAATCCGGCAGCAGACAAGATTCCATATCCTGACAATACAATTTTTTTATTCCATCTTTTTTTATACCTGGAAATGCCAAATGAAACAAAGGCAAGCAAAGCGGAAGCAGCAGCATAATACCTTAAAGCCTTTCCGGAACAAAGTCTTAACAGAATTCCTCCCCGGGGATCAATATAGGGGCTGTCAGAAACTATATTAATTTGATATACAATTATAAAGATACAGCAAAACAGGGCTGCTAACAGAAAATATCTGCCAGCGCTTTCTTTTCTGCGAAATGCGATAAATGGCAGAAACAGAAAGAATGCCAGCACTCCAACAGCAGCATTATCGGAATTTCCCACAAACATTGCGGTGCCGGAAGCAATAAAAGCCGCTATGCAGACAGCATCAATATATCGGAATTTTTCTTTTTTTAAAATAAAATATCCGCCTGCTGTAGAAAAATAAAGTCCTGCCATGGCCGTAAATGTATTAATATTTCCAATGGAGGACATAAAGATTGCCCTCTGTCCCAGTTTTACCCGTCTGTGCCAGCCAAACCAGTCATACCCAAGATAATCAAAAATCCCCCAGGAACTAACCGCTATTCCAGTCAGTAAAAATAAGACAAAGTCGGTTTTTCCAGGTTTATAATACAGCAAAATACTGAAAAACGCAGCTGCATACAGAAGCCACATATAAAGTCCCTGATATCTGCCTGCATCTCCTGTCCATGCCTGTTTTCTCCACTCAGAACATAGCGTTGATAAAGCAAACGAAAGTACAAGCATTCCTAAAAAAATACATACAGTTTTATTTTCTCCCGCTCTTCGTCTAATATGTTCCCGCAAATCCGTCCGTTGTTTTTTTATCTGCATAAGAAAAAAAGCAAGCAGGATCAGAACAAGCAGATTTGTACTGTACTGAAAAAATTTCGTTCTGTCCGACAACAGGGAAAAGTACTGATTGCTTTCATAAAATGGAAATATGACAGCCAGAATCAATACGTATACCCTGACAGCCCATTCTGGAAAGGTATATTTTCCTGATTTTACTTTTTTCTTCCATTCATTTACAGTCATGTCCTTTTCTCCTTGCTTTTCCATTGAAATCTCCTGCGCAAAAAAGAGCAGATCATACATTATGTACGATCTGCTCTAACAAGCAACGGCTTTTTCACATCAGCGTTGACCGCAGCATTTTCTCCCTACGGCAGCGCCGTGTTTCATTCATTATTTTTCAGCATACGTCCCTGCTTTCCGTCAGAAGTCTCCTGGAAGTAATACCATTTTCCATCGATTTCCTGTTTTCCAGTCAACATTCCCTTATTGATATCCACATAGAAGGTTTCGCCTGCTTTTACATCTCTGATGAATCCGGAGAGAGCGTGTCCGTCTGTGCCAAATGCATACCAGGATCCATTGATCAGCTCCCATGCAATTTCATTTGTCGCAGAAGAATGTATCATACGGCCTTTCTTTCCATCGGAAGTCTCCTGGAAATAATACCACTGATCATTGATTTTCTGCCATCCTGTCAGCATTCCCTTGTTAATATCCACATAGAACGTTTCTCCTGCTTCCACATCCTGAACGAATCCGGCCAGCGCATATCCATTTGCATCAAATGCATACCAGGATCCATTGATCAGCTCCCAGCTAACCTGTTCATATGTAGTGCCATCTTCTCTTGTCTTCATCTTACCGGAAGCAAAGGTTCCGTCTGCATATTGAAGCTTCCATACCTGGATCTCTTCTTTCTTCTCCGGATCCATGCGTTTTTCTGAATTCCAGGAAGAATAGCCCCTCTTGTTTCCTGTGATGATGCCCGTAGCTGTATTTACATAACCTTTCTTTGCATCTACTCTTATTTCATCTGCTTTCTGGCTTCCGCCATCATATCCGGAGTCACTGCTGCCAGAATCACTGCTGCCGGAATAATCTGGCTTATCTGGAGTTACTGGTTTATCCGGAGTTACTGGCTTGTCTGGGTCTGGATCTACCGGCTTATCCGGCTCTGGATCTACCGGCTTATCTGGCTCTGGATCTACCGGCTTATCTGGCTCTGGATCTACCGGCTTATCCGGGTCTGGATCCACCGGCTTGTCTGGGTCTGGATCTACCGGCTTATCTGGGTCTGGATCCACCGGCTTGTCTGGCTCTGGATCTACCGGCTTGTCTTCTTTAACAAGCTGTGATTTGGCCGCTTTTAAGTTCTCCAGCGCTTCCTTTCTCTGACCGTCTTCTGCTGTACTGCTGTTTAATATCGACTCTGCGTCAGTCAGCGCTTCTTCAAATACGTTCCAGCTTTCTTCGCTGTATTCCTGTTTTTCTAACTTCTGCGCCTGCCCTACTTCATAAGCCAGCTCTAATTCTGACCCACTGCGGGCTCTGTTGTAAATCTCAATGTTATCAAAAGCACCAGCAAAATACTTATCTCCACTGTAGAACGATTTTCCCAGATAAATAATCGGGTCTGTGCCAAGATCTGCCATAAGGATCGTCTTGTCCACTGTGCTTACCGGTACGCCGTCCATATAGGTAACCAGCTGTTCCGGAGTCACTACAATATCAATATGTACCCACTTGTTCAGGGTATTAACCTGTGCAGATGCTCCCTGTTCTGCTCCCCAGCTTCCTTTCGTAATAGTCGTATAGGTTTCATTTTCTCTGGTACGTAAGAACAAATACTTCTGATCGTTCTGACCGATTGCCACAGTAAAGAAGTTTCCATCTGCTGTTTCCGACTTAAGGTCAAAACTCATGGTCATGTTTTCGTATCCGGTTATATTCACTGCTTCCGGATCCAGCTGAATGTAGGTTGTTCCAGCTGCATTCATATGAATTACTTCGCCCTGCTCCGGATCCTCTCTGTTGACAACGGTTCCTTTTGTAATTAAACCATCCCACTGATTGTCCTCGTTTGACCGGAAAACAGGAGTCCAGCTGGCTTCTGCATCCGCATCAACTGAAGCAACTGCCAACCAGCTGATAACAGGAGACTGGCTCTTTGTCTTAGCTACTGTATAAGTAACCACTGTATCTTCCGGAAGGATAAACGAAACGGTTCCAGTTGCTTTTCCTCGTTCTCCAAAACTTACCGAATCTCCATTTACCGTTTTCTCGGTTCCATCAGCCAGCGTGTAGGTAATGGTCTGGCTCATATCTCTTCCATATCCCCACCACTCTGTAAATCCGGCCGTCAATGTGTAGATTCCTGCTTCCAGAGGGAGTTTGTAAACAATCGGTTCCTTATCATTGTAAAGGCCTGTATCTGTCTTGTCCAGCACATTTGTATTGCTCTTTACCGCACAGGTATCATTTCGTCCCCAGCTTCCATCTGCGAAAATCTTATCCGGTGCTTCGTTTTTAAGCTCCGAAGACACTTTCTGGTAGGCTGAATAAATGCTTGTATCATCTGTACCAGAGTCGATAAAGTATACAAGGTTGTCTGGAACTGTTTCTACTGCAACGGTTACGGACAGATTTTTTCCGCCGACAACCGTACCGGTTGCAGTAATGCTGCCATAGGCTGTATTGGTATTGCCGGAAAGTTTCCAGGAAATCTCTGCAGCGTCATTGGTCGTACCGTCCTGGTTTTTAACCGCAACGGTTGCAGGAAGTTCTTTTCCTACGATATCCTCAAGGGTACTTCCTACAGGAACTGCCAGAATTGCAGGAATTTTCTCAGGAGAGATAATCTCTATCGGCGCATCTTTTTTCAGCAGCTTATCCTGCAGAGTTTCATAATAGGACGTAATTTCATTAATGGTCTCCTGATCGGCTCCATAGCTGACCGGATCTGCCAGGATTTCATTTACCAGTTCTGTTGTCCAGCGTCCTCCGCTTCTTAACGCCTCCTGGTATTCATTCCAGGAGTCTGCATCATAATCTTCCTGTTTTAATTCTTCGCCTCGTTTGATCGCTTCCTGAAGGCTGCTGGTGTCAATCTGGCTGCTGACTGTCTCACTTGCGCTGATGTAGGCAATGGAATCCACATCCAGTTTTCCGCTTACCAGCTTTACCGTAACGGTATGTTCGCCGTCTTTCAGTCCGTGGATAACCAGATACGGCTGATGAGAACTGGTCTGGATGGTCGGTACGTTCTGATACAGAAGTTCTCCATCTACAGAAACATCTACCACTCCATTGGAACTGTTCTGTCCAATCAGAGCAAATCCTGTGCCAGCAAATGTATAGCTTACTGTCGCCCCTGCCTGGCTGGTACTGGAAAGGCTTCTCTGGGAATACTGGGAACCTTTCTGATTCACATGGCTCCAGCTTCCTTCATAAACCAGAGTCTGTTCACCTGCATTTTCTCCATCCCATGCGTTCATGTGAAGATTATCATGAACCATAGTAAAGTAAGGGGTATAGCCTGGAATGGTTTCGACTTTCAGGTTGTCAAACCTTCCGCGCTTCCAGGAAGCTCCCGGCATTCCCACACCCAGCATAACTCTTCCTTCCAGCTGCGGGTTTTCATCAGTATACGTATAAACTTCCTGTCCATCTACGTAAGCTGTAATGGTATCTTCCGCTGCACGTATTGCTACATTGCATGAGCTTGGATCTGTGATTTCTGCCTCTCCTCTGGCTATTTCGGTTCCGTATCTGCGGAAAATCCATTCGCCGCTGCTGTTTACTCCAATATTGTATGCAGACATGGAAACTTTATTATCTCCGCCGCCTGCCGCTCCTCTCTGACGTACTCCAAGAAGTAAGTGTTCGCTGGTTGAAGTCAGATCAAAGTCTACGCTGGCTTTGTAATTCGTCCACCGATAGTCTCCCACGGTCGTAGACGGCTCGCCGCCATTCCACCAGCCGCCTCCTGTCTGGCCGGTCATTTCCAAAGCTCCATTTCCAGTTTCATCCATAACAACTTCAAACGTTCCGTTGGTATCCTGTGTATAAAGAGGATAAAATCCATCTTTTCCGCCTCTGCTCTCAATGAAGCTCTGATCCGATTCTACAATCTGCCCGTCCTCATACGTCATTACGTTGCCCATATCTGCATAATCATAATCGTCCACATACAGATAGGTATCTTCGGTGTTCTGGGTCTTTCCTGTTTCATCCGTATCCAGAACGTATCTTCCGTCTTCTGTCGCAGCTGGAATCGAAAGTTCTTCTTCCATTCCTTCCATATCCAGAGTCGTTACGGTTACGATTGACCATGGCTTTACGGTCAGCGTATAGCTTCCGTCTTCTGCTGCTGAAAGATTTCCAATATGTTTTACGTAATTTTCATTGTAAAGCTGTCCATCCTCTGCCGCTCTGGTTTCCCATACTTTTAACTGCATTCCCTCAGCCAGATCCAGGTCTCTCGGTCTAATGGAAAACTCCTTGGTTTTTCCGCTGTCATTGCAGATAACAACAGAAAAATCTTTCTTGTCCGGAGATGCTAAGGTAATATAATTATCTCCTCCGTTTCTGCCGTTTACCGGATTGGTTCCGGTGGCTTCACTCTTGCTTGCGCTTGGAATGGCTCTCCATACTACATTTTCATCCGGAGTATCGTATTCCCAGCCTGTTACTGCGAACTTGGAGAAATGCTGCATAATGCTTAATGCTCCATCGTAATTTACATAACCGGACCAGGGATCTCTTGCCGCCATGACGTCTTTATAGTTGTACTGCGTTCCTTCATAGAATGCTCCAAATGTAGGCTGATATACGAAATGGGTTCTCCGTGAATTTACAAATCCCTTAATAACTGTATTGGCCATTTCCAAAGGACTTCCGTTACCGCCGATTCCGGTGCCTGGATCAGCATTATCCACCATATTGTTATTTGGACGATCTGCTGTTGAGCCAAATGTTGCCTGTGCTTCGCTGTTCCAGATTTCTTTGTCAAATTCCTCTGCCAGACGCTTAAAGCTTCCTGCGCTGTCGTCATCTGTATTGTAATGATATCCTACAATATCAACAGCATTTCTAAGTTCTTCATCTGAAGTCATCTGCGGGCCGCAGGATGCAATTCCAACCTCATCCGACATCAGTACCTGGATCTGATGGAACAATTCTGCTTCTCCGTCCCGAAAGCCGCTTACAGAATCATCGCTGCTTAACATACCTTCTGTATCTGTTTCTACCCAGTTATTAAACTGTTTAATCCAGTTTGGATCATCTTTCTGTTCGTTTACGCCAGGGCTGATAATATCGATCATATAGCCATATTCACGGTATGCTGCAATCGTTGTATTTTTCAGCCATTTATAAATATTATTCCAGTCACTTCCAACCCATCCAGGTGCGCACCAGTACAGGAGACTTACTTTCACATCCGGATTAATCTTTTTTGCATCGGCTGCCAGCTGGAATCCAGTTACCCTGGTTACATCCGGATATTCGTCTGCATAACGCATGGTGCAGGCTTGGGAACCAGTAGAGGTGTTCTTATCATTTCCCATTTCAATCTTAATGTGCTGCATAATGGGACGTTCCCCACCAAACAGGATTTCCAGCATCTCCCAATACTTTTCCGGATGCTGCGCCTTATAATCCAGAAGAAGGGCGTTAGTACTGTTGCAGTCCAGAACTCCAAATCCCTTGAAGGTCAGGCCGTTCATATTCTCTGCTGCTTTTTCCACATCAGCTCCGTTAATTACAATACCTGTCAGGTTTGGATTATGGCTGTTTTTCTCTTCCAGCCGTGCTTTGGTTTCTTCTGCTGCCTCCTGGCCGTCTGCACATCTGTTCAGGACTACAATATTATCATATTTTCCGTCTCTCATAAAACCGGTTTTATAGGTAATACCGTATCCTGCCGTAATAGCGTCCTGAGCGCTGAATTTAAAACCAATCCCTACATTATCCAGGACTTTTTTGCCATCTGCATACAGTTCCACATAGCCCTGACTGTCGTCTTCAGAATAAAGCACTGCAACGGAATGCCATGCTCCCTTTTTCATGGTTTCTTTCAGCGCATAGTCCTTTTCCGTTCCTCCGGATGCTACTCTTAAAACAGCGCTGTTATCATTTTTTGCCGGAATCAGGCGAATATGGTTTTCCGCATTTCCAAGCAAAAATGCTGATGTATTATCATGGTTTCCATTAAATGAAAAATCTGTATACCAGGTAAATTCTTCTGCCTGGAACAAAGATTCTGCATCTGTAATGATACCACCGCCGTCCTTCGGGCTGTCTCCGCCTGAAATCCAGCCTTCTTTTACATTCAACATATATCCGTCGCCATAATCCGCTTCTAATGCAGCTCCGTTTCTCGCTTCGACTCTTCCGCAGTCCTCAAGGGGTATCTGATCCACTTCTTCTGCATCTGCTTCTTCTACTGCCAGCCAGCTGATAATTGAGCCCTGGTTTCCTGTATTATTGATTTCGTAGCGGACTTCTTCCGGCTGATCCAGTGTAAATACGTACTCATTGATTCCGCTTCCATTCAATGTACCTGCATTTAACACAGTATCTCCGTAGCTGATTTTAATCTGCATTGGCCGATCCATATTCCACCAGTCTTTATGGCAGGATGTGATTTTATAAGTTCCTGCCTCTAACGGCAAAATATAGGACACAGGATTATTGGAAGCATTGTGGCCGTAAAATCCAGTATCATCTTTATTCTCTATATCGGAATTTCCTTTATCCTTATCTTTTCCGGTATATCCCCAGCCTCTTTCCTCTGTCCACTCTGCATCTGCTGCATCATTTCCCAGATTTCCGGCTATTTGTGCCACTGCTTCATAAGCAGGCGTACTTTCCCCTGCTCCGCTGTCAATAAAATATACAATATCTTTTGGAACAACTTCAACTTTATATGTCTCGCCTTCCACGGATTTTATGGTAACCGTACTATACGGCTTTTCAAAATCATCGGCCGTTACAGTCTCATCCCATTCTACCCCCCCTACTTCCGGAATTTCTCCAGTAAAGACAGCCAGATGGGTCTGCTGTTCTGCTTCCGATAACGTTGCGGTCGGTGCTTTCAGCGATCCTGGCTTTTCCAGTTTCTGTTCTTCCATTTCTTCTGCATCAGATGGAGTTGACAGGATTTCCTCTTTATCTACTATTTCTTCGTCCTCAAATTCCTCCTCGTCAAATTCTTCATCTTCGAACTCATCCTCTTCAAACTCGTCCTCGAATTCTTCCTCCTCAAACTCGTCCTCTAACTCTTCTTCAAATTCTGCATCCGATGGAGTTGATAAATTCTTCACCCGTTTGAAGCTGGTTCTGCCTGTTTCAGTTTCCTGCGTTTGCCTGTTATTTACCGCATATGCAGGAGCTGCCGGCATTACACTGGTCAATGTAACGCTGACTCCCAAAACCATGCTGGCAATACGTTTTTTCTTCCACATATTCCTCCCTGCCTTTCTATGCCATGTTGGTCATTTGTCACAAAGCATCTTATTTTTATTAAAATTTTATCAACAATTTGCTATGTATTACATTGATTATTCTTGCATAAAACTGTACTATTTTAACACTGAAAATTCAAAATAAACTTACTATATGTATTTTTCTACACTTTATTTACAATTTTTTATGCTTTTATTGTAATAGACAAAATTTATGCTATACTATTATATTTTAGTTTTCACAAATAGCTCTTTCTAAATAAAACTGCTCCCCCATTTTCTGTCGTAGTGCATAGAAATAGTACTCTATTCAGGACATGCTCTTTGATTCTTAAAAAGAATCTGTTATACTGTGGACAGCCGAACCTGCTGTCTTTACCATGGAATATGGCAAAGCACTTTAATGAAATAAAGGAGGACTTCATGATCCCTGTTATTGTCTGTGATGATGATTCATTTACTCTTCAAACCATAGCTGCATTGCTAAAGCAGTCTGTTGAAAAAAGCGGCCTTCCAGTCCGGCTGTCCTGCCTTACCACCTCTGGCAGGGAACTGCTGTCTTTTGTGCAGAAGAACCCGGCGAATTACCTGTATTTTCTGGATTTCGACCTGGGCAAGCAAGAATTAAACGGAATCGACCTGGTCCGCCGGATTTATCAGCTGGACCCCTGTGGAAAAATCGTATTTGTCACCAGCCACACGGACAAAGGGTTGGACATTCTCCGCAGCGGAATCCAGGCCTTTGGATTCATTGAAAAATCCATGGATCACCAGAAAATGATTCAGGAATTTACCCGTTATTTGAAACTGATTCAGCCGGAAAAAGTTCAGGAGGAAGTCTCTCCTTCCATTGAAATCCCCCTGGGTATTGATGAAACCGTACAGCTTTCTGTCAAAGATATCTGCTATGTAGATTCCGTTAAAACCATCGCCCATTCTATCTGTTACCATACCTTTGACGGTTCTTCCATTACTGTGCGGGATACCATGGAACACGCCCAGGAGCTGTTAGGAAACTCTTTTCTCCGCTGCCACCGCTCTGTGCTGGTCAATCAGTCCCACGTACTTTCTTTAGACAACGGCATGATCCGGCTTTCCAATGGAGAATCGGTAGCCTGCGCTTTTGGGAAACGGAAGCTGATTGCTGAACAATGTATTCAGAGAAAGGAGCGTTCCAATGGTTGTTGACATTTTTACAAATGAGAAGGGTTATCTGCCTGCCGCGGTATTACTTCATGGCTGCATAGAAGAAATCGGCAGCTTTCTGCTGCATTTTCTTATTTTGTGCGGAATTTTTCTTTTGGCAAAACGGTTTCATTCCAGGTGGCTTACATGGCTGACTGCGCTTTTTATGCCTGTTCTCCAGCTTCTGTTTGTCTGGAATGCCAGTATCCGTTCCGAATTTTTTCTTTCAACAGCGCTGGCTGTGCTCCTGACTGCCCAGATTTGGATACTCCGTCTGATTCCTTTCCGCAGAGAAGATTATCTGTTTCTGTTTTCCGCTTTTCTGTTTCCAGCAAGGCTGTTTAATACAACCTCTGTGCTGCTGGGCCATCTCTGGCTGTTCTGGCTGATTTTCTGCGTATTTTATACCGCCGCAAAGTTAAGCCTTGGCAGTCTGCGGGGCAGTCAGTTTTACTGCTATATATCCTTTGTTACCCTGTCCCTTTCTGCCTACCTGTTTTTTCTTGCCGCACATTTTGCAGTTCCTTACCTGCAACGGATCACAGGGAAACACGCCTTGGGAATTATTGGCATGACCGCCTGTTTCATTCCTTTATTCTTTGCCGCAGCAGCTTTTCTCCGCTTCCGGTTTTCTGATCCTATGGAACGGTTAAACCTGCTTGGAAAACGATATGCAGCCATTGAACATTACTACTTTTTCTTCTCTGGCCTGATTTTACTGTTTTGTACGGTAATCTTCCTCCTCTTTTCCATCCTGTCCTCTCAAAATACTTTGGTTTTACTTTTATTTTCATCCCTGTGCCTGATGTTTTTGGGACTTCAGATTTTATTTATCCGCCTTTTATTCCGCGTGGCGTTTTATAAAGACTCTGCTGCCTTTAATCAGTTAGAAAAAGAAGGAATCTCCTCTTACTACCAGAATCTTGGAGAAACCCTTACCTCTTTGCAGAATATCCGCCATGACATCAAAAATATTTTCTTTACTATGGGAAATTTTGTAAATGACAGCGATAATGCGGAAATGAAACGTTTTTTCTGGAAAAAAATTTATCCCTACTCTCAGGATACTATCCGGTAAAGCCAGCTGCTTTCTTCCATCTGCCAGCTTCCTTCCGAACCACTGCAGGCTTTTTTCTTTTTGAAGCTGTCCCAGGCCCTGCAGCAAAAAATCCAGGTGTCTCTGAACGTCCAGGTATTCCCGGAGGACTATCAGGCTGGTATGGACTTAATCGATCTGACCCGTGTTCTTGGTATTTTGATGGACAATGCCATAGAAGAAGCCCGCCAGCTCCCTGATGGAATCATTGAAGTCCGAATCACCGGAAAATCCTATGGCTGTTCCTATACGATTAAAAATTCTGTTACAAACCGAACCCTGAAAAAAGGAGTCCATGCAGGAACCACCACCAAGGGATAAGGACATGGCCATAGGCTTCTCATTATCCGGCAGCTTTTAAGCCAGTACCAAACTGTCACTCTGAATTCCTGTATGCAGGAAGACATGTTTCTCCAAAGTCTTACCATATCCTGGGCGTCTCCGTCCTGAATCATAGAAAAAAGTCCTGAACCTTCTTTTTTGTTTTCCAATTCAAGACAAAACCATGCGATTTAAGCCAGATTCCACCAGAGTCTGGCTTTTTATGGTATCATCTGGCAAAACTGCCTTACTTTTACATCCTTCTTTACACCTTATTATCCATTTTGGGAAGTCAGCTGTACCTTCTGTTTCCCTCTTACACCCAGCAAATTATAAAAGGCGGCATCAATGAAACCATTGTTCTGATGGTCATTGCCGTCGTCCTTGGACAGGCATTGGAAAGTCCAGCCGGAACAGTTGGAGCTGACTTCCAAAAATGCCCATGCTTATGAATTTATTACTCGACTGCCTAAGAAATTCCAGTCAAAAACCGGAGAAGCCGGCAATCGTTTTTCTTCCGGAGAACGCCAGCGTCTGGCTCTTACCAGGGCTTTCCTCCGAAACCCTGACTTTCTCCTGCTTGACGAAGCTACCTGTCATTTAGACCCTGCCTGTGCCGCAGCCGTTCATCAGAATATCTAGGAGCTGATGAAAACCCACTCCTGCGTAGTTGTTACCCACGATATGAATACTGCCTCCAAAGCGGAACATATCGTTGTCTTAGAGCATGGCAGGGTATGCGGAGAAGGCAGCCATGAACTGCTTTATAAAACCTGTAAGACTTACCGCCGGCTGTACGAGCTGCAGCAAGGATAAGCGATTCATGTAATCTATTTTTCGATATTGTATGCACTTTTGGCATTTGGTATGTTATACTGTAAAAAAACAGAAATGCGAGGTTTTTTAAGTGAACGAGATACCAAAAAACAGAAAACAGAAACAGGCAGAAACAGGAAAAACCCTTTGTTCTGTGGAAAAGCGCTGCGGAAGCTGCCAGTACCTGCACTTGACCTATGAACAACAGCTGAAAATAAAAGAAAAAAAGTTAAATGAGCTTTTAAAAGGCATTTGTCCCTTAAAGGGAATGTTGGGAATGAAGGAACCTTATCACTACCGCAATAAAGTCCATTCTGTCTTTGGCTGCGACAGAAAGGGCCATCCGGTTTCCGGCATTTACGAAGAAGGAACCCACAACATTGTTCCTGTAAAAAGTTGTCTCATTGAGGATCAAAAAGCTGATGAAATTTTAGAAACCATCCGGCAGCTTCTCCCCAGCTTTAAAATCCGACATTATGATGAAGATACCGGATTTGGCCTCCTGCGCCATGTACTGATCAAACGAGGATTTGCCACCAATCAGATTATGGTGGTGCTGGTTACTGCTTCTCCGGTATTTCCATCAAAAAATAACTTTGTGAAGGCTCTTCGCAGCCGCCATCCGGAGATCACAACCGTAATTCAGAATATCAACGGCAGGGGAACCAGCATGGTGCTGGGCGAAAAGGAGCACGTGCTCTATGGCCCAGGATATATTGAAGACGTGCTGTGCGGCTGTACGTTCCGGATTTCCTCCAAATCCTTTTATCAGGTAAATCCCATCCAGACTGAAATTCTTTACAAAAAAGCTCTGGAACTGGCTGGGCTTACTGGAAAAGAAACTGTGATTGACGCTTACTGCGGTATCGGAACCATCGGAATCATTGCCAGCAAACAGGCGAAAAAGGTAATCGGTGTAGAATTAAATCCCGATGCCGTAAAAGATGCCGTAAAAAATGCCAAACGGAACGAAGTGAAAAACATCTCTTTCTACTGCAATGACGCCGGCAGATTTATGGTAAAAATGGCGTCAGAAAAACAGACAGCCGATGTAGTCATCATGGACCCGCCCCGAAGCGGCAGCACCAGGGAATTTATGAATTCTATCAAGGTTTTAAATCCCAGCCGGATTGTCTATGTGTCCTGTGGCCCAGATACCCTGGCACGGGATTTACGGTATTTAAAGACCCTAGGATATGAGTCAAAAGAGGCATGGGGTGTGGACCTGTTTCCGTGGACAAGGCATGTGGAGACGGTTGTATTGCTTTCCCACAAAAAGCCAGATGGACATATCAACGTAAAAGTTGAATAAGTCAGTTAAATCCATAGCCTCCACAAACTGACTCAGCAACCGCACAGAATCATCTGCTGGAATGATTGTTTCTAAATTTCAAGGAAGTTTTAGTTGATATCCTTCTTCATTCAAAGTATAATCCTTGTGTAATAATATAGGGGTTCGCATACCTATATTTTACACCAACAGCCAGACTTTTCGAAGCCTGGCTGTTATTTTTTGTAGAGAAAAAAGGCCGCGCACTAATTACTTAGTGCGACAGCCCCTTTACTTATGAATAAAAAGATGAGGATTTTTAGGCTACTCGCAAGCCACCCGATTTTTCTTTTCAAACTCAGTAAATCGGGATTTGACGAGTGCTATCAATCGGCTATCAAATGGGGAATTTGAAAATCAAAAGCCCAGTGTTTATGCGGGTTTGCGGGCTCTCATATCCACTTTTTGCTTATTCCCACTCGACAATTACTAATCAATTTTGTTTAGAGATTATTCTCTGTCATGTTTACAGTTCTTTTGATTATTTGATTTATCCATATTATCCTGCCTATACAGGCTAATGT
>CALHQJ010000138.1 GCA_938036545.1 uncultured Clostridium sp. | reverse complement strand
TACATACTTTTGCAATAATTCCTACTGTGTCTTTTCCTACTACTGTAATAATCACTCTGCTCATGTCTTGCTCTCCTTCTATATTGTAATAATTTCTGACATCCTGTCCCTTCCGGCCACACTGATGGAAAAATCCATGGCACTGTAAGGCGTTTCTCCTTCTGTAATCTCTAAACGGACGGTCTCATAAGCCAATTCTTCGTAGTTGTTTTCCTTGCTTAAATGACCCAGAAAGATGTGCTTTAATCCATCATGGAGAATCTGGCACAGGAGACGTCCTGCATTTTCATTGGATAAATGGCCGTGATCCCCTAAAATTCTCCGTTTTAAATAATACGGGTAGGGGCCTGTCTCCAACATTCTTACATCATGGTTCGACTCTAATAAAACTGCATCTAAATTCTGCAGGTTGTCAATAATGTACTGGTCATAATGTCCCATATCGGTAGCCACCGCTACAGATTTTCTGCCGTTTTTAATCCGGTAAGCCACCGGATTGGCGGCGTCATGGTCGACACGGAAGGGCTGAATCGTTAAATCTCCGGTTTCCAGTTCGGTATCCGGCAAAATAGGCGTCAGCAGCTCTTTGTCAAATTTTCCTAAGGATGCCGTATTTCCAATTTCTTCCAGGGTTTCCCTGGTTCCGTAAATCGGCGTTTGAAATTTCCTGGCCAGAACTCCCAATCCCCTGATGTGGTCGGAATGTTCATGGGTAATAAAAATACCGTCCAGATCGGTTCCTTTGATTCCAATTTCATTTAGTCCCTGTTCAATCCGCCTGGCGCTGATTCCTGCGTCAACCAAAATGTGGCTGGTTTCTGAGCCGACGTAAATGCAGTTTCCGCTGCTTCCGCTTGCAATGCTAACAAATCTCATGGTTTCTGTTAATTCCTTTTCCTGTATTTTCAGACGATAATAGCATTTCTATCTGTCTCTTAGTATCTCCTAAAGATCCGTTATTGTCAATGACTCTGTCACTGATAGCCCGAAAATCTTCTTCTCCCTTCTGGCTAGCCATAATGTCCAGGCATTTATTTCGGGAGTATCCCCTGTTTTTCATAAGCCTTCTGATCCGTTCTTCCTTGGAAACATAGATGTACCAGATTTCCTCATAGTCTGCCCTCTGCTCTTCCCCCATAAGGGCAGATTCTACAATAATCAGTTCTTCCGGGGCAGATTCTGCCATTTCCTTTACTGCCGCCCAGGTCATGGGATGAATAATCCGGTTCATAGTCTCAAGGGCTTTTTTATCGCTGAAAATCAGGTCTGCCAGTTTTTTCCTGTCTATCTGTCCATCAGGCTTTAAAAAGCTTGTTCCCAGGGCTGCTATTACCTGGCTGTATCCTTTTTCTCCTGGCTCCATCAGGCTGTGGGCCACCTGGTCTGCCAAAATCACCCTGGCGTTAAAGTCCTGGCTGAGAATGGCCAGAACCTGGCTCTTTCCGGAACCTACGCCTCCGGTAACTCCTATTACCCGTTTCATAACCGGACTTCCTCCTTATATTTGACAAAAGGCGCCGCAGAATCATTCAATTTGATTTTGCGGCACCCCCTGCTTTCTATCCGTATACACGGACTCTTATCGTTCTTCTACTGCCTTATAAGGCACATTTTCACCTACATATCTGGTTGCAGGACGCATAATCTTTCCATCATACAGCTTATTCTCAATGTTGTGGGCTATCCAGCCTACCAAACGGCTGGTTACAAACAATGGAGTATACAGTTCTCTTGGAATTCTCAACATATCATAAGCAAATCCGCTGTAGTAGTCTACATTGGTAGGAATGATTCTGTGCTTATCTTCCATAATGACTTCTTTTACGCACTGTTCAAAGAGACGGTAAAAATAGAATTCCTTCATCTTGCCCTGTTCCTTTGCCACCTCTTCACAATAAGTTCTTAAAAGCTCTGCTCTTGGGTCTGAAATGGTATAAACCGCATGTCCAAAGCCGTATACCAGTCCGCTCTTATCATACAGCTCTTTTCCTGTAATCCGGCGGATTACCGCCTTAATAACCGCCTTGTCTGTGGTATAACCGGTCAGGGCAATAACCTCATCCATCATCTCAGAAGCCTTTAAATTGGCTCCGCCATGTCGGGGACCCTTTAAAGAACCGATGGAACCGCAGATCGTGGAATAAATATCCGTATTAGTAGAGGAAATTACAACATTGGTAAAGGTAGAGTTATTACCGCCGCCGTGATCTGCATGAAGCATTAACAGCACGTCCAGCAGATTGGCTTCCTGGGCAGTAAACTGCTTGTCCTCCCGAAGCATGTACAAGAAGTTTTCTGCAATGGAATACTCTGCTTTCGGATAGTGCAGCACCAGGCTCTTACGGTTGAAATAGTGTTCCTTGCTCATGTATTCGTAACAGATAATGGACGGCATCTTGGCGATTAAGTTTACACCCTTGATTAAGGTCTTATACTCGTCAATGTCATCCGGCTCTTCATCATAATTGTAAAGAGCCAGAACTGCATGCTGAATCTTATTCATCAGGTTTTTTGCCGGAGTCCGGAGAATGTTGGTCTCCAAAAACTCATAAGGCAGTTCATACATATCCTTTAACACCTGGCAGAACCGCTCCAGTTCTTCCCTTTTGGGAAGATAGCCGAACAGCAGCAAAAAGCATACCTCTTCATAGCCGTGGGTAGGCCGTTTATTGGACACCAGTTCTCTGATGCTGTACCCTCTGTAATACAAATCGCCAGGCGCATCCGTTTTTTTCCCGTCCTCCTGGGTATAGCCTACTACATCGGAAATCTTGGTAAGGCCAATACACACGCCTGTGCCGTCTTCATTTCGGAGTCCTTTTTTTACATTGTACTCTTTAAAAAGCTGGTTGGGAATCTCCGTATAATTCTGGGATTTCCCGAAAAATTGAGCAAGATAATTGTTTTTCATACCTAGTCCCTCCTTGAAGTTTAATCGCCAAGCATATTTCGGATGGTCTTGGGTTTGCGGTAGTTCCAGGTGGAAATCTTAATGCCGCTTCGCCTGCTGGCCGCATGGACAATCTGTCCATTTCCGATATACATTGCTACATGGTTGACTCTGCCCTTGCTGTCGGTATAGAAAATTAAATCCGCCGGCCTCATTTCACTGGAGCTTACCGCTTTTCCCATCTGGGCCTGAGATCCGGAATAATGAGGCAGGGAAACGCCAAAGTGCTCGTACACCTTCATGGTAAATCCAGAGCAGTCGGCTCCCTTTGTCAGGCTGGTTCCTCCCCATACATATGGATTTCCTACAAACTGCAAAGCGTAATTTACAATTTTATTGCGAAGGGAGGCAGACGCATTGGCTGCTTCCTCTAATGGCGAGAATTTAATGGCCTCGTTAAGGGCATACCGCACTTCTACATTATTGTCCCTGGTGGAAACGTAAGCCTTGTCCACACTGCCCTCTTCATCACCTGCATCCAGCTCGATTTCTACCCATCCATCTAACTGATTTAAAACTGGATACCGCTCTTCCTTGGAAATCTGGGTCCAGATAGACGCATCGGTAGATGGCTCTGTCCGGACGTTTAACATATCCGTATTGACTACCGCCATCAGCGTTGCCGTACCGGTAGCAATATCTTTCGCCTCCTGTCCGGTAGCGGTATACTGAGGATCAGAAGAAATATAACCGGTTATCTTTCCGGACTTAATCTTATACCAGCCTTCAACAGAATCGTCTAAAATCTCACCGGCTGCCTTACTGGTCATTTTACCGATAATCTTTCCGTCCATGCTGGGTTCTTCCCTGACGTTCAGATAATTGTTAACCTTCGATATAACCAGGTTGTTATACTGGTTAATGGCCATTGCCTGGAGATCCAGCTTTTGAGCTTCGTTCAGCATATACTGAACCTTTACGTAATCTGCGGAGATATAACCTTCCGGCACTTTCACCCAGCCGTCCAGTTCTTCCTCTACTACATACCGTTCATCCTGAATGGCTGCTCCTGTAATATTAGACGGATCAATTTCCGGCTCCTGACGGATATTGACGCTGTCTCCCGTAATTAAAGCCATCTTTTTTACCAGTTCCAGGGCCTTCTGCCTGGCCTCATCGCCAGTCAGCACATAGGCGCTGCTGATATAGCCGTTGATTCCGCCGGAACTTATCTGATACCATTCGCCTTCAGAGGCCAAAATGTCGCAGGCGCTGTCTCCTTCCAGCTTTCCGATAATTTTTCCGTCTGGTCCTGCTGTTTCACGGATATTCAAATAGCCGGAAACCTGGACAATTCCCAGATTCTGGTAAGCATTTACCACTTCCTGGGCCGCCGCCTGTCTTTCTGCTTCTGCCTGCTCTTCCGGCGAAAGCGTGGGGGCTTCCGTTATATCCGTCCCGTTTTCCGCCTGAGACCCGGCAACTGCTCTTGGGCTGTCTGACGAAGCAGATTTCATCTTTTTTGTTATAAAAATGCCGGCTCCAATCATCAATGCAAGGACGGCTATGATTATCACGGCAATCGCAATGCGTGAAAAATCAAATCTGCGGCTGCGCCGCCGCCTTGCCCTGTTGAGCCGGCTGATATAATTTTTATTGTCCAGCATACTCTCATTCCTTTTCTCTGTCTTGGTGCAAACATAACATGGATACGAAACTGATGCCTAGTATACCACAGAGCTGTAAAAATGAAAATACCTTTTTTGTTACCTGGCAGTTAGCGGAAGGCGTACCAGAAAGGTTGTTCCATAATCGATTTGGGACTTAACCTCTATGGTTCCTTTATAATAGGTAACAATATGCTTTACAATCGAAAGCCCCAAGCCGGTGCCTCCAGCCTTTTTGCTTCTTCCTTTTTCCACCCTGTAAAATCGTTCAAAAATTCTTGGAAGAGACTCTTCTGGAATTCCCATTCCATTGTCTTTTACCTGAATTACTGCTTCTTTCTTTTCTTTGTCTTCTTTTACCGTAATCCAGACCTGGCCGCCCTGCCGGTTGTATTTCACTGCATTGCTGATCAGGTTTCCAACCAGTTCCCGCATCTGCTTTTCATCTGCCCACATAGCAACGGGATCACAGTCCTTGTGGACATAAACCTGATTCTGGGCCATAACTGGTCCAAGGCCGTCCACAATGTCATCCACTACCAGGGCCAGATTGACATCAGAATAGCTTAATACAGCCTTTCTGGATTCCAGCCTGGAAATCATCAGAATATCGTTAATCAGGCTGCTCATATTGGCGGCTTCCCTACGGATTCTGCTGATAAAATCCTTTTGCATGGCCTTGTCCTGAACGATTCCGCTTTCTAACAGCTCTGCATACCCCTGAATCGAGGTAATGGGAGTCTTTAATTCATGGGAGGCATTGCTGAAAAACTCTTCCCGAATTTCCCTCTGCTGATCCAGCTGTTTTAAATACTCCTTTACATTATTGCTCATAGCCTGTGTTGTACTGCCAATAATATTGATTTCCGGATATTCGCAGGGTTCAAAGTGAAATTCGTCTCCATTTCCCTTCAGCTTTTCCATCTCACTGGCAATCTCACGCAAAGGCCTGGTTACCGAAGATACGAAATGCTCCGTCGTCAGGCAGGAAGCAATGATTGCCGCTGCAAAGCTGAGCCAGGCAGCAGGAAGCAGCATAGGCAGAAACTCCTTCAGGCCGGAATAAGGCGCAGACAGGCGCAGAACCACGTCCCCCTTTTCTGAATATAACGCCGTATAAATCATGTATTTCTGCAGAGTCTGGGATCTCCGTTCTGCCGAACCGGATCCATCCCTAAATGCGGCCTGGATTTCCGGCCTGTCCAGATGATTATCCATAGCTTCTCCAGTCTCTCCCTCTGTATCCCATAACACGGTTCCATCTCTGGAAATCACAGTAATCCGGCTGTCATTTTGCTGAAAAACCCCGTCCATCTTTTCAATCTGGCTGCCCAGGTCCTGGGAAAAGTCCAGAAAGCTGTCAATGGTCTTAAGGGTATACAGCATATTCTCCGCAAATGTCTTTTGAAGCACCGTGCTGCAGGCTATGTAAAAGATGGCGCTGTTTAACAACAGCGCCAAAATCAGTACCTTGATAAATTTTCTCAAAATGGTTTTCTGCATGGCTGTCTTTTA
>CALHQJ010000137.1 GCA_938036545.1 uncultured Clostridium sp. | reverse complement strand
TATACCAGATTTCCCGCCATCCTGAATAGTTACCCAATTAAAATAAAAAAGGAGTATGTTAAACATGTCACCAGTTATTGAAAAGTTTTTGCGTTATGTTTCTTATGATACCCAGTCTATGGACGAGCAGCCTCAAATCCCCAGTACAGAAAAACAGAGGGTACTGGCAAATGTGCTGGCAGATGAACTTCGGGCTATGGGAGCTGCCGACGTAAGCGTCAGTGACAATTCTTATGTGTATGCCACCATTCCGGCAACTACAGAAAAAAAGGTTCCGGTATTGGGTCTGATTTCCCATATGGATACTTCACCAGACGCTTCCGGCAAGGATGTAAAGGCCCGCATAGTAGAAGGCTATGATGGGGGAGTCATTACCCTGAATGAAGAAAAGCAGCTTTTCCTGTCTCCGGCAGAGTATCCGTCCTTAAACCGGTACGTTGGTGAAGATCTGATCGTAACGGACGGAACTACGTTATTGGGTTCCGATGACAAAGCGGGCGTTGCAGAAATTATGGCGGCTGCTGAATACCTGCTGGCAAATCCACAGATTCCCCACGGAACCATTAAAATCGGATTTACACCGGATGAGGAAGTAGGATGCGGAGCAGACGCTTTTGATGTAAAAGGATTTGGAGCAGATGTGGCTTATACAGTAGACGGCGGTACATTAGGCGAACTGGAGTATGAAAACTTTAACGCCGCCTCCGGAAGAGTACTGGTTCATGGCTGCGGCGTCCATCCTGGCTCTGCGAAAAACGCCATGAAAAATGCCAGCTTAATGGCTATGGAGTTCCACTCCCTTCTTCCGGTGGAGCAGAATCCTATGTATACGGAAGGATATGAAGGCTTTTTCCATTTATGCGATATAAAGGGAGACATGGTAGAAGCCCAGCTGGACTATATTATCCGCGATCATGACCGAGCAAAATTTGAAGAGAAAAAGAAGGTATTTGCCGCTGCCGGAGAGTTCCTGAATGTCAAATACGGCCAGGGCACTGTTGAGGTTATAGTAAAAGATTCTTATTATAACATGAAACAGCAGATTGAACCCCATATGTATTTAATTGATATTGCAAAACAGGCAATGGAAAATCTGGACGTGATTCCCAAGGTGGTTCCCATCCGCGGAGGCACAGACGGAGCCCGTCTGTCCTATATGGGTCTGCCATGCCCGAATATCTGCACAGGCGGAGAAAATTATCATGGCGTTCACGAATATGCCAGCGTTCAGTCCATGGAAAAAATCGTAGACATTTTGATTGAAATTGTCAAAATTTTTGAAAGAAGTAACCTTTAACCAGATTAAACTACCATTTTGTATAAAATTCTGATATAATAGTTGTAACAGTCATTTAGAAATGAATGGATTTTTATTCAGGCGGAATAACGCCGCACAGAAACAAATTTATCTGTACGGGAGGGTTCCATGTTTAACGCAGAATTTTATAAACATATTTTGGACAAGATTAATTCACAGGTATATATCACAGATGTAGAAACCGACACCATTGTATATGCCAATGACATCTTCCGGCAGAGTTTCGGACTGGAAGATCCGGTTGGAAAAACCTGCTGGAAAGAACTTCAAAAAGGAATGAATGGGCGGTGTAGTTTCTGTAAAATTGAAGAACTGCAAAGATGCCCTGACAAAGTGTTGGTGTGGAGAGAAAACAATACGTACAATGGCCGGATTTACAGCAATACCGATACGATTCAGCCCTTTAACGGACGTCTTTACCATATCCAGACCTCTGTAGACATTACCGACCAGCTTCAGCTGTCAATGGAAGCCACCATGGATGAGCTTACCGGAGTACGTAACCGCAATTCTGGTAAGCGCCATCTGGAAGGCATGCTGAAAGCAATGGGAGAAGATGATAAGTTTTCTGTTGCGCTGTATGATATTAACGGTTTAAAATGGGTAAATGATACCTACGGCCATCTGGAGGGAGACAAGCTTCTTCGATTTGTAGCCCAGACCATTGACGGAATATTGGAGGGAGCAGACTTTGTATTCCGATTAAGCGGCGATGAATTTATTATTGTATTTATGAATAAAGACATGTATCAGGCAGAAGAATGGATGCAGAAAATCATTGCCGGCTTAAATCAGAAAAAAATTGACAACAACTTTAACTATGACGTGTCATTCAGCTATGGCCTGGCCGGAATTACGGGAGGAGACAAGCTGACCGTTTCTGACGTTCTGTCCATTGCAGATGCCCAGATGTATATTAAAAAACGGGATTACCATATCCTGATGAGTAAGAAGCGGCTGAGGGAAGAACGGTTTAAAAATACGGAGACAACCGTCGGCTCCGTTCCGCCTGTTGATCGGGATTTTCTATTTGAGGCTATCTCCTCCAGCATGAGCGATTATCCTTTTATCGGAAATTTAAAAACAGGAGAATTTAAATACTCCCTGAAAATGGTTCAGGATTTCGGCCTTCCGGATCAGGTAATCCCAAATGCCGCCGCTTTTTGGGCAGAACGGATTCATCCGGATGATGAAATGATGTTTTTAAGAAGCAATCAGGAAATTGCAGACGGCAGAATCGACTACCACACCATTTCCTACCGCGCTTTAAATATTGAGGGGAAATGGGTGCATCTGTTATGTAAAGGCCGTATGCTCCGAGATAAATTCGGAAATCCGGAATTTTTTGCCGGAGTGATCCATAATCTGGATCGGGAGATGAGAGGATAGACGTTCTGACAGAGGTACCGCAAAATTATCAAATCAGGTAATTTTGCGGTACCTCTTTTCTTGTTTTACCGGAAAATCAGTTTCCCTGGACGGCTTTCGATTTCCTGCTGGATTTGGTAATATGCCTCCAGCCGTCCTGTTGTAAGAAGCTGTCGGAAACAGTTTTTTAAGGCATCATTTTGAATGATAAAATCAACTAAAAATCCGGAATATCTGGAATTTTTTGACTGTTCCATCTCTTCCGATGTCGTGGAGAAGGGCAGCCGTATAAACAAAGTCTAAAATCCGTTCCCGACATGCAGCTACTTCCTGGGAAGAATGGGTTTCAAACTATTCATCAAAAAAGGATTTCCATTGTTCCCTTGTAGTAAAGCCATGGGATAGACGGCTCATAGTCGTATTCTCCTTAATCAGAATGTATCGGTAAAAGATAAAGCAAAAGGATTGAGCATTTCCCTGTTAAGAAATGTTCAATCCTTTTAAAATCAGATGTAACTGTTTAGAACAGAATCAGGGAAACTGGAATGCCAACTGCACAAATGATAACCAGTTCAATCAGTACAAAAATAGATGCGTACTGGTAAACGTATTTTGGCTCCAGCCAGTCCTTGTTTCCGTGAAGCATTGCTGCAAACGGAGAAGCAGCAGGCGTAATGCCGGCGCTGGACAGTACGAAGATAATTAATAAGGCTACCAAAGGAGCCGGATTCATGCCAGAGGTTAAACAGAAGGTAGCAATAACCGGCTGAAGCAGCATGCCGATTACCAGACTGTTGCACAGGTTTGTTAAGATTACCGTAATTACCATGAGCATGAGACAGAAGGTTACGGAGGACATATTCTGGAAAATCGGTCCTAAAATCACATTCAGGAATGCAGAGATTCCCGTGGATTCATTTGTCAGTACGTTGCCTAACAGGATGGCGGATGTACACAAGAAGAACGTTGGCCATGCAAAGTTGGACATTACCTTTCCAAATGGAAGAACCGGCGTAGAATCGCCTTTATTTAAATTTACACAGGCAAGGACAGCCGTATATCCAATGGCAATGCCGTAACTGTTCTGGCTTAAGAATCCGATAAAGCCGGTTTTTGGCAAAATACTTGGAAGCAGCATGGACAAAATATATAGAATAAAGGTTACTGCCATAAATTTCTGATTGTTATTTAAAGGAGGAAGCGGATTCTTTTTCAGCTTTTCCACATCCAGATTCTTTAATTTGCTTACATCTGGGCGAAGTACAAATTTACAGAATAAAATAATGACAACCAGGGCGATTACTGCATGCAGGATAGCCAGGAACATATAAGAAGCATTGTTGACAACAACTTTATTACCCATGTTTTCTGTAATAGTAGAGAAATTGTTAAGCAAAGCCAGGCTGTTTCCGCTGTAAGGCGGCACTGGGAAACCTAACATGGCGCCAAATGCAACTAAAATAACCATGATAGTAGGATATTTGTCGCCCTTTTTCATTCCAATGTCCTGGAAAATATCATAAAGAACCGGCCAGAACAGAAAGATCGGGGAAAAGGGGCCGATAAATGCAGACATCAGCATGGAGCCGAACATCAGCATGGCAGAGAATACCCAGGGTCTTCCGTTATTGATTTTTAAAGTCAGGAAAAAGCGGCCGATATAGGCAGTCAGGCGATTGTGTACCAGACAGTTCATAACAATCATTAAGAAGAACATCTGTACAACAACAGGAGCACCAAAAGCGCTTTGAAGCACCTGGCCCATTGGGGCATAACTGGAAACGCCCACCATAAAAATAGACAGCAGGCTGGCCCAGACCGGATCAACGGTGGTCCATAAATACAAGGTTCCAATAAAGATTCCCAGAATTTCCATTCCTACCGGAGTTACCTTGGGAAGGGTAAAAGGAAGATGGGGAAAGAGCAACATAATAGACACGCCTATGATAGCGTGAACTGCCTTAAGGCTGACAGGAAAACTTTTCCTATTCATTGTAGATACCTCCATAACATTAATTTGTTATTATTTTAACATATCATACAAAAGCATTGCGATAACATAGGCTATGTTGTTGGGAAATCTGGCAAATTTATAAAAATTATGGTATGATAGCTGTGAATTATGATGTAAGGAGACAGGAACGTGGAAAAGGTTCTGTTTGATCGTTTTTTAAATTATGGTAAAAAGATAGAAGTTCAGCGTGGGGAAATGATCTATAATGCTCTTTGTGATGAGGAAGAAAAAGCGGCATATTTTCTTATGTCCGGCGTTGTGGCAATGACAAATAATACTCTGGAGGGAGACGAGAGAATTTACTTATACATTGGCAGCCAACGTTTAATAGGATTTGCTCCGTTTTTGATTCAGGCAATAGGTCCAAGTTTTTTTGAAAACCGTTCCAGAAGAGTCGGCCATTGCCAGATTTCTCTCGTTGCAAAGACCCGATGTGAATTGTATCAGCTAAGCGGCGCAGTATGCCAGAAGCTGCTGGACAGCGACATGACGTTTAACCGGCTGGTTATTCAGGCGTTAACGGTAAATTATCTGGATTTGCTGGAGCATTTTCAACAGGAACTTGAAGAAAGTGCAGGGATCCGTTTTTGCCGGCTTTTGTTAGAAGCCTACCTGGAAATAGACGGAAAAATGGTAATTCCCAAAAATATTACCTTTGTGGAAATGTCAAAATATCTGGGGACTCATCCGGTAACGGTGTCCCGTATTTTTGCTATATTGAGAAGAGACGGATGCATTGATAAAGAAGAGGGAGTTGTAGTAATTAAAAATAAAGAAAAGCTGGTAGAGCTGATTAAGCGGGGCGAGGATTTTTAATGAATGAAATCGGATTCAGGGAGACAAAGAAGTATGGAAAAAGGCATGTGAAGCATGTGAAAAAGGTTCATTTTTTCCATGCCTTTTCTGATTAATGTGGAATCCCCAAAAACAGGAACAGGGCCATCTAGTGTATCCAGAACCATCTGGTGAAACCGTTTTGCACCGGCTTCATGGGGCCCCAGTTCATCCATGATGATTAATGGGCAGCCTGCAGTCTGCCTGAGAGCCTGACAGCCTAGCTGATCGAACCGTGCGTCAATGCCGTCATCCGTATTTTGGCATACAAACAAAAAATTTTTTTCGGTTGGGATTAGCGGTTCCCCTGTCGGAATGAGATGAACGGTATGGAAATGTTCCAGATAACGGTCTGTTTTTATAGTAAAAAATCCGCCGGCTTTACCGCAAAAGCGGCTTAATACAGTTTGAATCAACGTTGATTTTCCAATTCCTTTCGGCCCGGTAAGGAATACATGGCGGATGGGATTTACCAGAGCAGTATAGCCGGAGCGTGTTGCTGGACTCCGGACGTCCCATAAAGCGGAAGAGTTTTTGACTG
>CALHQJ010000136.1 GCA_938036545.1 uncultured Clostridium sp. | reverse complement strand
CCCGCCGCAGGCGGAGAATCCTGCCAAAACAGGATTCTCTTTTGGTTGAAAGGAGAGAGAGAAGATGGCAAACGATAAGAAAATGGTAGAGGCCATTACGTCCATGGAAGAAGATTTTGCCCAGTGGTATACGGACGTAGTAAAAAAAGCAGAGTTAATTGATTATTCCAGCGTAAAAGGATGTATGGTAATTAAGCCGGACGGATATGCAATCTGGGAAAACATCCAGAAAGAAGTAGACAAACGTTTTAAAGCGGCAGGCGTTCGCAACGTCTATATGCCAATGTTTATTCCGGAAAGCCTGCTTCAGAAAGAAAAAGATCACGTAGAGGGATTTGCTCCGGAGGTTGCCTGGGTAACTCACGGCGGATTAGAGCCTCTTCAGGAGAGAATGTGCGTAAGACCTACTTCCGAGACCTTATTCTGTGATTTTTATGCAAGAGACATCCATTCCTACAGAGATCTGCCAAAGGTTTACAACCAGTGGTGTTCTGTAGTGCGTTGGGAAAAGACAACCCGTCCATTCCTGCGTTCCAGAGAATTTTTATGGCAGGAAGGCCATACGGCTCATGCTACAGCAGAAGAGGCTCAGGAGAGAACCGAGCAGATGTTAAACATTTATGCTGATTTCTGCGAGGAAGTTCTGGCAATGCCGGTAATTCGCGGACGTAAGACAGATAAAGAGAAGTTTGCAGGCGCTGAAGCAACCTATACCATTGAAGCGCTGATGCATGATGGAAAGGCACTGCAGTCCGGAACCAGCCACAACTTCGGCGACGGATTTGCAAAGGCATTTGAGATTCAGTACAGTGACAAAGACAATCAGTTAAAGTATGTTCATCAGACTTCCTGGGGTATTTCTACCCGTTTAATCGGCGGAATTATCATGGTACACGGAGATAATGAGGGTCTGGTGCTTCCTCCTCGCATTGCTCCGACCCAGGTGGTAATTGTTCCGATCCAGCAGAGAAAAGAAGGCGTTTTAGATAAGGCATTTGAGCTGAAAGACCGTCTGTCTAACTTTAGCGTAAAAGTAGATGACAGTGACAAGAGTCCTGGATGGAAGTTTAATGAAAGCGAAATGCGTGGTATTCCGGTACGTATTGAAATCGGACCGAAGGATATTGAGAAAAATCAGGCTGTTCTGGTACGCCGCGATACCCATGAAAAACTGTTTGTCAGCCTGGATGAGCTGGAAAGCAAGGTTGCAGATTTATTAGATCAGATTCAGTCCGATATGCTGGAGAGAGCCAGAAAACACAGAGACGCACATACCTATACAGCTCTGACATTAGACGAGTTAAAGGACATTGCAGAGAATAAACCAGGATTTATCAAGGCAATGTGGTGCGGATGCCAGGAGTGCGAAGAAAAGCTGAAAGAAGAGGCAGGCGTTACTTCCCGCTGTATGCCGTTTAATCAGGAAAAACTGTCTGATACCTGCGTATATTGTGGAAAACCTGCTACGAAGATGGTATACTGGGGCAAGGCATATTAATTTAAAGGCAACTATTCAGGATGACGGGAAATCTGGCACAAATTCAGAGCGAAAGGAGGCAGCCCCTATGGAAATACAGCTTCCAGAGGCAGTAGAAGAGATTATAACACGGCTGAATGATCATGGATATGAAGCCAGCGCTGTAGGCGGCTGTGTCCGAGACAGCCTGCTTGGACGGAAGCCGGAAGACTGGGATATTACCACTTCGGCCCGTCCGGAGCAGGTAAAGGCGATTTTTCGACGGACCATTGATACCGGAATTGCCCATGGAACCGTTACGATTATGGTGGACAAGGTGGGCTATGAAGTAACGACATACCGGATTGACGGAGAATACGAGGACGGCCGCCATCCAAAAGAAGTTCAGTTTACTTCTAATCTGATTGAAGATTTAAAACGGCGGGATTTTACAATTAATGCTATGGCTTACAGCAGCCAGAACGGAATTGTGGACGCTTTTGGCGGAGTGGAGGATTTAAAATCCGGATTAATCCGCTGTGTGGGCAATCCCATAGACAGATTTACAGAAGATGCATTAAGGATTCTCCGTGCAGTCCGTTTCTCAGCACAGCTGGGATTTGAGATTGAACCGGCCACCTATGAGGCAATCCGTGTCATTGCGCCCAACCTGATGAATGTCAGCAAAGAACGGATTTTGGCAGAACTAAGCAAGCTGCTGACCTCGGCTCATCCAAACCGGATCAGAATGGTATATGAAACTGGAATGGCGCCATTTATTTCGGCGGATTTTACGGATGTTTCATTCCCTCTTCCAGTTATTGATCCGAGACTTCCGGACAAGAAACACCTTCGCTGGGCCGCTTTTTTACAGAATGAAACAGAGGAAAAAGCAGGAAGAATTTTAAAACAGTTAAAATCAGACAATGACACGATCAATCGGGTGAAAGTTCTGCTGCGTTTTATTAAAACGCCATTGACGCCGCAAAAGGCTGAACTGCGTAAAATTATGAGCCAGATGACTCCGGAACTGTATGACGATCTGCTGGTTTTGAGAAATGTTGACCCATCAGGAGAAATTACCCGTCTTAGCAGGGAAATCCGCTGTGCCGGAGACTGCCTTTCTTTAAAGCAGCTTGCAGTCAGCGGAAGAGACTTGATGGATGCAGGAATCCAGCCGGGAAAAAAGGTAGGAGAAGCCTTAAATGCACTATTAGGCATGGTACTGGAACATCCGGAATACAATCAAAAAGAAACGTTAATTGAAGCCGCTTTGAAAAGAGAGTCCGAGCAGCAGGCATAGAATGAGAATATGCCTGCGCTCGGGCTTTTTTACTGGTCATAATCCAGGACTCGTTTTCATACTTTAGAAATAGCTTATAAGAGACTACAAAAAGCAGAAGTTGGAGGGGTTCGCTATGACAGAGCGGTATATGGACGTGCTGGAACAGTATGATATGGAGGTTTACGGCGTAAAAAAGGGACGGGGCGCATGGATTTTGGATACAGACAAAGGCTGCCGTATTTTGAAGGAATACAGAGGAACTGTCCGCAGGCTGGAATTTGAGGCAGAGGTATTGGAAACTCTGCAGGACAGCAGCGGCTTAAAAGCAGACCAGTATGTGAGAAGTCTGGAAGAAGGCCTGTTTACAAATGCCGGAGACGGAACCTGCTTTATCCTGAAAGACTGGTTTCAGGACAGGGAATGCAATCTGAAAGAATATTCAGAAATTCGCAGCGCAGTTACCAGAATCGGTATGCTGCATCAGCTTTTGCGGAGAGTGGATTTTAAAGAGGAATGGAAGATGGGCTCTATTGTGGCAAAACCGCTGCATGAAGAAATGAGCCGCCATAATCGGGAAATGAAACGGGCCAGAAGTTTTATACGAGGAAAACGGGGAAAGAGTGAGTTTGAACTGTGTGTAATTGACAGTTACTCCCAATTTTTTGAACAGGCTATAGAAGCGGAAGAAGGGCTTAGAGACATAGAGGCAGAGGGAGAAATTTCCCTGTTTTTAAGTCATGGGGATTTGGATCACCACCATGTTTTAATGGGAAATCATTATGTGGCGATTGTAGACTATAATCGAATGCATCTGGGGATTCAGACTGCAGATTTATACCGTTTTATGCGTAAAGTTATGGAAAGACACGGATGGAATCTCCGTCTTGGTTCCATGATGCTGGACGCCTATGAGCGCATTCTGCCAATGACGGAACAGGAGAGAAAATGCCTTTACTATCTCTTTTTGTATCCGGAAAAATACTGGAAGCAGCTTAACTATTACTACAATGCAAATAAAGCGTGGATTCCGGCCAGAAATACAGACAAATTAAGGGTTTTGCAGGAACAGGAAGGAGCCAGAAAAGCCTTTCTCCAGGAGATAAAATACTGAAAAAGAACTTTCTTTTTTCTAGGCGATATAGTATAATTTTTGTAGATAAAAAGAGGGCTGATGAGATTTTTGCCAGTTTTCTTTCAGAGACAGAGAAGGGAGTAAATGGTTTTATGAAGGATTACATGAAGATTTACAACGAATGGCTGTCAAATCCGTATTTTGATGAGGCAACCAAGGCTGAATTGAAAGCCATTGAGGGGGATGAAAACGAGATAAAAGAGCGGTTCTACATGGATCTGGAATTTGGTACTGCCGGTTTGCGGGGCATTATCGGCGCAGGTATTAACCGGATGAATATTTATGTAGTGCGCCGTGCAACTCAGGGTCTGGCTAATTACATTATTAAGCAGGGCGGAGCAGACAAGGGCGTTGCCATTGCTTACGATTCCCGCCGCATGTCCCCGGAGTTTGCTATGGAAGCAGCTATGACTCTGGCAGCAAACGGCATTAAAGCATATAAATTTGAATCCTTACGTCCGACACCGGAGCTGTCTTTTGCAGTTCGTGAGCTGGGATGCATTGCGGGTATTAATATTACTGCCAGCCACAATCCGCCGGAGTATAATGGATATAAGGTATACTGGGAGGACGGCGCCCAGTTTACACCGCCTCACGACAAAGGCGTTACAGAGGAAGTTCTGGCAATCGAGGATCTTTCTACTGTGAAAACTACCGATGAAGCTTCCGCAGTGGCAGCAGGAAAATATGAAGTAATCGGCAAAGAAATTGATGATAAATACATTGCTCAGGTCAAGGCTCAGGTTGTAAATCAGAAAGCTATCGATGAGATGCAGGATCAGATTACCATTATTTATACTCCTCTTCATGGAACCGGAAACATTCCGGCAAGACGGGTTATGAAAGAACTGGGCTTTGAACATGTATACGTAGTTCCGGAGCAGGAACTGCCAGATGGCAATTTCCCAACCGTAAGCTATCCAAACCCAGAAGCAAAAGAAGCTTTTGAACTGGGATTAAAGATGGCAAAAGAGAAGAACGCAGATCTGGTTCTGGCAACGGATCCGGATGCAGACCGTTTAGGCGTTTACGTAAAGGATGACAAGTCCGGCGAATATATTCCGCTGACCGGAAATATGTCCGGCGCTCTGCTGTGCGAATACGTGCTGAGCCAGAAGAAGGCGGCAGGAAAGATTCCGGCAGACGGACAGGTTGTAAAATCTATCGTTTCTACCAATCTGATTGATGCAGTTGCCAAGGCTTATGATGTAGAACTGATTGAAGTGCTGACCGGATTTAAGTGGATCGGACAGCAGATTTTAAAGAACGAAACTACCGGAAAGGGAACTTATCTGTTTGGCATGGAAGAAAGCTACGGCTGCCTGATTGGAAGCTATGCCCGCGATAAAGATGCGATTTCCGCAACTGCTGCATTGTGCGAAGCAGCTGCATACTACAAGGCTCAGAACATGACCCTGTGGGATGCTATGATTGCCATGTATGAGAAATACGGCTACTATAAAGATGCAGTGAAGTCCATTGGTCTGTCCGGCATTGAAGGACTTGCTAAGATTCAGGCAATTATGGAAAACCTGCGTACCAATACTCCGGCAGAGGTTGGCGGCTATAAGGTGCTTTCTGCCAGAGATTACAAGCTGGATACCATTAAGGATCTCACAACTGGGGAAGTGAAGCCAACCGGTCTTCCTTCTTCAAATGTATTGTACTATGACATGGAAGACGGCGTTTGGATGTGTGTAAGACCTTCCGGAACCGAGCCGAAGATCAAGTTCTACTATGGCGTAAAGGGAGCTTCCTTAGAGGATGCAGACAAGAAGGCAGAGGAAATGGGCGCTGCTGTACAGGCTATGGTTGATGAGATGTTAAAGTAAAGATAACAGTTACAGTTGAATTAAAAAAGCTGCGAAGATGAGCAGAAACATTCATCTTTCGCAGCTTTTGTTTTATTTGTCCTGTTCCAGGTATTTTTTTAAATCCTTAAAGGCTTCGCTGAACCGTTTGGAGGTGGCATTTGGATTGCCTTTTAACAGACTTCTGTGATAGAAGGTTAAACGGCGGCCAAGCTGACGGCGGCGTTCCCGAAGTGCCTCGATTCGTTTGGCCAAATCAGGAAGTTCCAGCTGCCCGTATTTTCCGCGAAGCTCCCGTCTTCTGGAAGCGAGCTGTTCCTTTGCGCTTTCCCGAATCGCCGCAGCCTCTTCCCGGATGGAGGAAGCCTCTTCCCGAATGGACGCTGCTTCCTCACGGATGGCAGAGACACGTTCCAGTCTGGCTTCATGGAGATCGGCAGCCCAGTCGCGGACGCCTTCCAGAATATCATCAGCACGGTCGGAAGCTTCAGCTTTTAACAAGGCCATCTGCACCTGTAAATCTTCCAGCTCGGCTTTGATTTTGGTGAGAGATTCCAGGGTGTGCCTCAAATCCAGGGCAGCCCTGACGGACTGTATGGTGTCGATGACGAACAGTACGGTAACAATGGACAGGAATATAAACTCGATAGCAGGGTTTAATGTAAGGACAAATCTTTCAATAGGTTTATGAAGCACCTCTGTCATCAAAATTGTTAAAAAGCCCCAGGCAATAGACGTGCCAAGGCACACATACCCGTTAATATTGAACTTCTGGTCGCTGTAATCCCAGTAACGCACCTTGAACAATCGTTCCATGACCCATCCGGTAACGTATTCCAGGGCAGATGCGGCGAAAAAGCCTGCAATGTAGACCAGGACTAAGTTGTCTTTTACCGGAAGAGAAACCCACAGCATCATTACGGCTCCGGTTCCATAGAGGGGAAGCAAGGGAAGCCTTAAAAAGCCTCTGTTGACCAGGCGGCGCTTTTGGAAAGAAACAAAGGAGGATTCGATAATCCAGCCTAAAAAACAGTATATATAAAAAAATGTAAGCCAGTGATACCAGGGATAAGTATACATAGTAATGTCCTTTCTGCTTGTCAGAATGAAAGCTATCGTGTAAAATGAGGGGAGGCAGCGTTTGAGACGGCGTACCTTCCTGAATGGATATTGGTATTATAAACGAAAACAGGTTGAAGATAAAGAGGTTTTTCTATGAGTATTTTAAATGTAGAACACTTAAGTCACGGCTTTGGTGACAGAGCGATTTTTACAGATGTTTCGTTCCGCCTTTTGAAAGGGGAACATATTGGCCTGGTAGGGGCCAATGGAGAAGGCAAGTCCACATTTATGAGCATTATTACAG
Organism: uncultured Clostridium sp.; assembly: GCA_938036545.1. GTDB lineage: Bacteria > Bacillota > Clostridia > Lachnospirales > Lachnospiraceae > UMGS1370. The sequence goes on along the minus strand of CALHQJ010000136.1, from coordinate 2,871 downwards.
ATAAGCTGATGCCGGACGAAGGCAAGGTAGAATGGGCGAAAAACGTGCGGGTTGGCTATCTGGATCAGCATACGGTTTTAGAAGCTGGAATGACCATTCGAGACGTGTTAAAAAGTGCGTTTGGCTTTCTGTTTGATATGGAAGCCCAGATGAATGAAATCTGCGATAAAATGGGAGAAGCTTCAGAAGACGAGATGACGGCGATGATGGAAGAACTGGGAACCATTCAGGATCTTCTCATGGCTCATGATTTTTATGTTATTGACGCAAAGGTAGAAGAGATTGCCAGGGCCTTTGAGCTAAATGAGCTGGGATTGGAAAAGGATGTGGCAGAGCTTTCCGGAGGCCAGAGAACCAAGGTACTGCTGGCAAAACTGCTGTTGGAAAAGCCGGATATTCTGCTGTTAGACGAGCCGACCAACTATCTGGACGTCCAGCATATTGAATGGCTGAAGCGTTACCTTCAGGAATACGAAAATGCGTTTATTCTGATTTCCCACGATATCCCGTTTTTAAACAGTGTGGTGAATATTATTTATCATATGGAAAATCAGCGTCTGGATCGATATGTAGGAGACTATGATAAGTTCCAGGAAGTTTACGCAGTAAAGCAGGCTCAGTTGGAAGCTGCTTATAAGAGACAGCAGCAGGAGATTGCCCAGTTAGAAGACTTTGTGGCCCGCAATAAAGCCAGGGTTTCTACCCGTAATATGGCTATGTCCCGTCAGAAAAAACTGGATAAAATGGAAGTGATCGAACTGGCAAGGGAGAAGCCGAAGCCGGAATTTCACTTTATGGAAGCCAGGGCTGCTGGAAAATATATTTTTGAAACTCATGATTTGGTAATTGGGTATGATGAACCCTTGTCCAGACCGATTAACCTGTCTATGGAACGGGGAGAAAAGCTGGTTTTAAAAGGAGCCAATGGTATCGGAAAGACAACTCTGCTGCGCAGCATCTTAGGAGAGGTTCCGGCCCTGTCCGGAACTGTTGAACTGGGAGATTACTTATACCTGGGATATTTTGAACAGGAAATGGCGCCAGGCAATACCACGACCTGCATTGAAGAAATCTGGAAAGAATTTCCATCCTATACCCAGTATCAGGTTCGGGCAGCTCTTGCAAAATGCGGTCTGACTACGAAAAATATCGAAAGCCAGGTTCGGGTCCTTTCCGGCGGTGAGCAGGCAAAGGTGAGATTGTGTAAACTTATCAATCGGGAAACCAATGTACTGCTTCTGGACGAGCCTACCAACCATTTGGATGTGGACGCAAAGGATGAGCTTCGCCGGGCGCTGATGGCCTATAAAGGAAGCGTTGTGCTGATCTGTCATGAGCCGGAGTTTTACGAGGGACTGGCAACCAGGGTATTGGACTGCAGCGACTGGTCTTTGAGAGTATAATCTTTAAGAAGATAAGTTTTAAGAGGATAATAGCTGTTACACAGATATGGATGCATACAAAAATCCCACAGGGTGGCGCCTGTGGGATTTTCGGGAATGGTAGGTATAATAAATAAGAAAATGTTTAGGGGGGCCGGACGGTTCGCACCGTCCGGTATGAGTATGAAAAAGCTTTGTGATTTCAAGTAACCACTTGAAACAAAGGCTCGTTATCCTTTCGGATAACTTGGTTATAGTATATCTGTAAATTGTGTCCGAAATATGACGGCATAATAAAAAAAGAATAAACTCTATAAAAAATAAATAAACCCTTTGAAAACTCTTCGGGATTGTATATAATAAGATAGGAGTCTTACAACTAATTTACAGTTTTGCACACAGGTGCTAAATTTGGAGGAAATTAATATATGTTTACCATGATGTCCAATGACATTGGAATTGACCTGGGTACTGCCAGTATTCTGGTTTATATTAAGGGAAAAGGCGTTGTTTTAAAAGAACCTTCCGTTGTGGCAATTGACCGCGATAATAATAAGATTATGGCGATTGGCGAGGAGGCACGTTTGATGATTGGACGTACTCCGGGCAATATCGTTGCAGTACGCCCGCTGCGTCAGGGCGTTATTTCTGATTATACGGTTACGGAAAAAATGTTAAAATACTTTATCAATAAAGCAGTAGGAAAGAAAACACTGCGTAAGCCCCGTATCAGTGTCTGTATTCCCAGCGGCGCTACAGAGGTAGAGAAAAAGGCGGTTGAGGATGCAACTTATCAGGCAGGAGCCAGAGAAGTATCCATTATTGAAGAGCCGGTAGCGGCAGCCATTGGAGCAGGCATTGACATTTCCAAGGCGTGCGGCAACATGATTGTAGATATTGGAGGCGGTACTGCGGATATTGCGGTTATTTCCCTGGGCGGTACAGTAGTCAGCACTTCTATTAAAGTAGCGGGTGATGACTTTGACGAGGCATTAGTCCGTTATATGAGAAAGAAACACAATCTGCTGATTGGTGAGAGAACTGCAGAGGAAATCAAGATCAACATTGGCGCTGCATACCGCAGGCCGGAGGTTTTAACCATGGAAGTCCGTGGCCGTAACCTGGTAACCGGTCTTCCTAAGACCATTGTAGTTACTTCTGACGAGACTTTAGAGGCATTAAGAGAACCGGCTATGCAGATTGTAGATGCGGTTCACAGCGTATTAGAGCGCACACCACCAGAACTGGCGGCAGATATTTTTGAGAGAGGAATTGTGCTGACCGGCGGCGGTTCTCTGCTTAGCGGCTTAGACGCCCTGATCGAGGAAAAGACTGGAATCAATACCATGGTCGCAGAAGATCCGCTGACCGCAGTGGCAATTGGAACCGGCAAATTTATCGAGTTTGCACACGGAGATAAAGAGGACTTTAACTAATTCAGCAGTAACTATTCAGGACGGCGGGAAATCTGGTATAAAAAGCTGTGTCA
>CALHQJ010000135.1 GCA_938036545.1 uncultured Clostridium sp. | reverse complement strand
ATGCCAATGTAGAATCCAACCCACCGGAAATGCCGACTACCGCACTCTTGGCACGCCGATAACGACAATCCCGTCAATGCCATGTCTGTGGCAAATCTCAGCGCCCAGCTCCTGGCCTTCTTTAGTTGTAAACTCCTGACAGCGGGCCGTATATAAAATCGTACCGCCTCTATTAATAATATCGGAAACACTGGTACTGTCCATGTCTACAATTTCTTCCTGAAGAAGACCTGCATATCCTCGCATGATGCCTTTTACCTTTAAGCCTTCGTGGATTGCAGTTCTTACAACCGCGCGAATTGCCGCATTCATTCCAGGTGCATCGCCTCCGCTGGTCAGTACGCCAATGGTTTTCACTTTTTTAGCCATAAATAATATGCCTCCCTCTCTGCGAGATAGTCTTTCAGATAATTAGAACATTTATCCATTTAAAAAGTATTTTTTTCCATACATCACATATTCTAAAGCATTTTACATTGTTTATCAAGACCTATCCGCAGAAAATCGTTAAAATTTTTTCAAATTTTTCCTAACCTTTTTTCTACAGTCCGCACGTTATCCTCTCCAAAGTATCCAGACAGCCGGTCTGTCAGTTCTTTTCCGATCTCCACTCTCCAGTTGGAAGGCATCACTTTTTTCGCATGCTCTTTTTCCAGATAGATTACAACCGAATCGCCTCCCTCGGACTGTGACAAAGCGTCCAAAAGCTTTTGTTCCCATCTGTGGTATGCCTCCATGTCTGAAAACTTGATCCACAGCTCTCTGGGCAGCTTGGAAAACGAAAGGGCTTTTTCTAATATCAGCTTTCCTGCCGGCTCTTCTCCCAGAGACACTCTTCCCTGAATAAACAGCTTGGCATCTTCTACAAAAAGCTCCCTCTGGGCTTCATAATTTTTCGGAAATACCAGAACTTCTACAGAGCCGGTCAAATCTTCTATAGTGAGAAATGCCATCATCTTGCCATTTTTGGTGGTCTTAACCGTCTTGTCTGTAATCATGCCTCCAATAGTCACATGCTGACCGTCGGAAAGGGCAGCCAGATTGGTTTCCTCATCCACTACAAAATCTATGGCAGACGCATTGGTATTGTCCTGAAGGCTTTTGGCATAGGCTTCCAGGGGATGGCCGCTGATATAAATGCCCAGGGTTTCTTTTTCTCCTGCCAGAATATCTTCCTTGGTAAATTCCTCTACATTGGGAAAGGTCACCTGAAAATCCGATTTTTCCTCTTCTCCTGCAAAATCAAAGAGACTGAGCTGGCCTGCCATGGAGTTTTTCTTCTCCCGATTTTTATTGTCAATAATCTCCGGAGCCACTAAAATTTTCTGGCGGCGGTTTCCTGGAAGGCAGTCCAAAGCGCCGGAACGGATAAAGTTTTCCAGCGTCCGTTTATTAACCTCTTTATTGCTCATTCTCTCTACAAAATCTTCCAGGGAATGGAACAGCCCGTTGGCTCTCCGCTCTTCTACAATGGCCTCTACAACTGATTTTCCAATGCTCTTAATTGCAGACAGGCCGTACCGGATTCCTTCTCCATCTACAGAAAATCCGCTTTCTCCTGCATTAATGTCAGGAGGCAGTATGGCAAGTCCCATCTGTCTGCAGGTGATGATATATTCCGACAGCTTGGTTAAGTTATCCATAACAGAAGTCATGAGAGCAGCCATAAACTCTGCCGGATAGTAATATTTTAAATAGGCGGTCTGATAGGAAACCACAGCGTAAGCGGCAGCATGGGATTTATTAAAGGCGTACTTTGCAAAATCAATCATTTCATCATAAATGTGATTGGCAATCTTTTCATCAATGCCATTGGCAACACAGCCCTTTACTCCTTCTTCCGGATTTCCGTAAACGAAATTCTGCCTCTCCTTTTCCATAACTGCGGCTTTCTTTTTCGCCATGGCCCTGCGGACTAAATCGCTTCGTCCCAGAGTATATCCGGCCAGATCCCGTACAATCTGCATAACCTGCTCCTGGTAGACAATGCAGCCGTAAGTAGGGCTTAAAATATGTTCCAGCTGCGGACAGTCGTAGGTAATGGTTTCCGGATTGTTTTTCCCCTTTAAATATTTTGGAATAAAATCCATAGGTCCTGGACGGTACAGGGAAATTCCTGCAATAATATCTTCCAGGCTGCTTGGCTTTAATTCTTTCATAAAGCTTTTCATACCAGAACTTTCCACCTGGAACACCCCGTCTGTCCGTCCGGTTCCAATGGATTCCAAAACCTGTTTGTCATTGTAGTCAATCTTGTCTACGTCTATGTGGATTCCCCTGTTTTTCTCTACCTGATCGCAGGCATTCTGAATGACTGTCAGGGTTCTGAGGCCTAAAAAGTCCATTTTTAAAAGCCCCAGCTCCTCCAATGTAGTCATAGTGAACTGAGTGGTAATGGTGCCATCCGCCGCCCTGGATAAAGGAACATATTCATCTACACTGGTACGGCTGATAACAACTCCGGCCGCATGCATGGAAGTATGGCGGGGAAGTCCTTCTAACCGCATTGCCATGTCAATGAGATACTTAACCTGATCGTCGCTGTTGTAAGCATCCCGCAGATCCGGACTGGTTTTCAATGCCTTTTCCAGAGTCATGCCCAAATCCCCGGGGATCATTTTAGCTATGGCGTCGCACTGGGCGTAGGGCAGATCCAGCACTCTTCCTACGTCTCGTACTACACCTTTTGCAGCCAAAGTACCAAAGGTTACAATCTGGGCCACCTGGTCTTTTCCATATTTTTCCACTACATAGTCAATGACTTCCTGACGCCGCTCGTAACAGAAGTCAATATCAATATCCGGCATGGATACTCGCTCTGGATTTAAAAATCGCTCAAACAACAGGTTATAGCGGATAGGATCAATGTTAGTAATGGCCAGCGCATAGGAGACTACGCTTCCAGCCGCAGAGCCACGCCCAGGGCCTACGCTGATACCGTGAGATTTTGCAAAATGAATGAAATCCCATACGATTAAGAAGTAGTCCACATATCCCATGGCGTGAATGGTGTCCAGCTCGTAAACCATTCTGTCATGGAGAGTTCCGTCATCCTCCGGATACCGTTTCGCAAATCCCTCTTCACAGAGATGATTTAAATAGCTCCAGGAATCGTATCCTTCCGGAACCTGATATTTTGGCAGCTTCGTCACTCCAAATTCAATTTCCACATTGCATCTTTCTGCAATTTTATGCGTATTTTCCAGGGCCTCCGGCGCATAGGGAAACAGTTCTCTCATCTCATCTTCTGACTTTAAATAGAACTTTTCTGCCTCATACCGCATCCGGTTTTCATCTGTTACCTTTTTACCGGTCTGGATGCACAGCAGAATATCATGGGCCTTCCAGTCCTCTTTCAGCGTGTAGTGGCTGTCATTGCTGGCTACCAGATCAATGCCCAGTTCTTTGGAAAGCCTGAGAATCCCCTGGTTTACCTGTCTTTGTGCCGGTATGCCATGGTCCTGAAGCTCTAAAAAGAAATTATGTCTGCCAAAGATCTCCTGATAGTGAAGGGCTGACCGTTTGGCTTCTTCGTACATCCCCCGCATCAAATATCTGGGTATCTCTCCTGCCAGACAGGCGCTTGTGGCAATAATGCCTTCATGGTACTGCTCCAGCACCTCATAATCCACCCTGGGTTTATAATAAAAACCCTCCACAAAGCCTTTGGATACGATCTTCATCAGGTTCTGGTATCCCTGGTTATTTTCCGCTAACAACACCAGATGGTAATATCGATCCTCGCCGTTTACCGTCTCCCTGTCAAATCTGGAACCAGGGGATACGTAAATCTCGCAGCCAATAATCGGTTTAATCCCCACTTCCCTGCAGGCCCGATAAAAATCAATGACGCCGTACATAACACCGTGATCCGTAATCGCCAGGCTGTCCATCCCCAGTTCCTTCGCCCTGGCCGCCAATTCTTTAATTTTACTGGAACCGTCCAGCAGACTGTATTCTGTATGGACGTGCAAATGTGTAAAAGCCATTTTCTTCTCCCGTAAACTCTAACTTCCCTCATTGTTTCGAGTAAAAAGTACGACCGGCATAAAAAGCCGGTCGCAAATCATAATTGTTTCACTCTGGACGCTGTTATTTATCACTTAAATATGCTTCAATTTCGGCGATTGCTTTCTCCTCATCTGCGCCGTCCGCAGTTACAGTCACATCTTCGCCAACAGATATTCCCAACGTCATCATCCCCATAATGCTCTTTGCATTCACCCGTTTTGTACCTGTCTCCACATAGATTTTACTGTCATACTGACTTGCTACCTGAACAAGCATCGCAATAGGTCTGGCTTCCAGGCCTGCAGTCAACTGAACTGTAATTGTCTTTCTTACCATAATTTTCCTCCTCATTTCTTCAAGACAGCGTTTCTTCTGTCCCGTTTACAGCGCTCTCCCTCAGCTCCTGGGCTATAGCGCCCAATTTTCTAAGCCGGTGGTTGACACCAGACTTGCCTACGGGAGGATCCAGAGCTTCTCCAAGCTCTTTTAAACTTGCATCAGGTCTTGCCAGGCGAAGCGAGGCAATCTCCTCTAAATTTTCCGGCAGGTTATGAAGTCCTATCGTATCTCGTATATAAACAATATCTTCCATCTGCCTTACAGCGGCGGATACCGTTTTGTTAATGTTGGCAGTTTCGCAGTTGACCTGTCGGTTGACCTGCCCCCTCATCCCTCTGACAATCCGGATATTTTCCAGTTTCATCAGGGCTATGGGCGCCTCCATCACATTTAAAATATCTACAATCTGGCTGCCTTCCTTGATATATACTACAAAATATTTCTTGCGGATCACCATTTTCGCATCAATACCAAAAGTTTTAATAATCGCCTGAACCTGTTCTGCCCTATCCTGGCTGGGACAGACAATCTCAAAATGGTAAAACTTTTCCGGATCACTGATGGAACCGGCAACAAGAAAAGCCCCTCTGATAAAGCTTCTGCGGCAACAGGACTGCATTACTATTACATTATTTACCAGGGAAAGGGAATCCCCTATTTCCCCATCCTCCTGTAAAAGCTTAGTAGCCTGAAGCACCTTCAGGGCTTCCTGATGATCCTGAACCGCAACGGTATAAGTATGGCTTTTTTTCTGGAAAGCGTTTCTCCGGATTGAAACATCCGCTCCTATATTAAATGTTTTTTTCAATAATGTAAAGCACTTTCTTGCAACTGCTCCATTTTCTGTATGAATTTTTATGCGATAGCGGTTATTTTCCGAAATTTGGATTCTGCCGCAAAAGCTTAACATAGCCGCCAGCTCACTGATCTGGCAGTGGCGGGCAGGACTGATCTGTTTGGACAGTTCTTCTTTTACATGAGAAGAAAATGACATCTTTAACCCTTTCTCTTGCTGTCTTTTTCAATATCCCTGTGTTCCAGCTTTACGCCCAGTTCTTCATTGGGCAAAAGCCGGTTATAAATTTCTCTGGCTATGGTAACGGAACGGTGCTTTCCGCCGGTACAGCCGATTGCAACTACCAGCTGGTTCTTTCCCTCAGCCACATAGTTGGGAATTAAAAAGCCCAGCATATCGTATACTTTTTCCAGGAAAATTTCCGCAGTTCCCCCACGTTTGACAAACTCCTGAACCGGAAGTTCTTCCCCTGTGTGCTGGCGCAGCTCCTCCACATAATAGGGATTTGGCAGGAACCGGACGTCAAATACCAGATCGGCGTCTGCCGGTATGCCGTATTTGAAGCCAAAGGACAGCACGGTTACAAACAGATTCCGATAATTCTGGTTATTAATGAATATTTTTTCCAGCTCTTTCCGCAGTTCCTTTGTCAAAAGCTGGCTGGTATCAATAATATAATCAGCTTTCTCCTTTAAAAATCCAAGGCGTTCCCGTTCCTTTCCAATCCCTTCGTCAATTCTTCCTGAACCAGCCAGGGGATGCTTTCTGCGGGTTTCCTTGTAACGCTTAATTAAAATGCTGTCGCTGGCGTCTAAAAACAAAATTTCATAAGGGGTATTCTCTTTCCTCCACTTGTCCAGAGTCTCATTAAGCCTGGGCAATTCGTCGCCGCTTCGGATATCAATGCCAAGAGCTACATTTCGAATATCTCCAGGGCTTTCCATAATTAATTCCGCAAAACGATCTACCAATGAAATCGGCAGGTTATCTACGCAGTAAAATCCCAAATCCTCCAATATTTTCAGCGCAATGGTCTTGCCTGCTCCTGACATGCCAGTTACGATTACCAATTTCATATGCTGTCTCCTTCAAATGTATGTTGATTAATACTCTGTCCCGTTTATTCGGAAAAATCTCCCAGGCGTTTGACTTCCATTTCCAGGCTGACTCCAAACTTCTCCATAACCCGAGCCTGAACCTGTTGGCACAGTTCATAAACCTCAGAAGAAGTGGCGTTATTTCGGTTAATAACAAAACCGCTGTGTTTTTCTGACACCTGGGCTCCGCCGACTGTAAATCCCTTTAAGCCTGCATCTTCTATCAGCTTTCCGGCAAAATAACCCTCCGGCCGT
>CALHQJ010000134.1 GCA_938036545.1 uncultured Clostridium sp. | reverse complement strand
TCCCAAAACGTCATCTGAACCTACTCCCACAAATACCTGCTCTTCCTTTACCCCATACCGTTGAGACAGAGTCCTGGAAAGCAGCCTGGAGGCAGGATCCGGATATTTCCGAAAACGGTCTGCTTCCATATCCAGCAGGGCCTGGCTTACGCCAGGAGCCGGAGGATAGGGATTTTCATTGGTATTCAGCTTAATTAAATGATCCAGCGCCGGCTGCTCTCCTGGCGTATAAGGGGTCACCTTCCTGACATTTTTCTCCCAGCCCCTCATAGGCCGCACTCCTTTGCAATCTCTTTAAATGCCGGAAGGGAACGTTCAATCTGCTGGAAAGAAACGCAGTAAGCAATCCGCACATAACCTGGGCAGGCAAAGGAAGTTCCAGGAACTACCAGTACCCGATGTTTTTTGCACAGGGCTACAAACTCTTTCTCATCTGCCATAGGTGATTTTACAAATAAGTAAAATGCTCCCTCTGGCTTAATGCACTCAAATCCCAGTTCCTTCAATCCATTATATAAAAGGTTCCGGTTCTTGTCGTAAGCTTCCAGGTTGACCTGTTCATTGACACAGCGCTTAATCACTCTCTGCATCAGGGAAGGCGCATTGACGCATCCCAGTACGCGGTTGGCAATGGACGCAGCGGCAAACACCTGGCTGCTATCATTCAGTTCATCCGGAATTACCAGATAGCCGATTCTCTCTCCTGGAAGAGATAAGGACTTGCTGTAAGAATAGCACACAACCGTATCCTTATAAAACTTTGTTACATAAGGAACCTCTACTCCATCATATGCCAGTTCCCGATAGGGTTCATCGGAAATCAGGACAATGGGATGACCCATGGCAGCGCTTTTTTCCCGTAAAATATCACCGATTTTTGTCAGGGTCTCTGCAGAATATACTACTCCTGTAGGGTTATTTGGCGTATTAATAATCACCGCCTTGGTATTGGAATTGATCTTCTCTGCAAATTCAGCAAGATTGGGCTGGAATGTCTCAGTATTTGGTGAAACCACTGTTAAAACGCCGTCGTAATTGCGTACATAAGAACCGTACTCCATAAAATAGGGGGCAAATGCAATAACCTCGTCACCTGGATTTAAAATGGTCTTTAAAATTACATTCATGCCGCTGGCAGCGCCTACGGTCATCATAATATTTTCTGTACGGAAGCTGGTTTCAAACCGCTGGTTTAAAGACCGGGCAATGGCCTCCCGAACATCTTCAAAGCCGGCATTGCTCATGTATCCGTGAACCATATTTTCGTCTTCCTCTTCCAGAATGTCAAAAATGGCCTGCCGCACTGCTGCCGGAGCCGGAACGCTGGGGTTTCCCAGACTGAAATCATAAACGTTTTCTTTACCGTAAACTGCCGCCATCTTCTTTCCTTCCTCAAACATGGCACGGATTGCGGAATTATTCTGTACAAAAGGCTTCATCTTTTCTGAAATCATAATCTTCTCCTCGCTTTTTCAAGTCTTTTCTGTCTTGAACAGTTACAATTCCATGATCAAATCTCCTGCTTTTACATCCATCCCTGTATGGCAGATCAAATCAGGGTACTCAGGAGTATTGCATATAATGATCGGAGTAATCAAATCATATCCCTGTTCTTTTATTTTGTCCATATCAAATTCAATCAGAACGTCGCCTTTTTTCACCTTATCGCCAGCCGTTACTCTGGCATTAAAATACTGGCCGTGAAGGTTTACCGTATCCAGGCCAATGTGAATAATCAGTTCTGCTCCTCCGCTTACTCGTATGCTGACTGCGTGCCTGGTTTCAAAAACCATAATAATTTCTCCATCGCCAGGAGCAACGATTTTTCCCTCAGAAGGAATAATAGCAACGCCTTTTCCCAGGATTTCCTGACTGAACGTCGGATCATTTACCTGGCTCATAGAGACGCATGTTCCGCTGACAGGAGCAAATATCTTATCCTGATTCTTATCTCTTCCAAATAACTCTTTTAAAGACTTATACATCTCTTACATCCTCCTTCTCATCTTCTATGGACAACTTCGCAGAGCACCCATACTGCTCCAGTTGCCGCCAAATAAAACCACGTCGTTGGGTTGGAAAACCATGTAGTAAAAAATGACAAAGCCATATACATGGCAATTTGTGCATACAAGATAAATCCTGCCGGATTCTGCATGTGCTTTAACTGTTTTACCAAATATCCGCAGACGCCGCCCAATGCTGCTGCAAAAACAATTACACCGACTGCTCCAAAATCATAATAAGCGTCATATAACAGCGTTACGGTAGTCAATTCCTCTTTTGTTACGTAAATCGGAAAGGACACAAGGGATGGATACAAAAATTTCAATCCCGTCAACGCCCATAACGGAAACAGCATCCGAAGACCAAAAGTATGGGATGGAAGCTGCTCTACCAGACAGTTAAAGTTGTCGTAATTATTGGCAATATACATATAGGGCTGGGTAATAAAAATAGGCATAGAGCTGTTTTTCATTTCAAAAATGCCATTTAAATAGGCCACATCATGGCTTCTGGCAATGGTTAAAATCACGTAAACCGGTATCATGGCTCCCGCCAATCCTGCCGCTGCCGCTAATGGAATGGTCCGCTTTACTGACACATAAGAAAATGCGGACAAGCCTACTGCAAAAATAAGCTGAAATCTGGAAACGCACAGAACCGGAATCAAAAGGCTGATAGCTGCGGCTATGGCTGCCGTTATCTTTTCTCCCTTAGATGCCCTGGGCTTTCCCAGATAAAATAATACTGCCAAAGGAGGAACCAATACGCAGGACACGGTAAAATAGTGGACTCCTGTTATATGAAAATAGGAATAAGCATGAGGCACTCCCCTGGTAAAAAACGGAATATATCCCAGCACTGCCGCTTCCAGCACAAAAGCTGCCAGAGAAATTGCCGTAATCCCTACAATTCCAATGAGTAAACCGCCGGAATCCGCAATGGCTTTTGTTCTCTGTCTCCCAAGGTTTGTTGTCCGCAGCGTAGCAGACGGTTCATTTTTAAAGTTTCTGGAAAAGTTTCCTGCATCCCATCTTCCTATGGCCCTGTCGTCTGTCAGGGAAAATCCGATGTAAAAGGCCAGAGCAGCCGCAAAAAAGCAAAACCAGGTCATCCAGGACCATGGCGTTTGAAGGCGGCTTAATTTCAGGCAGGATACTCCCTGGCCTCCCGTAAATCCCAAAAAGAACAATCCCCGTAAATGAATTAAATTACCACTGCGCTGATAGTCCTGCCAGTACATCCACACAGCCGTTCCTATGAGCACCAGGCCGGATGGGATGTCCCATCCGGCCTGAGCCAGCAGAAAACTGGTTAAATAACCAATGCAATAAATAATCATGTATTACTGCTCCACAAATTTTTTCATAAAATCAGATACTTCTTTTTCTGTTGCAAAGCTCATGGCCTGCTGGGCAACTGCCTGAAGCTCCTCAATGCTGTAGCCGGTAATCAGCTTTCTGGACTTTAAGATGGCAGAAGCGCTCATGCTGAACTCGTTTAAGCCAAATGCCAGTAACAGCGGAATCATCAGCGGATCGCTGGCTGCCTCTCCGCACATGCCTACCATGATTCCTGCTTCCCGTCCGCAGGCAATGATTCTCTGAATGCTTCTTAATACAGCCGGATTTAACGGAGAGTACAGGTAGGAAACCTTGTCGTTTCCACGGTCTACAGACATGGTGTACTGGGTCAAATCATTGGTTCCGATGCTGAAGAAGTCTGCTTCTTTTGCAAAAATATCTGCAATCAGAGAGGCCGCTGCCGTCTCTACCATAATTCCTACCTGGATATCTTTGTTGTAAGCAATGCCGGCCTCATCCAGTTCTGCTTTCAGTTCTCCAATGATTGCTTTTACTTCCCGAAGCTCATCAATACAGGTTACCAGCGGAACCATGATCTTGATGTTTCCAAAGGCGCTGGCACGTAAAAGAGCACGAAGCTGCGGCTTGTAAATATCTTCTTTTCTGTCCAGGCAGAAACGGACTGCACGGTAACCCAGGAATGGATTTTCATCTTTTTCCAGTCCCATATACGGGATTTCCTTATCACCGCCAATATCCAGGGTACGAATAATCACTGGTTTGCCGTTTAAAGCAACTGCCACCTTCTTATAGGCCTCAAACTGTTCCTCCTCTGTCGGCATACAAGTCCGATCCATAAATAAAAACTCTGTACGGAACAGGCCTACACCTTCTCCATCATACTGGAGAACCTTGTCTACATCCTCTGGTTTGCCGATATTTGCAACCAGTTCTACGTGAACGCCGTCCCTGGTTACAGTAGGTTTTCCAATATACTGCTCCAGTTCTTTCTTTTCTTTTAAGAATACCTCTCTTTTCGTCTCGTATTCTGTTTTTACCGCTGCTTCCGGATTTACAAATACACTTCCGTCAGAGCCGTCTAAGACGATTTCATCTCCATTTTTAACCTGATTTAAAATATCTGCTACTGCAACTACTGCCGGAATTTCCAGTGCTCTTGCCAAAATTGCGCTGTGAGAGGTTCTTCCGCCTAATTCCGTTACAATACCTACTACATTCTGAGGATTAATGCCCGCAGTCATAGATGGAGTCAAATCCTTTGCTACAATGACTGTACCTGCCGGAAGTGATGCAATATCCACAGATTCTGCTCCCATTAACACTTTCTGCATACGTGTCTTAATATCCCGCATATCCGTAGCTCTCTGCTGCATCAGCTCGTCTCCCATAGAAGCAAACATATCTGCATACATATTGCAGGTCTGCTCAATGGCATATTCGCTGTTTACACTTTCATTCCGGATGGCGTTTTCGATTTCTCCTGTCAGCATGGGATCGGACAGCAACATTAAGTGGCCGTTTAAAATCTCTGCCTCTTTTTCACCAACACGGGTTGCCAAATCAGCAGCCAGTGCTCCTGTGTCTTTGATGCTCTGTTCCAGAGCCGCCTGAAAGCGTTTCACCTCTGCCTGTGGATCAGCAACGGTTTCTTTCTTGATAATCAGCTGAACATCCTCTACGATTGCTGCTCTTCCGATACCAATACCTGCCGAAGCGTTTGTTCCATGATACATAATACCCTTACCTCCATGATTCTTATTTATTCTCCCAGTCCGTCTTCTACGGCTTTTAGCATAGCCGCCAGAGCGGCGTCTTCATCTGCCCCTTCACAGATAAATTCAATCTCATCTCCGCTTTTTACGCATGCCCCCAGCACGCTTAATACGCTTTTGGCATTATTGGTAGAATTGCGGAACTTAAAATTAATCGAAGACTGAAATTTCAGCGCTTCTTTGCACAAAATCCCAGCAGGACGAAGGTGAAGTCCTGTTGGATTCTTTATCAATGCTTTTGCTTTAACCATTCTGTAACTTCCTTTAATTTACTGTTGTTCTGGAAGCAGAACGTTTTCCCGCTTCCGTCTCGTCTTCTGTTTGGCTGTCTCCTTCTTCTGTCTTCGAGCCAGCCTGGCTTCCTGTATCCAAATCTTCGCCAGGGTCTACAAACTGGGTGTCTGCCGTCACCCTTACCGCCATTGGTGTATATTCTACAATCTCATAGCCATGTTCCAGTTCCTCAAACGTAATAACCGCCTGATGCTCGCCTGCTTCCATTCCGGAAACGTCTGCAGACGCCTTAATGTCATCGGAAGAAAGGCTGTCCAGATCTTCACCCAGGCCTTCAACGGTTACCTCCAGCTCATCCGGTACAAATGTGTATTCATATTCTCCATTGCTTCCTACCAGTTCAATATCGCCGGCGTCAATGGTATATTCTTTGGAAGACAGCTTCTCCACATCCAGCTGAATATGAATCGTCGTATCTCCCGTATCCGTTACCATCCGCACTCCCTCCGGCAGATACTGGCTTACGTCTACCTCTACCGTCTTTCCTCCTGTCATTCCTTCCACATTCAATACAGAAGACGGGATCGTTACGCTGGTAATGGATGCAAGCTGGGAACGCAGTCCCACTACGGAAATGGTTTTGGTATCGCACTCAATTCCGGTAAATCGGTAGCCCTCCGCTACATTGCCTCCCACCTCAAAGTCTAAAGCCAGCTGGCGGACCTTTAATATCTGTAACGAATAATCAATCTCAGTCTGATCCAGGCTGACCCGATCTCCTAAATTCAATGGATTGCCATTGGCATCATATAAAATTGGACCTGCAGTTCCCGTTACATCTTCCTCTGCACCGTCTACATCCACTTCAATCCCCACAGCAGTAATCTGACCTACCAGGGACTCCGGACCGCTGACCCATACTGTGTCCACACCTGTAGTATAGCCGTTAATCTCATATCCCTTTCCGGCTTCGCCCTTCATGTCTACTTTCAGCGGAAATTCCTTCCTCTGAAGAGGCTCTGTCACCACATGAACTACGCTGGGGTTGGCTTCTACATCTGTAACCCGGTCTTTGTTGTTTAATATTTCCAGGCGGACCGGAACGGCACCCAGCACGTTGCAGTCTGCCAAATCTATATATGCCCGAAAATCTGAAGCCTGTATTTGAGAGCTGTCCCGCATATGCACTGTATAATCAATGGTTACAGAGCTTTTTTCTGCCAGCTCATACGTAAGGCCTGCGCCTGTCAGCACGTCATCATTGATAATTTCAAGCTGAACGGTCCTCTCTCCGCTCTGCTTTGGGTCAGAAACATTGACAACCAGCAGCCACACGAAAAAACCAAGGAACACTGACAGGATTTTCAGGCCCAGATTACTCTTTAATCGTTCTTTCATTTTTCAGCCTTCCCTTCCAAATCTTAAACCGGTTCATCGGCGCTTCCTTTTCTTCTCCGTTAACGGCCCTCAGGATGCTTCTAAGGTGATCGCCGCTTCCAATCTGTTCCAGCTTTCCTTCCTGGGCAACCGATACCCTGCCGGTCTCTTCCGATACTACAATGGTCAGGGCGTCTGTCACTTCGCTGATCCCCACTGCCGCCCTGTGCCTGGTTCCTAACTCCTTGCTGATATTCATGTTGTCTGACAAGGGCAGATAACAGGTAGCTGCTGTCACACGGTTTCCCTGAATGACTACTGCTCCATCGTGCAGCGGCGTATTATGTTCAAAAATATTAATTAACAGCTGGCTGGTTACCAGGCCGTCTACCTCAATGCCGGTCCGCTCAATTTCCTTCAGAGGGACGCTGCGGCCGATTACCATCAAAGCTCCTGTCTTGACCTTAGCCATTTCGAAGGTTGCCTTTACCAGCTCATTAATCGTCTTATCGGTAAATTTCTGTTCTGATTTCTTATCGTCAATAGATAAAATATTGTTCAGCAGATTCCGGCTTCCCAGCTGTTCCAATGCTTTTCTAAGCTCCGGCTGAAAGATAATAATCAGCGCTGTTACAGCAATTGTTAAGGATTTTTCCAGAATCCATAAAATAATATTTAATTTAAACAGCTCTGCAAACAGGGCAAAACCTAAAATCACCACAAGGCCTCTAAGAAGAGTCCAGGCTCTTGTGTTTTTAATCCAAACTAATATTTCATAAATCAGAACGGAAAGTATTACAATCTCTATCAGATTCGCAAAGGTCATTCTCGGTAAAAATGTAATCCAGCTATATAAACCATTTAACAAATCTGCCATTTTTATACCGCACCTCCTTTTTAGAATCCCTGTCTATCATTCTGCTCTCTTTTTTCTGCTGTTAATCTTCTGGACTTTTACATCCGGAGCCGTCACTGCCATCTTCGGCACGGCTTTTACATAGTAATAATAATCATCGTCTTCGTACTGCAGATATTCCGTCCTGCTGTAATCTACTGTAAATGCAAAAAATGTATATACCAAAGCAATCAGCACGGAAATCAACATTCCAGCTACCATAGCTCCCAGAGGCACGGAAACAGAAAACAGAACGTCTCCCATAAAAATTACGGCCAGCTGGGCGATAACTCCTGCGGCAATGGCCAGATACCAGGAATAATCAATGGACAGCCGTTTAATCAGATAAACTACCACAATGCTCAGCGCAAAGGCTCCGATCATTACAAGAGCTGTCTGATTGGAAAGCATGCTTTTCATAATCTGTCCGTATTTCTGGGTAATGTCGGCAGCTGCCGCCGTTCCCGTCAGTGCTCCCACATTCTGTTTGATATACAGCAGAATATAGTACATAAAGGCACCTAACGATACGGGAATTACCGCCGTCAGGCTTCCCGTCAGTCCTACCAGAAGAGGCACCACATATGGCACATTCAGGAAAAACATCATTGGGGTCAGCACCAGCAAAAAGCTGTTTCCTGGCTGTAGTCCACAGTAAAGCAGAATAATAATAAACACCAGCACTCCTACTATCAATGCGATTTCCATCGATGCGCTGAACAGATGAACCAGCATCAGCAAAGCGATCAGCAGAGAACCGACGCTGTAGGGAAGAAAGGAGCAAATCAGGCCTGCTGCCAGTGCGGCAAGGGGGCCGGACAGCTTGGCCATAAAGCCAATATTGGCATTTAAAATCAGCACGGCAGACAGGCCAAATACGAAATGAAACAGCGGGTCAATATAGATATCATATTTTCCGTAAAATTCTTTTAATCGTTCCTTTAATACCAGCAGCCCTGTCATACCCTTGAGCCCTCCTTAATTTCTTTCGCCTTGCTCTGGAACTCATAGCGCTTCTCCAGACGCCGCAGCTTCGCTGCATATTCTCTCATTCCTTTAGACGCATTCTGGTAGCGGAAAGCCGCAATGGCAGCCGTTATTCCCAAATAAACGGCCAGCCCCGCCAGATAGACGGTAACCAGCAGTTCTCCCTGCTTTATCAGCTCGTAAAAATCTACAGCGTTAAGAATTTTGTCCAGATTATAAAGACTCCAGACCAGCAGGCACAGCAGCGCGCAGAGAGTGTAATTAAAGAAACTTCTCATCACGCGGCTTCCGATATAATCGCTTTTAAAATACTTATGATAAGGAAATACATCCTTGCCTTTCTTCTTCTCAAACATTGCAATTTCCGTCATTAACTTAATCTTTTCTTCGTTCAGCATAGAATTTGCCCCTTTATCCATAAGTTATCAATTTAGTATACCACAATTATCAGATATTGGCGAGTACGTATGGGGAATTTTTTACATTTTTTTCATATAACCAGTTGTAATTTCTTTCTTATCCTTAAGTGCAACTGCAAGATACTATCTGAAAATGATGTTTTATGTGATGTCTTATTTTGTGATCGCACAGGCATTTAATACAACAATGGTCGTTGGAATCTTCCGATCTGGCGGCGATACGAAGTTTGGCTTGATCATGGATGTATCAACGATGTGGGGATGTTCGATTTTATTAGGAGCATTGGCTGCATTTGTATTACATTGGAGTGTGCCGGCAGTTTATGTATTATTGATGAGTGATGAATTAATCAAAGTACCGATCACATTGATCAGATATCGTAGTTTCAAGTGGTTAAAAGATGTAACAAGAGATAATGTTTAAGAGAGGTCATGAACATTTACGGGAGGATAAGGTCTATGGAAACAGAAGTGAAATTAACAAAACTCGCCCAGTGTGCAGGATGTGGAGCAAAAGTTGGAGCTGGAACTTTAGCAAAATTATTAGACGGAATTCCAACAAGATCAGATGAACGGTTATTAGTTGGTTTTGATAAAAGTGATGATGCGTCCGTCTATAAAATTGATGAAAATACAGCACTTGTTCAGACATTGGATTTCTTCCCGCCGATCGTTGACGATCCGGAAATGTTCGGAGAGATTGCAGCAGTGAATGCGATCAGTGATATTTATGCGATGGGAGCAGATCCAAAGCTTGCCTTAAATATCATGTGTGTTACAAAAGATATGTCAAAAGAAAGCATTCAGGCAATTTTACGAGGTGGTTATAAAAAAGCATATGAAGCAGGAGTGATCATCACAGGTGGACATACGATTCACGATCAAGAGCCTAAATATGGTTTATCTGTTTCTGGATTTGTACATCCTCAAAAATTTTTGACAAACAGCGGGGCAAGACCTGGAGATATTTTAATTTTGACCAAACCGTTAGGAGTTGGAATTTTAACAACATCAGCAAAGGCTGAATTTATCGATCAAAAAGTAATGGATAAGATTTATGATCAGATGAGACAGCTCAATAAATATGCCAGAGATATTATGGTAAAATATGACGTGCACAGTTGTACGGATGTTACTGGGTTTGGATTACTTGGACATGGCTATGAGATGGCACAGGGCAGTGATGTAACGATTCATTTTATGACAGAAGAGAT
>CALHQJ010000133.1 GCA_938036545.1 uncultured Clostridium sp. | reverse complement strand
GAACGGCAAAAAGCGACCCTCGCCATCGAGAACCTCGGTTCCAAAGATAAAGGAGATTGGTTGGGGCAATCAGATTCGCTCTTACGTTCTCCAGCCTTATACTATGGTAAAAGACCATCGTACCGGTGAGGAAATCGGTAATGCCGACAGCGTGCTTAACGGAAATCTCGATCCGTTTATCAGCGCATATTTAAAATGGCTGAGTCTGGGCTGTCCGGATAAGCATGCCCAGATGGCAGATTAACAGCTAAATAAAAACAGCAGCAGCCCGAACAGATTGTTCGGGCTGATTTGTTGTCAGCGGGCAAGAAGATGCATGGCTGGACGGTTGCAAGTACCTGGAAAAAAACAGGAAAAGTGGTTGCATACTTAGAATGAATGTGATAATATCTTTTCCATGAATACAAATGTGTTTTATGTACGGACATACATACAGCCGAGAATAAGAGGGGAATTATGGGAGACAAAAGTAAATATTTTGTGTTAAAACAGAGGGCAGTTCCGGAAGTGCTTCTAAAGGTAGTAGAGGCGAAACGCCTTTTGGAATCTGAACGGGCCATTACCGTCCAGGAAGCTACAGACAGGGTCGGAATCAGCCGAAGTTCTTTTTATAAATATAAAGATGATATATTTCCTTTCTATGACAATACGAAAGGAAAAACAATTACTTTGGTTATTCAAATGGATGACGAGCAGGGGCTGCTTTCCGATCTTTTGCATGTGGTGGCAGTGTATAAGGCTAACATTTTGACAATTCATCAAAGTATTCCGGTCAACGGCGTGGCAATGCTGACGTTAAGCGTGGAGGTTCAGAGTCATACAGGTAATGTTTCCAGCATGATAGAAGAGATGGAGATTATGAACGGTATCCATTATGTGAAGATTTTAGCCAGAGAATAGCACAAAAAAGATGGAAAGGATTATGGAGATGGACGCAAAAGGAATGGAAACCAAAAAGATAGCTGCAGCAGTTATGGGATATGGAACCATTGGTTCCGGTGTAGTGGAAGTCCTGGAGAAAAATCGGGATGTGGTGGCAAAAAGCGCAGGAAAAGAAATTGAGGTAAAATACGTTCTGGATCTTCGGGAGTTTGCCGGAACATCGGTAGAGCATAAAATTATCCATGACATTAACGTGATTGCAGAAGATCCGGAAGTAAGGATTGTGGTAGAAACCATGGGCGGCGTTCATCCGGCCTATGAATTTGTAAAGAACTGCCTGCTGGCAGGAAAGCATGTGGTAACGTCTAATAAAGCCCTGGTGGCGGCATGCGGTACAGAGCTTTTAGAAATTGCCAGGGAAAAACAGGTGAATTTCTTATTTGAAGCCAGTACAGGCGGAGGAATTCCCATTATCCGGACATTGTACCGCAGCCTGTCTGGTGAAAGAATTGAAGAAATTACCGGCATTCTAAATGGAACCACCAACTATATTCTGACGAAGATGGATCGATATGGCGAGACCTTTGAAGACGCCTTAAAGGAGGCTCAGGATTTAGGGTATGCAGAGCGAAATCCGGAAGCAGACGTGGAAGGTTATGATACCTGCCGTAAAATTGCGATTTTAACGGCCATGGCTACGGGAAAAGAAGTAGATTTTGAGGATATTTATACAGAAGGAATTACAAAAATTACAGACATTGATTTTAAATATGCAGAGAAGCTGGGAATGTCTGTAAAGCTGTTGGGTTCCAGCCGGATAGAAGGAGACAGGGTTACTGCTTTCGTAGCACCTGTGATGATTGGCCCGGATAATCCATTGTATGGAGTGAATGACGTTTACAATGGAATTTTGGTAAAGGGAAATATGCTGGGGACTTCCATGTATTTTGGAAGCGGAGCAGGAAAGCTTCCTACTGCCAGCGCAGTTGTGGCAGATATGATAGAAGCGGCAGTTTACAGTGAAGAAAACATTCCTCTGGGATGGACAGGGGAAAAGCAGGACATTGGGCCGATTTCCAGCGGAACCTTCCGTTATTTTGTAAGAATTGACGGCACAGCTCTGCCTGAGACAGAGAAGCTTTGCCAGCTGCTTCAGGCAGAAAAGCGCATCGAAATTCCAGGATTGCCTGAAGTAGGAATTTTGACAAGTCCTATGACAGAGGCGGAGTTTAATCAGAAAAAAGAGTGTATTTCCGGTATTATCAGCATAATACGGGCAGAATAAAACGGCATCATTTTGCAGCGGTCTGCTGCAAACAGGGAGGAGACCATGCTGATTGTAAAAAAGTTCGGCGGAAGTTCCGTCGCAGATAAAGATAAAATTATGAATGTGGCAAGACGCTGCATAGAAGATTATGAAAAAGGCAATGACGTAGTGGTGGTATTGTCGGCAATGGGAAAGACCACAGACGGCCTTTTGAGTAAGGCCTATGAGATTAACTATAATCCGCCAAAACGGGAACTGGATATGCTGCTGGTAACCGGAGAGCAGGTGTCTGTGGCCCTTATGGCTATGGCTATGCATTCTCTGGGAGTTCCGGCTATTTCCCTGAATGCTGCCCAGGCAGGAATGCAGACAACCACTGCCTACACCAAGGCAAAACTGAAAAAAATAGATACCCAAAGGATTCGCCACGAGCTGGATTCCCGAAAGATTGTCATTGTTACCGGATTCCAGGGGATTAACCGTTATGATGATATGACAACCCTGGGAAGAGGCGGATCGGATACGACAGCAGTAGCCATTGCGGCTGCCTTGCGGGCAGATCGGTGTGAAATCTATACTGATGTAGAAGGCGTCTATACGGCTGATCCCAGAATTGTCCCCAACGCCAGAAAGCTGACGGAGGTTTCCTATGATGAAATGCTGGAATTTGCATCCTTAGGGGCCAAAATTCTTCACAATCGTTCTGTGGAGATGGCGAAAAAGTATGGAGTAGAACTGGTGGTTCTTTCCAGTTTGACAAGGGCAGAAGGAACTGTTGTAAAGGAGGAGACGAAAGTGGAACGTATGCTGGTAAGCGGCGTTGCCGTAGATAAAAATACTGCCAGAATTTCCGTATTAGGAGTAAAAAACGAGCCTGGAATTGCTTTCCGGATTTTTAATATGCTGGCAAAAAATCAGATTAATGTAGATATTATTATCCAGTCTGTAGGAAGGGAAGATAAGAAGGATATTTCCTTTACCGTAGCTCGTACAGACCTGGCAGAGACTCTGGATATTTTAAATGAAAATAAAGAAACCTTTACAGCCAGCCAGATTACCTGTGATGAAACCGTAGCCAAGGTATCGATTATCGGAGCGGGCATGGTCAGCAATCCTGGTGTTGCGGCCAAGATGTTTGAAGCCTTAGCCAATGGAGGAATCAATATAAAGATGATCGCCACATCAGAGATTCGGATTACGGTTCTGATTGATGAACAGGATGCGAATCGGGCTATGCGCCTGGTGCATGATGCCTTTGATCTGGCAGATTAATTCCCTTTTGGAGGCAGGACAGGCTGCAGAGGGCCTGCCCTGCCTTTTTCGCATTTTTACCGGACTGTATTGTCCGGGATGCGGAGGGACGCGGGCAGTAAAGGCTCTGCTGTCCGGCCAGATATTAAAGAGTCTGTATTTTCATCCCTTTGTCCTGTATATGACAGCGGCCCTTTGCCTGGAATCCTGCATCTGGATCTATAGGCAGTTCAGGCCTTATTCATATGGAAAAGTCAGTCGGAAAGAGGCTTTTTTAAGGCGCTATCGCTGGTGGG
Organism: uncultured Clostridium sp.; assembly: GCA_938036545.1. Taxonomy (GTDB): domain Bacteria; phylum Bacillota; class Clostridia; order Lachnospirales; family Lachnospiraceae; genus UMGS1370. The sequence goes on along the minus strand of CALHQJ010000133.1, from coordinate 11,435 downwards.
CCATAGGCGGCTTGGCGGTGGTTTTGATAAACTGGATTGTAAAGAACGGGATTCTTCTTATCTGGGAAATTGAATTAATGCCCTGAAAAAAGTCTCCCAAAGAAGACAGGTGCATCCTATCAGGAGCACGGACTTCTGCGGGAGACTTTTTTTATTGAAGCATTTCGTACTGTTCGAGAATTTCGTTAAAGAATGCAGCATATCTGGGGTCTTTCATCATAGAAAGAACAAACAGATAATATGCAAAAAATGCCAGGCTGATAATCAGTCCAAGGGCAGATAAAATAATACCTGCAATGGCAAAACCGCTCATAGGCTGCCCTTTTTTGGAAAGGATGGCCAGTACGATTCCGCCGATGCCTAAAAGAACTGCCAAAGGAGAAGCGCAGCAGGAGATAATTGAAAAAATACCTAAAACCATAGAAGTGACGGCCATAGGATTGCTTTCCTTTTTAGGCGGCTGTCCCTGGGGCGGAACGGTGTAGTAGGGATTTTGATTGGGGTTCTGATAATAACCCTGATTATAGTTGTTTTGGCCATAATTGTTTTGATTGTATCCATTTTGTTCTGGCTGGCCGTAGGAGTTCTGAGGCGGATACTGCCAGGGATTTTGCTCCGAACCATTCTGATTGGGGGACGGAGCTTTGTCCTGTCCGCTGCTCTGGGGCTGTTGAGACGGCTCAGACCCTTCCTCGGGGTTTCTATATAAATTGTCATCATTAAAGTCTGTCATATGATTTCCTCCGTTCGTAAAATATACTTGCTTATTTTAACACGAAAAAGCCGTCCTGTCCACCTGGCAGAGCCCTGTAATAAGGGGATAAATGTGAAAAAACAGTGAATTGTTGCAAAGAAAAGGACTATGAATTATAATAGATAAATCAAAAACAGCAGAAAAGGAAAAAGCATGGACATTATTAAACAATTACAACAAGAACTGCAGATTGGCCGCCAGCAGGTAGAAGTGGCAGTAAAATTGATTGATGAGGGCAATACCATTCCATTTATTGCCCGTTACAGAAAAGAAGCAACAGGCTCTTTAAATGATGAGATACTTAGAAATCTGGATGAAAGACTCCGTTATTTACGGAACTTGGAGGAACGGAAAGAACAGGTTATTTCTTCTATCCGCGATCAGGAAAAACTGTCTCCGGAATTGGAAAAACAGATTTTGGATGCAGCTACACTGGTGGCAGTAGAGGATTTATACCGTCCCTTCCGCCCAAAACGAAGAACCAGGGCGATTATTGCAAAGGAAAAAGGGCTGGAACCCCTGGCCAACATTATTTCTCTTCAAATGATAAAGGAGCCGTTGGAACAGGCGGCAAAGGATTATGTTTCTGAAGAAAAGGGAGTGGCGACTGTCAAAGACGCCATTGCAGGAGCAAAGGATATTCTGGCTGAGACGGTTTCCGACAATGCAGAGTTCCGCACCTATATCCGCAAGGCTACCATGGATCAGGGAATGCTTTCTTCAGCCGCAAAGGATGAAAAAACCTCTTCCGTTTATGAAATGTATTATAATCACGAAGAGCCGGTTAAAAAAGCGGCAGGCCACAGGATTCTGGCGTTAAACCGAGGAGAAAAGGAAAAGATTCTTACAGTAAAGATTTCAGCGCCCAGAGAGCAGATTCTCCGCTATTTGGAAAAACAGCTGATTACAAGAGAGAATCCTTATACGGCTCCGGTGCTAAGAGAAGTGGCAGAAGACAGCTACGACAGGCTGATTGCGCCTGCAATTGAGAGAGAGATTCGCAGCACTTTGACTGATATGGCAGAGGACGGAGCTATTAAGGTATTTGGCAAAAACTTAGAGCAGCTTTTGATGCAGCCTCCCATTGAGAATCGGGTTGTGTTAGGCTGGGACCCTGCATTCCGAACTGGATGCAAGCTGGCTGTAGTAGACGGCACTGGTAAGGTACTGGATACAGTAGTAGTTTACCCAACTGCTCCTCAGAATAAGGTAGAAGAGGCGAAAAAGATAGTTAAGGATCTGATTAAAAAGTACCACGTTTCTTTGATTTCCGTAGGCAACGGTACTGCTTCCAGAGAGTCGGAACAGGTGATTGTGGAACTGTTAAAGGAGATTCCGGAGCAGGTTCAGTATATTATCGTCAATGAAGCAGGAGCTTCCGTATATTCTGCCAGCAAGCTGGCTACAGAAGAATTTCCACAGTTTGATGTGGGACAGAGAAGTGCGGTTTCCATTGCACGCCGCCTTCAGGATCCACTGTCTGAGCTGGTAAAAATCGATCCCAAATCTATTGGCGTCGGTCAGTATCAGCACGATATGAATCAGAAGCATTTAAGCGAGACGTTACAGGGCGTGGTGGAAGACTGTGTGAATAAAGTAGGCGTAGACTTAAATACGGCCAGCGCTTCTTTGTTAGAATATATTTCCGGAATCAGCAAGGCGCTGGCTAAAAATATTGTGGCTTACCGTGAAGAAAACGGGGCCTTTACCAACCGCAGACAGCTTTTGAAAGTAGCCAAGCTTGGTCCAAAGGCATTTGAGCAGTGCGCAGGCTTTATGCGAATCAAAGGGGGGGACAATCCTCTGGATGGAACCTCGGTTCATCCGGAAAGCTATCAGGCGGCAGAAAAATTGCTGACCAGCCTGGGGTATGAGCCGGAACAGATTTTATCCGGCGGTTTAAAGGGTATCAGCAAGAAAATTACCAATCCGGACAAGCTTTCCGAAGAGCTGGGAATTGGCGAAATTACTCTTCTGGATATTGCAAAGGAACTGGAAAAGCCGGCCAGAGATCCCCGTGACGAAATGCCAAAGCCAATCCTGCGTACAGACGTGCTGGATATGAAAGATTTAACCCCTGGCATGATTTTAAAGGGAACAGTAAGAAATGTAATCGACTTTGGCGCGTTTGTAGACATTGGCGTTCACCAGGACGGCCTGGTACACATCTCCCAGATGACAGAACGGTATATTAAGCATCCTCTGGAAGCGGTCAGCGTCGGAGATGTGGTGGAAGTCAAGGTCCTGTCAGTGGATTTAAATAAAAAGAGAATTTCCCTTTCTATGAAATTGTAGGAACTGTTACATTGATTTCGGTCAGGAGGTCAGATATGGAAGAAACGAAAACTCAGGACGCCCAATGTGAGGCCCTTGCCAAACCGCCGGCATTTTCTTTTCCGGTAACTCTTAATGCAGCAGAGCTCTGGAAGTTTTCCATGTACCATGCCAATAAAGGGTATTTAGGCGTGTTTAATGTGCTGTTTACCATTGCGGCAGTTTATTTGCTGATTACCCAGTGGGCGGTAGTAAGCGGCCCTTATCGGGTACTTTTGGTAATGTGCGTATTGATGTTTACTGTGTGGCAGCCTGGAACTCTGTATTTAAAAGCAAAACGGCAGGCTCAGGCTCCGGCGGTAAGAGAACCTATGGTTCTCTCTTTTGGAGATGATGGGGTGACAGTGGAACAGGATGGCCAGACCGGTACCATTCCCTGGGAAGCCATGTACCAGATTGTGGGAAATAAATGGCAGTTTATCCTTTATAAAGACAGGATTCATGCCTTTTTGCTTCCAAAGTCTGTAGCCGGAGAAAAAGAAGAGAAGCTGAGGGCATATTTTAAAGAGAAGATGCCAAAAGCCCGTTGTAAGCATATATAATGGAGAACGCTATGATAATAGAAACGTATGGCCCCAGAGAAACCTTTGCTCTGGGAAAAAAGATGGGAGAAGAGGCGGAGCCTGGACAGGTTATCTGCTTAAATGGAGATCTGGGAGTGGGAAAAACCGTATTTACACAGGGATTTGCCGAGGGACTGGGCATAGAGGGCCCGGTAAACAGCCCGACCTTTACCATCCTTCAGGAGTATGAGGATGGACGGCTGCCTTTTTACCATTTTGATGTATACCGAATTGGGGACGTCAGCGAGATGGATGAAATCGGTTATGAGGACTGCTTTTATGGGGAAGGAGTCTGCCTTATAGAGTGGTCGGAACTGATTCAGGAGATTCTGCCTGATGAGGTAATCACAATTACCATTGAAAAAGATTTGGATAAGGGATTTGATTACCGGAAAATTACGATAGACGGCACGGAGGAATACCATGAGAATATTGGGAATTGAAAGTTCTTCTCTGGTAGCAAGCGTGGCCATTGTTACAGATGGAGTGCTGACCGGAGAATACACGATGAATTATAAAAAGACCCATTCCCAGACCCTGCTTCCTATGTTGGATGAGCTGACCAGGATGCTGGATTTGGATTTGGAAACCGTAGACGGAGTGGCGGTATCAGGAGGCCCAGGTTCTTTTACCGGCCTGCGGATTGGTTCAGCCACGGCAAAGGGGTTGGGACTGGCCCTTAAAAAGCCTTTGATTCATGTGCCTACGTTAGATGCTATGGCATATAACCTCTGGGGAGCCGAAGCCCTGATCTGCCCCATTATGGACGCCAGAAGAAATCAGGTGTATACCGGAGTGTATCAGGTAAAAAGCAGCCTGACAGTTGTGAAGCCTCAGTGTGCCATGGACATGGGAGAACTGATTGAAGAATTAAATGAGAAAAATCGGCCGGTTATCTTTTTGGGAGATGGCGTTCCGGTATTTCAGAACTTAATTCGTGAAAAAATGACAGTGCCATTTCAGTTTGCCCCACCTCAGATGAACCGCCAGAGGGCGGCGTCAGTGGCTGCTCTGGGAGCCCTTTACATGAAAGAGGGAAAGGTGGAGGACGCAAAAGACCACGCCCCTGATTATTTGCGGAAATCTCAGGCTGAACGGGAACGGGAAGGAAAAGAACTGCTGGCTGGAGACGGAGGAAGCCAGCCCTGTAACTTTAACCGTCTGGAGGAAGGAAAATGATTCGCCCTATGAGACTGGATGATATTTCCGCCGTTGCCAGGATAGAACAGCTTTGTTTTTCCGATCCGTGGTCAGAAGGACTGTTACAGGACAGTTTTAAAAATTCCTGGAATCATTTCTGGGCTGCCGAAAACAAAGACGGGCTGTTAATTGGTTATGGAGCCTTTAGTTTTATTGCAGGAGAAGGGGAAATCCAGCGGATTGGAGTGATTCCTCAGGCCAGAAGGCAGGGGACAGCCAGGGAGTTGATGGCAGCTATGGAAGCGTTTGCCATAGGACAGCAGGGGTATGCCCTGACTCTGGAAGTGAGGGCCGGCAATGAAGCTGCCAGAAATCTTTATAAATCCTGCGGTTTCAGGGAAGAAGCTGTCCGAAAGGAGTATTACCGCCATCCTGTAGAAGATGCGATCATTATGTGGAAGCGGGACATTTGAAACATTTTCCACTTAAAATCGGCCTGTTTGCGTATATAATGGAGAAGGATTAAAGGAGTGCTGATTTTGGAGGAAAGGTGAATGATTTTATGAGAAAATACTCAAAGAACGGGCAGTTGGAAACAGTCGTATGCAACTGCTGCGGAAAGAAGCTGATTGTAAAAGATGGAATTGTCCGAGAAGGCGTTTTGATGCTGGACCATCCATGGGACTATTTTTCTGAAAAGGACGGAGAGGTACATCATTTTGATTTGTGCGAAGCCTGTTATGAGAAAATCGTCAGCCAGTTTCGGATTGAAGTAGACGTGGAGGAACAGACAGAGCTATTGTAGACATCCATATCAGTTATAAAGCAGCAGCTTCAATGATATGGCGCAGACCTTTCAAACAGTAACTGTTCAGCAGAACGGTTGCCTGGAAAAGAGGGGCTGCGCCGTTTTTCATTGTAAACTCGTCCTCCCTGTGCTATAGTAGTAGCGACAAAACCAAAATTAGAAAAGGTGGTATTCAATGCTTTTTAGTTCACAGGTATTCTTGTGGTTTTTCCTGCCTCTGGCCTTTTTGCTGTATTTTACAGTGCCTGGATTGAAGATAAAAAATACGGTGCTGCTGTTGTTCAGCCTGTTTTTTTATGCATGGGGAGAGCCGAGATATATTGTTTTAATGGTAGTCTCCATCTGTCTGAATTATATATTTGGCCTTGTCATTGATAAAATAAGAGGGAACCGAAAACTGCAGACAGGGCTGCTGTGGATCTGCGCAGCTGTCAATTTGTGTCTGTTGGGCTATTTTAAGTATTTCAATTTTTTCATGCAGCTGGGCAACCGGCTGCTGGGAGGAGAAGTGCTGGCGTATCGAGATATTGCCCTGCCTATCGGCATTTCTTTTTATACGTTTCAGGCCATGTCTTATGTCATTGACGTATGGAGAGGGGAAAATAAGGCGCAGAAAAATCTGTGGAATCTGGCTCTTTATATTTCGTTCTTTCCACAGTTAATTGCCGGACCTATCGTAAAATACCATGATATTGAGAGGCAGCTGACAGACAGAAAGACGGATTTATCCGGTTTTTGTTATGGGATTAAGCGGTTTTGCTATGGATTGGGAAAAAAGGTAATCATTTCAAATTCTATGGCGCTGGCGGCGGATCAGATTTACGGCCTTCCTTTTGAACATATTGGGACGGCTTTGGCATGGTGGGCGGTAGGGCTGTATACGCTCCAGATTTATTTTGATTTTTCCGGATATTCCGATATGGCAATTGGTCTGGGAAGAATGTTTGGGTTTCGGTTTATGGAGAACTTTAATTATCCCTACCTTTCCAAATCTGTCACTGAGTTTTGGCGCCGCTGGCATATTTCCCTGTCTACCTGGTTTCGGGAATATGTATACATTCCTTTAGGAGGCAACCGCAAGGGAAAAAACAGAACCTATGTCAATTTGTTTATTGTGTTCTGCCTGACAGGACTGTGGCACGGGGCGTCATTGAATTTTGTATTCTGGGGAATCTATTACGGTATCTTAATTGTGCTGGAACGGATAACCGGTAAAAAGCCAGGCTGGCTGGGAACGATGTTTTTGGTAGTGATTGGCTGGCTTATGTTCCGTGTAACCAGTATGAGGGGGATTTTGATTTTGCTGAAAAATATGTTTATCCCCTGTACAGGACTGTATCCAATTCAGCTTTACATTACCAAAAAGACTGTGGTACTGGCGGCGGCAGGAATTTTGCTGTGCGGTCCCTTACAAGCGGTATTTCCTGGACTGAAAGCCAGGCTGTATGATGAGGGAAAAATCGGAATTCTGGATATAGCGGCCATGATTGGTATTTTGGGGTATTCCATGCTGCTGTTAATCAGCAGCACCTACAATCCGTTTATTTATTTCCGTTTTTAAGACAGGAGGAAACATATATGAAAAAAATAATGCTGGGCCTGTTCCTTCTGTTTTTGGGAGTCCCTGGAATCTGGATTACGGCAGAGGGACTGACGGGACGTGCAGAAACTTACAGTGATGCAGAACAGAGACTGTTAGAAACATTTCCGACTGCTGTTACCATAGATAACTTAGATAAAGTTGGGGGGCAGGTGGAAACCTATATTAATGACCATGCGCCTTTTCGTGATGAACAGGTAGCTTTTAACGCAAAACTGGATTACCATTTATTTCATTCTACAGATACTCCGACTGTTACTTTAGGGAAGAATGGATGGCTTTTTTACGCCGGACAAAACAGCACCGAAGACTTTCGGGGGCTGGGAGGAAGAAGCGAAGAGTGGCATCAGACTGTGGCGGGGCTTTTAAATGGGATTGACGCCAGTTTAGAAGCTCAGGGAATCGAATTTGTAGTATTGCTTGCTCCAAATAAGGAACGGATTTACAGTGAATATATGCCAGAGTATATTACAATGGTAAATGAAAGAAACCGGCTGGATATTTTGGCAGATTACTTGAGAACAGCTACAAAGATTCCTATTGTATATCCCAAAGAATGTTTTGAGGATAAGTCTTATCAGTGGTATTATAAGACAGATACCCACTGGAATAATGCAGGAGGTTTTCTGGCAGGACAGGAACTGATAAGAACTCTGGGCGGTGAAAACTGGGACATCAGCCAGATAGAGATTAGTTATACCCCAAGAGGAACGGGAGATCTGGTTCGTCTGGCTCATCTGCCTTCTGAAGAATTTGACGAGACAGAGGCGGTGGTAAAAGGCTACCTTCCAGAAATGGTTCTTCATATGGAGGAAAATAAGGATTATTATCCGTCTTTAAAGTTTTATACCAGTGAAAATGCCCCGGATCCCAGACATGTGGTAATTTACAGGGATTCGTTTACAGACGCCATAACGGCTACGCTGGCCAGATATTTTGCCCGCGTGGATACCTATTGGTGGAATTCCGGCGCAGAGGAACTGATGGCGCAGGAAAAACCGGATGTAGTCGTTTATGAGATTTTAGAACGCTATATTGATGAGCGTATGATTGAGGATTTAAACAAGCTGTCCCAGGTGTGGCAGTAGAAAAGGAGAACGAGAATGCTGGATATTTGTTTACTGGGAACAGGAGGAATGATGCCTCTTCCTTACCGATGGCTGACTTCCATGATGGCCAGGTGCGACGGCAGCAGTCTTTTGATTGACTGTGGGGAAGGAACTCAGGTTGCATTAAAAGAAAAGGGCTGGAGTCCAAAACCAATTGACGTCATTTGTTTTACCCACTACCATGCAGATCATATCAGCGGCCTGCCAGGCTTGCTTTTGACTATGGGAAATGCAGAACGAACCGAACCGCTGACTTTAATCGGTCCCAGAGGGCTGGAACGGGTAGTGGGGGCACTTAGGGTAATTGCGCCGGAACTGCCTTTTGAAATTCGTTTTATAGAACTTACAGAGAGCCGCCAGCAGTTAAAGATGGGGCCTTACCTGATTGACGCTTATCGGGTGAATCATAATGTGGTATGCTATGGTTATACCATTTCTATTCCCAGAAAGGGACGGTTTGACGTAGAGAGAGCCAAATCCCAGGGGATTCCTCAGAGATTCTGGAAGCACCTTCAGATGGGAGAAACGATAATGGACGGAGACCGGGTGCTGACTCCCGATATGGTGCTGGGAGCTGCCCGCCGCGGCCTGAAGGTTTCTTATTGTACCGATACTCGTCCGGTTCCGGTTATTGCAGAGTATGCGAAGGATGCGGATTTATTTATCTGTGAGGGGATGTATGGGGAAAAAGAGAAGGCTTCCAAGGCCAGGGAGAATAAGCATATGACCTTTTATGAGGCAGCGGCTTTGGCAAAAGAAGCTAATCCAAGGCAGATGTGGCTGACCCATTACAGTCCGTCTTTAACCAGGCCGGATGAATTTATGGATGAAGTAAAAAAGATTTTCCCAAGGGCCAGGGCTGCCAGAGATGGCTACAGCCTGACTCTGGATTTTGACGAAGAATGATGGAGGAACTCCTATGGAAGGAAAGAAAACAGAGGCTGTGCTGATTTTAGCGATTGAAAGTTCCTGTGATGAGACGGCTGCATCTGTAGTAAAAAATGGCAGGGAAGTATTATCAAATGTGATTTCTTCTCAGATTGCCCTTCATACTCTTTATGGAGGCGTTGTGCCGGAACTGGCATCCAGAAAACATATTGAAAAGATTAATCAGGTCATCGAAAGCGCATTGGCAGAGGCAAATGTGACCTTAGATGATATTACGGCCATAGGAGTGACCTATGGCCCGGGACTGGTGGGAGCGCTGCTGGTAGGCGTGGCAGAAGCAAAAGCCATTGCTTATGCGGCTAAAAAGCCTCTGGTTGGTGTACATCATATTGAAGGCCATGTATCTGCCAATTTTATTGAACATCCGGATCTGGAACCTCCTTTTGTATGCCTGATTGTATCAGGGGGCCATACCCATTTGGTAATTGTAAAAGACTACGGTGAATTCGAAATCATTGGCCGTACCAGGGATGATGCTGCCGGAGAAGCTTTTGATAAGGTAGCCCGTGCCGTTGGACTTGGCTATCCAGGGGGACCAAAGGTTGATAAAGCAGCTAAGGAAGGCAATCCTCATGCTATTGAATTTCCAAGAGCCAAAATAGAGGGAAGCCCTTATGACTTTAGCTTCAGCGGCTTAAAATCTGCAGTATTAAATCATATTAACCATGCAAAGATGATGGGGGAGGAAATAATAGTTCCAGATTTGGTGGCTTCTTTTCAGAATGCAGTTGTAGAGTCTTTGGTCAGCCGTGCGGTAATGGCTGCAAAGGAATACGGCTATACAAAGTTGGCCATTGCAGGAGGCGTAGCTTCTAATTCGGCTCTTCGTGCCGGTATGGCAGAAGCTTGTAAAAAAGATGGTCTGGAATTTTATTATCCATCACCTATTTTCTGTACAGACAATGCGGCAATGATTGGAGTTGCTGCTTATTATGAATATCAAAAGGGAACCAGACATGGCTGGGACTTAAATGCAATTCCAAATCTAAAGTTGGGAGAACGCTAAGTAGTTTTATCAGGAGGGAAAAGGATGTCAAAATCGGCTGCCATTGTATTAGCTGCTGGTCAGGGGAAACGGATGCACAGCAGCGTTCAGAAACAGTTTCTTTTATTAGACGGGAAGCCTCTTATTTTCTATGGACTGGATGCATTCGAAAACAGTTCGGTGGATCAGATTGTGTTGGTTACCGGATCGGATGAGATTTCCTATTGCCAGACAGAGATTGTAGAAAAATATGGATTTTCAAAAGTAACTCATATTGTTTCGGGTGGAAAAGAGAGATACCACTCGGTCTATGAGGGGTTAAAGGCAGCCGAAGGGGCAGATTATGTTTTGATCCATGATGGAGCCAGGCCGCTGCTTACAAAGGAGATTATTTCCAGGACTTTAAAAGGAGCAGAGGAATATGGGGCCTGTGTGGCAGGCATGCCGGTAAAAGATACAATTAAAACAGTGGATTCAGATGGTTTTGTGGCTGCGACGCCAGACAGAAGCCGCTTGTGGCAGATACAGACTCCGCAGGCATTTTCTTACCAATGGATTCGCCAGGCTTATGATAAGCTGTTTTCCAGAGAAGAATATCAACAGGGGATTACGGATGATGCTATGGTTTTGGAAACCATGTCTTCACACAGAGTAAAATTAATTGAAGGCAGTTATTCCAATATAAAGGTTACAACTCCGGAGGATATGGCAGTGGCAGAGGCATTGCGAAAGAGCTGCTAAATGTATAGGGGTTAGTGAAATGGATACTATATAGAGGCGACAGAAAGCAAGAAAAATAATAACGGTTCAGCCATGCATCTTCTTGGCCGCTGTAAGCGGACAAGAAGCGTCAGGCGTCCGTCCCATGAAGATTCTGACAGGAAAATTCTTATGAAAACAAGCTTTCAACGCTTTTTTCTGTCGGAATCTCTGCATGGCTGAATTATTACGAAAAATCTTGGTAAAAAAAGTTGAAAAAAATGGTAAAAAATCGTTGACAAAACGAGAACCACATGATAAGATAACCAAGTCGCTTGAACAGCGGCCCACTAAAGAAGCCACTCAGAAAAGCTTCGAAAAAAAGTTTTAAAAAGTTCTTGACAAACTGAAAAAAGCTTGATATAATAGACAAGCACGTTTGGAGAGATATCGAAGTGGTCATAACGAGGCGGTCTTGAAAACCGTTTGTCCGCA
>CALHQJ010000132.1 GCA_938036545.1 uncultured Clostridium sp. | reverse complement strand
GGTCTCCAAGACAGAAGAAATACTTTGAGGTAGGAAGCTGCTCTAACTTAGGAGATGCTCAGGCACGCCGCCTGAAAATCCGCGTAAACGGCAAAGACGGCAAATATTTTGCTCATACCCTGAACAATACCGTAGTAGCGCCGCCTCGTATGCTGATTGCATTTTTAGAGAATAACCTGCAGGCAGACGGCAGTGTCCGCATTCCAGAGGTATTACAGCCTTATATGGGCGGACAGAAAGCCATCTGCAAGAAGAATTAATGTAACGGTTCAGATGCATGGCTGAACGGTTACGAATTAATAAGTAAGATTCATAACAATACCTTGAGGATAGTCTCCGTACTTTTCTCCAAAGAGATTGATGCCCCCGATATGGCGGGCATCTTTTTTGATCTCAATTTTTAAAGAGATATAAGGGTGCTCAGAAAGATTCAATTGATTTAAATTAATATCGTGGTTTACCAGCTTCCCATCCAGATATCCTCCATTATCCTGAACTGAGAAGGTTTTCAGCATTCCATACTGGGTTCTGCCATTTGGCCAGGCAGGAGGGGTCAGTTTTCCTCTTCTTGCTCCAAAATCGCCAGGAGAACAGTAGGTTGTAACGGGATGGTTATTAATAGAAACTGTAATATCAGAAGGCCAATTTTCTAAAAAACCTGGTGCTTCTGAACAGATTTCCATGCAAAAAGACAGTTCATGGAGCTTTAATAATGGATTCGATAAATTCGGAAAACGGTATTCGATAAAACCCTGTTGAAACCATAAGAGCTGGGCTCGGGAATGGAGCGGTGAGTAAAAAGAGCGGACGTTATCATATACATCCAGAACACCGTTTTCATCAGCCAATCCGCATGTGGGCTCAATGTCAAATTGAAAATAATTGCCAATGGGCATATCCATGGAAATCGTATTATCTGCTAAATCTGCATCTGCATCAAAGGTTTCTAAATGGAAGGACTGCATACTTGATATGCATACTCTCATAGAGCCATGGAGTCCGGGCTGGGTTTCGGTTACGATTAGCTTTGCTTCTTCTAAAATTTTAATGTGAAGAGCGGTGGAAGATACGGGTATTTTTAAAATAGAAGCAATTTCCTGAAGGGAAAGAGCTGTATTTTTCAGGAGATTTAAAATATTAAGTCGGATAGGAGAAGAAAGAGCTTTTCCAATTTGAGCAATCCGATCGTGATGATCCGGATTGCTCAAATGCAGTTCAATGTCTCGTTCTCCAATGATTTTAATTGGCGTTTTTGATTTGCCAGTCATAATGAGCCTCCTTTTTTACATTGTTTCTTTAAAACTGTAATGAAAAACGCTTATTTATTACATAAATAATATAATAAAATATCAATATATACAAGAAATCATGGTCATATTTGTGTGGTTATTACAAAAAAATAGAATAATTCAAAAGAATATTGCTAAAAACATGCAAATATGCTAATATAATTTATGTAATAAAACTTCAATATAGCTTTTGAACAGGTAACATTGTGATATTTATTACATAAATATTATAATGAACAAAAGCTATAAACACAAGTGGAATTTCAGGAGAAGGAGAGGAAACAATGAAGAAAATGAAAAAAACAATCTCATTAGTAATGGCTGGGGTTATGACAGCTTCTTTGGCAGGATGCGGCGGGGGTAATACAGAAACGCAGACAACTGCAGCAAGTGCTGAAACAAAAGCGGAAGTACAGTCTGAAGCCAGCCAGCCGGCAGAAAGTACAGAGGGAAAAACAACAATAACATTCATTAATGGATTTACTGGCGGTGATGGTCCGTTTATGACAAAGATTGTGGATTCATTTAACCAATCTCAGGATAAATATTATATTGAGCAGCTTCAGGATGCGGATCATTATACAAAATTTAAGTCCGATGATTTTGATATGCTGATTATTCATGCAGACTGGATTTCTACTTACCATGCCGATGGGCTTTTACGGGAAGTTTCCGATATTTATGAGATGGCAGGCATTTCATTTGAAAATGATTTCCATCCAATCACACAGACTTATGCAAAATATGATGATGGAATTTTTGCATTCCCGCTGGATTTGTATGCAGAAACTTTTTATTACAATAAAGAATATGTAAAAGAGCAGCCAAAGACCTATGAAGATATGATTGCCTTAAGAGATGAACTGGATTCCGAAAATTCTGGAATTTATCCAATGGCAATTCCGCTTACAGGAGATCATCAGTGGGCATGGATGACAGCTCTTGGACAGTCTGGATGCAACTGGGTAGAAGATGGACATATCAAAATGGATACAGAAGAAATCTGTGATGCATTTATGAAAATCCATGATTTGATTTACAAAGACCATATCAGCGCTTCCGGATTAGGAGACAACGATCATTTTAACACATTTATTAAAGATTCCGATGACGGCGCAAATGTCAGCTCCGTATGTGCATTAACAGGACCTTGGAATTATACAACTGCAAAAGAAGTATTAGGAGATAATCTGGGAATTGGTATTCTTCCGCAGCTGTATGGTGATACTCCATGCGTACCGGCAGGCGGTCATACATTTGCAGTTTCTGCCAAAGTAGAAGATGAACAAAAGCTGGCAGGTATTGCTGAATTTATGAAGTTTGCTTATCAACCAGAGAACATGCTGAACTGGGCAGATTCCGGTCAGGCTCCGATTCACTTAAAGACAATGGAACTGGTAAAACAGTCTCCAGATAAGTATCCGGTAGCAAATGTAAACTATGAAGTATTTGATAACGCCCAGATTCTTCCGGCCATTTACAACATTCGTGAGCAGGTTAAATATGTAAATACGAATGTCTGGTCTATGGTTGTTCAGACAGAGGATTTAAGCAGAGATGCACTTATGGAAGAATTAAAAAATGCGACCGAGATCGCAATGGAACTTTCTGAGTACTAAATGTTTTGTAAGGGCTGTTGCAATATGCAGCCCTTCTTTTATCTGGATATGGCTGCTGAGCAGCAGAAAGGGGTTATAATGAAAAAACGAAAAACAACGGCAGTTTTGTTTATCCTTCCATTTTTGATATTTTTTCTGCTGTTTTGGCTGATTCCCTTTGGATTTGGAATCTATATGAGTCTTTCAAAATACAATCTGATTCGAGGAAATCAGGGATTTGTAGGTTTAGATAACTACATTAAAATCCTGTTTTCATCATCGATGTACCATAAATCTTTCTTTTTAGGAATGAAAAACACCATTATTTTTGTGGTATTAACAACTCCGATTTTGGTGTTGGGAAGTTTAGCACTGGCGCTTTTGCTGGACAGACTTCCAGATAGATTGAAAGGAATTTTTAGAACTATTTATTTTGCTTCCTATTCTGTTTCGGTAACGGCAGTAGCAGCAGTATTTGTATGGCTAATGAAGGGAAATGGCGGTTACTTTAATAATCTGTTAATGAATATCGGTCTGATTAGTAAACCGGTTCCCTGGCTGGAACAACAGCCCTTTGTATGGATTGCATTAACGGTTGCTACCGTTTGGTGGACAATTGGTTATAATATGATGCTGTTTGTAAATGCATTAAACGATATTGATAATAGCTTGTACGAGGCGTCTTCCATAGATGGAGCAGGATTTTGGGTACAGCTTCGTTATATTATTTTGCCAAATATAAAGAATATTTTCTTTTTTGTATTAATGACAACCATTATTGCCTCTTTTAATGTATATGGACAAACAAGATTGATGACAAAAGGCGGACCAGGTGAATCGACAAAACCATTGATTATGATGATTACTTCTACGATTATGGATAGAAATGATTTGGGTGTGGGAAGCGCTATGACGGTTCTGATGGGAATCGTAATTATCCTTTGTTCCGTAGGGCAGTACTATTTAACAAAAGAAAAAGAAAATTTGAAATAGGAGGGGATTTTTATGAAAAAGAAACAATTTAACCGTATCATACTGGTTATGTGTGCATGTATTTTGGCATATGCATTTTTGCTTCCCCTTTTATTCATGCTGTTTACCAGCTTTAAAGGACTGGCAGAAGCCATGACTTCATCTACATTGCTGCCAAAAAAGTGGACACTGGACAATTATAGAGAATTATTTGCCAGTACTTCTACAGCGCCTATCTTTCAATGGCTGTTTAATACGGCAATTGTAACAGTCAGCGGTACCGTTTTAAGAATTACGACCAGTGTTCTTGCTGCATATGCTCTGGCAAGACTTCCGGTTCCGGGAAAACGGTTTATTGTAGCCGGACTTGTCTGGGCTATGGCAATTCCGGAAATTGTTACCTTTTTCCCATTATTTTACATATTTAAGCAAATCGGAATGCTGAATTCCCTGCTTCCGCTGATTTTGCCTTCTGGTTCAGGTGTAATGTGCATTTACCTGATTTATAATTTCTTACTATCGTTTCCAAGGGAACTGGAAGAGGCCGGCCTGGTCGAAGGTGCCGGGGTTCTTCAGATTTTATGGCATATTGTACTTCCGTCTGTAAAACCGGTTGTAATTACACAGGCATTTATTACATTTTTAGGATTG
>CALHQJ010000131.1 GCA_938036545.1 uncultured Clostridium sp. | reverse complement strand
TGTACTTTGTTATTTTCGGCAACTCCAGAATTGACAAGGTTCCGGTAGCGGTTCTGGCCTTTGGTATTAACTCAGGCGCTTATGTAGCAGAAATTTTCCGCAGCGGTATCAACTCTGTAGAAGCAGGACAGATGGAGGCAGGACGAAGCCTTGGCTTTAACTATCTTCAGACAATGCGTTACATCATTCTGCCTCAGGCGCTGAAAAATGTGCTTCCCACCCTGTGCAATGAGTTTATTGCATTATTAAAGGAAACTTCCGTTGCAGGCTACATTGCTCTTCAGGATTTGACTAAGGGCGGCGATATTATTCGAAGCCGTACTTATTCGGCTTTCATGCCGTTAATTGCAGTTGCATTGATTTATCTGGTATTGGTAATGATTTTAAGCCGTCTGGTAGGACTGCTGGAAAGGAGGCTGAGACGCAGTGAGCGCTAATCAGGAAAACGCATTAATCCAGGTGAGAAATCTGGGAAAAAGCTTTGGAGACTTGAAGGTTCTCCAGGGAATCAGCGTAGACATCCATCAGGGTGATGTAGTCTGCGTTATCGGCCCGTCCGGTTCTGGAAAAAGTACCTTTCTCCGCTGTCTGAACCGGCTGGAGGAAGCGACAGAGGGCAGTATTTTCTTTGACGGAGAGGATATCGTCGATTCCAAGACAGACATTGACAGGCATCGTCAGAAGATGGGAATGGTGTTTCAGCAATTTAACCTGTTCCCTCATATGACAATCTTGAAAAACATGACTCTGGCTCCGGTAAAGCTTCAGGGAGTGGCTCAGGCTCAGGCAGAGCAGGAGGCGTTAAAACTTTTGGAACGTGTTGGACTGGCGGATCGGGCCAATGCATATCCGGCTCAGCTGTCCGGCGGCCAAAAGCAGAGAATCGCCATTGTCCGTGCTCTGATGATGAAGCCGGAGGTTATGCTCTTTGACGAGCCGACTTCTGCCCTGGATCCGGAAATGGTTGGAGAGGTTCTGGCTGTTATGCGGGAGCTGGCAGAAGAGAAGATGACTATGGTGGTAGTAACCCATGAGATGGGCTTTGCCAGGGAAGTAGCCAACCGCGTAATGTTTATGGACGGCGGCAATTTCGTAGAAGAGGGAACTCCTCAGGAATTGTTTGGCAATCCGAAAAATGAGAGATTGAAAGTGTTTTTAAGCAAAGTGCTTTAATCGAAGCTAGAACAACAGGTAAACGGTACCCTAATGGTAAGACACAGAAAAATGCTGTGCTGAACTATTAGGGTACTTTGTTTTATGCGCTCTCAATATTTAAACTCTACTTCCGATTCCATCAGCTCTACCAGCCTGTCTTCGTTTTCAATGACCAGTTCCCTGCCGGATTTTTTTAAATATCCGAGTTGTTTTAATTTGGCCATGATGCGGGAAACCGTAACCGGATGGCAGCCCAGGTAGCGGGCTAATTCCTCATAAGTATAAAACTTGGGAACCACAGGCTTTTCACCGGATCCTTTCCGGCTGACGGATAACAGCAGCTGGCAGAGAGCGGTAACCAGGGTTTCCTCATGCATGTAATGAAAATGGTTTAAAGCTTCTGAATAATTATCCGCAAGAGTCTGGATAAAAAATAAATTAAAAGCCTGATTGGTATGAAGCAGGTGGAGAAAGGTTTCAAATTTAATCTGATATAAGACACAGTCTGTTTTCGTTACAATCGTCACGTTGAAGCCGGATTGAAACAGTGATTTTTTTCCAGGAGTGGTCATCAGGTGGTTAAATCCAATCAGACGTTTGGCGTGAAAGTAAAGATAGATATTTTCATCCCCCCGCCTGGTTAAGCTGTTGAGGGAACAAATGCCCTCGTCCAGCAGGTATACGCAGGCGCCTGGCTCTCCAGGAGTATAAAGCTTCAGATAGTATCCTTTGCTTGCTTCCAGTCTTGTTCCATGTTTTTTTAGCATGTTCCAAAAGTTGCAGTCCATGAAAAACTCCTTTGTTATAATCTTTAGACATTGTATCACAAAATAAACAAAAAATCTACAAAGTTAACACAGGTTATATTTTGAAATAGGTTTTTATGGTACAATTAGACAAAGTTATATATTTAACAATCACTTATAAGAAAAGGGGTAAATGAGATGGCTAACGCAGTCGACAAACAAGAGAGAATGTTATCAATTCATTCACTCATTGGTGTAGGTATTATGTTATTGTTCCGATACCTGCCCATCAGTCTGCCGGAAGTAACACCGGTTGGTATGGAAGTTATGGGAATTTTCCTGGGTACATTGTATCTGTGGACATTTGCAGACCCAATTTGGGGCAGCTTAATTTCCATTGGTATGCTTGGTTTTTCGCACTACAGCAACATGAACGATATTCTGTCCCAGGCATTTGGTGCTCCTGTAACCGTACAGGTTTTGTTTATGCTGATTATGTCCGGCGGTCTTGCATATTATAAAATCAGCGCTTATATGGGAAGGTTTTTCCTGACCAGAAAATTTACGAATGGTAAGCCATGGCTGTTCCTGGGGGTATTGTGTATAGGCTGCTATTTCATTTCAGGTTTTATTAATGCATTTACCCCAATCTTTGTGTTGTGGCCGGTTCTGTACGGGATTTTTGATGAAGTAGGCTACAAGAAAGGGGATGCATTCCCAAGAGTTGCCCTGACTATGATTGTAATTGGCTCCCTGATTGGTTTCCCAATGGCTCCTTTTGCACAGAATGGCCTGGCTCTGCTCAGCAACTTTGAAAAGATTACCTCAGAAATGCCTGGCGGCCCAATCGTTGTAAACAGCGGCGCATATCTGGCTACCGCCATTGTGCTGGGTATGATTATGGTAACTGCGGCAATCCTGTTCTGCAAATATGTTCTTCGCCCTGATGTTTCCAAGATGAAGAACTTTGATGTAGAAAGTTTTTCAAAGAATCCTATGCCTCCAATGAGTTTACAGCAGAAGCTGTACTGCACAGGTTTCGTCTGTGTAATCCTGGGATTAATGCTGCCTTCCCTGTTCCCAACCCTTCCGGTTCTGTCTGTATTAAAACCGGCAGTTTACGGCATTGCAATGACCATGGCAGCGATTATGGCGGCTATCCGCGTTAAAGGTCAGCCAATTTTGGATATTCCGAAGGTAATCTCCAACAACGTAAGCTGGGGTTCCTACTTTATTATTGTTGCAGCTGTATTACTGGGAAGTGTATTAACCAATCCTTCTACCGGTGTTTCCGCATTCCTGGCATATATCCTTTCTCCAATTTTCCAGGGAATGTCACCAGCAGTCTTTATCATTCTGATTCTGGCTCTGGGCGGCGTATTAACAAACATCTGCAACAGTCTGGTTATCGGTATGATTTTACAGCCGATTATTATGACCTACTGCATCCAGACCGGTGCTGACGCAAGACCAATCGTAACTTTGATGATTCAGTTTGTATTGTTATCTGCAGCAGTTACTCCGGCAGCATCTCCATTTGCTGCAATCCTGCACAGCAACAAGGAATGGATTCCGACCAAGTATGTATATCAGTATACTCTGCCAATCGTTCTTATCGAGTTGGCAATCATGCTGGTAGTTGGCATTCCGTTAACCAGTATTTTAATGTAATGACAAAACATTCGCTGTAGGGGATTCCGAAGGGGTCCTCTATAGCTGTTAAATAAGAAAGGAGATTGATGACAGTGGCACAGTATGATGTAGTAATTATTGGTGCCGGACCAGCAGGTATGACAGCTGCAATTTATGCGGCAAGAGCAGATATGAACGTTCTGATGTTAGACAAGCTGGCTCCAGGCGGACAGATTATTAATACCAATGAAATTCAGAATTACACTGGCGTAGGTACTGTAAATGGCGCTGAACTGGCATATCAGATGTTTGAGCATACGCAGCAGTTTGACACCATTACATTTGATTATGCAACTGTAAAAGAGGTAAAGGACAACGGCGCCGAAAAAGTAGTCGTATGTGAAGAGGACGGTAAGGAATTTACAACCAAATCGGTAATCCTTGCAACCGGCACTCAGCCCAGATGCTTAGGCATTCCAGGTGAGGATAAGTTTAGAGGCAACGGCGTAAGCTGGTGTGCAATCTGTGACGGCGCTCAGTATCGTGACAGAGATGTAGTGGTAATCGGCGGCGGAAACTCTGCTGTTGAGGAGTCTATTTTCCTGGCAGGAATGGTGAAGTCCTTAACCATTGTTACTATGTTTGATTTGACAGCAGATCCCATTGCATGTGATAAGCTTCGTGCAATGGAAAATGTAACCATTTATCCATATCAGGATATTCTGGAAATCACAGGCGATACCAAAGTAGAAGGAGTTCATTTCAAATCTACTCAAAATGGAGAAGAAAATACTGTTAAGTGTGACGGTGTATTTGAATATATTGGCCTGACCCCTACTACAGACTGCTTTAAAGACTTAGGCGTATTAAATAAATTTGGATACGTGGAAGTAGACGAGCATATGGCAACAAAAGTACCTGGTATTTTCGGAGCAGGAGACTGCGTAACCAAGAATCTGCGTCAGGTAATTACCGCCTGCGCAGACGGTGCAATTGCTGCTCAGGAAGCATCCCATTACGTTAAAAATCTATAATCAAGGAGGAACGTACTATGTTAAAAGAAGTAAATAGCGCAGAATTTAAGGAACTGGCTGACAAGGGCCTGGTTCTGGCCGACTTTTTCTCTACCACCTGCGGTCCATGCAAGATGCTGGGCTTTGTATTAAAGGATGTAGAAAAAGAATTCGGTGATGATTTAACCATCTTAAAGGTAGATTTTGATCAAAACAAGGAATTAACTGCTGAATATGGGGTAGCAGGCTATCCGACCCTGATTCTGTTAAAGGACGGAACAGAGGTAAAGCGTCTTCAGGGATTACAGCAGAAGCCGGTTATTGTAAACATGGTAAAGGAAAACATGTAATTATATGTAACAGTTCAGCCTTGCGAAGATTCAGACAGAAAAAAGCGTTGAAAGCTTGTTTTCATAAGAATTTTTCTGTCCGAATCTTCATTGGGCGGACGCCTGACGCTTCTTGTATGCTTTAAGCAGACAAGAAGATACAAGGCTGAACTGTTACAACTATATACATTTCAAAAGCAAAAACACATAATGGAGGAAAACAAAATGGGCGTTAATTACATTTATGAGGATCATTTAATTGATCGGCAGTACGAAGCAGAACAGGCTATGTTAAAGGAGTTTGAGGAAGGCAATTACACCATTCAGAATCCGTTGGTAAAGTACAACCTGTACATCATAAGCCCTCTGTCTGCTGTTGTATGCTTTGAGACAGAAGAGGAAACGGCGGTTACGATTACAGTACTTGGAAAGACCAAGGAAGCAAACATGAGCCACACCTTCCCAAAGGCAAAGAAGCATGTGCTTCCGGTAGTAGGCTTGTATTCCAATTACTCCAACAAGGTAGAGATCCGGGCATACCGCGGAGGCTCCAATGTGATTACCATTGACGTACCAGATGTATACAATGGCAAAGAAGTAATCCATTATATGGATACAACTCCGGAATACTTACAGGATAACGTAATCCTGGTATCTCCAGCAGGAGAGGATCTGGCTTCTGCATTTGACTATGCGGGTGATGCAAGATGGCATATGAACGTAGCCTGCGTATTCGACGTAAAGAGACTGAGAAACGGAAACCTGATTATGGGTTCCAGCCGTCTGATTAAGATGCCGTATTACATGTCCGGACTTTACGAGATCAGCCCATGCGGTAAGATTTACAAAGAGTTCCGTGTACCTGGCGGCTATCACCATGATGAGTTTGAAATGGAAGACGGCAATATCCTCTGCCTGACCGAAGATCTGGAAAGCGATACCGTTGAGGATATGTGTGTTCTGTTAGACAGAAATACCGGCGAGATTTTAAAGACCTGGGATTACAAGAAATTCTTAAATCCAAAGACTGTCAGCCATTCCGGCAGTTGGTCTGAGGAAGACTGGTTCCACAACAATGCAGTATGGTATGACAAGAATACCAATTCCTTAACCTTCTCCGGACGTCACATTGACAGTATGGTAAATATTGACTTTGAGACTGGTGAATTAAACTGGATTATCGGCGATCCGGCTGGCTGGCCACAGGAAATGGTAGACAAATACTTCTTCAAGCCAATCGGCAATAACTTTGGATGGCAGTATGAGCAGCATGCAAACGTAATTACTCCAAACGGCGATGTAATGTGCTTTGACAACCATCACTACGGCTGCAAGCAGGTTGACCGTCCGGCAAAGGAATTAAAGGCAAAAGACAACTACTCCAGAGGCGTCCGCTACCGCATCAATACCAAGGACATGACCATTGAGCAGGTTTGGGAATACGGCAAAGACAAGGGAGCTGAATTCTTCTCTCCATATATCTGTAACGTAGAATACTACAACGAAGGCCACTACATGGTACATTCCGGCGGTATTGCATATGACAAAGACGGAAATCCATCTGAGGCTCTGGGCGCATTTGCAAAGGATATGGGCGGCGAGCTTCACAGCATTACTGTTGAAGTATGCGACAACAAGAAGATGCTGGAAATGGACTGCCCAGGCAACTACTACCGTGGAGAGAAGCTGAAACTGTACAGCGACGGCATCAATCTGGAACTGGGCAAAGGTCAGATCTTAGGCGCTATGGGTCATACCAAGGAATTTGAGACCGATATTCCAATGGAAAGCTGCGGTGAGCTGCTTCCAGAAAGCTGCAATGCAAGAATCGTAGAAGAAGTAGACAGATTTACTTTCTTCTCCAGATTTGAAAAGGGCCAGATGGTTATGATGCTGTTAGAGCAGGGTGAAGAAGTACACAGATACTTTATCTCCACCACCGCAGTTTCTTACCTGGCAATGTGCTGCGGTACCTTCCTGGATTCCGATGAGCGCAATACCAAGACCAGCGTAAATAAGGCCGGCTTAAAAGGTACTTATGACGTAAGAGTTATTATAGATGATAAGAAGTATGAGACAGGGGTTCAGATTCACTGCTAATCCATCATAGTTCAAAAAAATTGCGGGACTCCCAGAATGGGGGTCCCAGATCATCTGATTTTCAGATAGGAGAAAACGAAATGGGCGTTTTATTTAAAGAAATCGATCATATTATCGAGCGCCAATATGCAGTAGAGCAGGCATTTCTGGCAGACTATAAAAAAGAAAGCCATACCATTGACAATCCATTTGTTGTGATAAATCCGTATATCATTGCGCCGCTGACTGCATTGGTAATGTTCGAGGCTGAAAAGCCGGCATTTGCAAAAGTTACCGTAAAGGGAAAAGAAGCAGCAGGAGATTATATGTACCGTCCTGCCAGCGACATGCACCACATGGTACTTCCGATTTACGGACTGTATCCGGAATATGAAAATACCGTTGTGATTGAACTGAGCACCGGTGAAACCAAGGAATTAAAGATCCAGACGGAAGCCCGTCCAGAAAAGCTCTGCAAGCCAACCAGCATTGAGACTACTCCGGAGTATTTCGAGGACAACATGATGTTTGTAAGTCCTACTTCTCCGGCCTTAACTGCTGCATACGACTATGCAGGCGACGCCAGATGGTATAATACCTTAAATCTGGCCTTTGACTTAAAGAGAGCCAGAAACGGCCGCCTTCTGGTAGGTACAGATCGTCTGGTTGCACCGCCATACCATACCACAGGTATTTATGAGATGGGTATGATTGGTAAGATTTACAAAGAATTCCGGATTCCCGGCGGATACCATCATGACGAGTGGGAGATGGAAAATGGAAATATCCTGATTTTAAGCCAGATTTTAGAGAGAGGAACTGTAGAAGATTACTGTGTTATGGTTGACAGAGAGACCGGCGAGATCTTAAAGACCTGGGATCACCAGGACGTGCTTCCGGTTTATCCGGTAGGCGGTTCTGGCAGCCAGGATGCTCACGACTGGTTCCACAACAATGCAGTATGGTATGATAAAAAGACTAATTCCCTGACATTTTCCGGACGCCATCAGGATGCAATTATCAACCGTGATTTTGAAACGGGCAAGCTGAACTGGATTATCGGCGATCCGGAGGGCTGGCCGGAAGACATGCAGAAGTACTTCTTCAAGCCGGTAGGCGACGAGTTTGACTGGCAGTATGAGCAGCATGCGTGTATGGTTCTGCCAAATGGCGACATTATGTGTTTTGACAACGGCCATTACAGATCTAAAGTAAAAGAAAAATACATTCCTGCAAAGGACAACTTCTCCAGAGGCGTTATTTACCGCATTAATACCGATGACATGACTATCCGTCAGGTATGGCAGTACGGTAAGGAGCGGGGAGCCGAATTCTTCTCCTGCTACATCTGCAACTGCGAATACTACGAGGAAGGCCACTACCTGGTACATTCCGGCGGTATTGGCCAGAGAAACGGAGAGTACTTAAACTTCCCAGGTGCTGCCCTTACGGATGAAATTGAAAGCGGAGAGGTAAAGCTGAGCTCCATTACCGTTGAGGTAAAGGATGACAAGGTACTGTACGAGATGCATCTCCCTGCAAACTACTACCGTGCAGAAAAGCTTCACCTGTATGATGAAAATGACTGTGTAACCTTTGGAAAAGGCCAGCTGTTAGGCCATATTACTTCTACAGAAGAATTTATGACCGAAGCTCCGGCAGAACCGGCAGGCATGATTCCAGACGAATACAAGGCAAAAATTGCAAAAGAAGCAGACAGGCTGGTATTTAAGGCAAGCTTTGAAAAGGGAACCCTGGTTATGCTGAATTTAGAGGGCAAAAACGGCACCCCGACCCGCCATTATTTTGTTCCGACTACCAAGCGTCCATTCCTGGCAATGTGTGTAGGAACCTTCTTAGAGCATGATGCAAGAGCAGTGGAATTCCCTGTTGGAACCGAGAACATTCCTGGTGAATATGAAATTACGGTAACCGTAGATGACAAGAAATATGAGACTGGAGTAACTGTTCTGGTGTAAGGCTTCCATATTTTGCAGAATTGTGGGTTCAGCCATGCGTCTTCGCGTGGCTGGACTGTTACGAAATAAATCGGAATTTGTCAGTTATGTATAGACACAACGGATAGATTCATGTTATAATCAACAAGGATAACAAAGAGTCTGTTGCAGCCCAATTATGCGGCAGACCATAAAATGTTATGTTAATTTTTTGCGATATATACGATAAAAGGAGGATAACTCAATGGGCTACAAAGTAAGCTTTGATGAAGTGAACCAGATTTTTGCCGATTTAAGCAGCGAGTACGAGATCTGGGCACCCAAAAGATTCCCAGGCAAGGGCCGCTATTCTGATACGGACATTATCCGTTATGACAAGGTAAAGACCGTAGAGGAAATCGTATTTGACGAGAAGTCAGATTTTCCGGCAAAGGAAGTGCTGTCTCCAATTACCGAGCCTTTATTCTATTTTACTGAGGACGAGTACAGAGAGAGCAAGGTTACCAGCAAGAAGCTTTTAATTTTCATGCGTCCATGTGACATTGCAGCTCAGCAGCGTCAGGAAAGAATTTACTTAGGCAACGGCGGATTTAACGACATGTATTACGAGAGAATGCATGAGAAGGTTAAAATCGTTATGATGCAGTGTGATTTAGATGACGATACCTGTTTCTGCGTAAGCATGGGAACCAACAAGACTGATAACTACAGCCTGGCTGTTGTCTGTCAGGACGGCGCATTAAAGGTAGAGGTAAAGGATGACGTATTTGCTCCTTATTTTGAGGGCAAGACTGCTGAAGACTATACCCCTTCTTTCCCAACTGAGAACAAGACCAAAGTAACCCTTCCAGAGATTCCAAATAAGGAAGTATTAACCAAGTTAAAAGAGCATCCGATGTGGAACGAGTACAACAAGAGATGTATCTCCTGCGGCAGCTGTACCGTTGCATGCAGCACCTGTACCTGCTTCACAACAACTGATATTGCTTACAACGAAAACGGCAGCATTGGTGAAAGAAAGAGAACCAGCGCTTCCTGTCAGATTGAAGGATTTACCGATATGGCAGGCGGACACAGTTTCCGTAATACAGCCGGCGATCGTATGAGATACAAAATCCTGCACAAGTTCCATGATTACAAGGAGCGTTTCAAAGATTACCATATGTGCGTAGGCTGCGGACGTTGTATTTCCCGCTGTCCGGAATTTATTTCTATTACAGCTACTGTTGATAAGATGAACAAAGCCATTGCAGAAATCGTGGCTGAAGAGAACAAATAAGGAGGAAGGGAGATTACTATGAATAATCCGGTAAAACCAGTTCCCTGTAAGATTCTGGAAGTAAAACAGGAAACAAAACTCGAATATACATTTAAGGTGGAGACCGATATTAAACCTTCCCACGGACAGTTCTTACAGTTATCTATCCCGAAGGTAGGCGAAGCTCCTATTTCTGTCAGCGCTTACGGCGATGGCTGGATTGACTTTACAATCCGTTCTGTTGGTAAAGTAACCGACGAAATCTTTAAGAAAGAAGCAGGCGACACTCTGTTCCTGCGCGGCGCATATGGCAAGGGCTGGCCGGTTGAAGAGCAGTTCAAAGGCAAGCATATGGTATTAATCGTAGGCGGTACCGGCCTTGCTCCTGTAAGAAGCATGCTGCGTTTATTTGCTGAAAATCCAGGCTATGTAGAGAGCGTTACTCTGATTGCAGGCTTCAAGAACGAAGAAGGCATCGTATTCCGTAACGAGTTGGAGAGCTGGAGAGACAAATTCAACTGCATGTACACTCTGGACAGAGATAAGATTGACGGATGGGAAGTTGGTTTTGTAACCCAGTTCGTATCCAAGGTTCCATTTAAAGACTTTGGCGACAATTACGAAGTAGTAATCGTTGGCCCGCCGCCAATGATGAAGTTTACCGGCATCGAAGCAGTTAAGTGTGGTGTTCCGGAAGAGAAGATCTGGGTATCCTTCGAGCGTAAGATGTCTTGTGCAGTAGGTAAGTGCGGACACTGCCGTATTGACGAGACCTACGTATGCTTAGAGGGTCCGGTATTTAACTACACCAAAGCTAAATATCTGGTAGATTAAAGAAAGGGGCGGACAAGAATGAATCACGATATTGACGTTAAAAAGACACGAATTAACTGTTTCAGACAGTCCAAGGTACCTGGAGAGTTCATGCTTCAGCTCCGTGTTCCGGGCGCTCTGATTGATGCAAAGCACCTGACTCTGGTTCAGGAACTGTGCGAGAAGTACGGCAACGGTACATTCCATATGGGTATGCGTCAGACCTTAAATGTGCCTGGTATTAAATATGAGAACATTCCTGCTGTAAACGCTTTAATTAAAGATTACATCAAGGATGTAAATATTGATATTTGTGACTGCGATATGGAGTCTGATGATCAGGGTTATCCAACCATCGGTGCCAGAAACGTTATGGCATGTATCGGTAACTCTCATTGTATTAAAGCAAATGCAAACACCCATGAAATGGCTAAGAAGATTGAGAAATTGGTATTCCCAAGCCACTACCACATCAAGGTTTCCGTTGCAGGATGTCCAAACGACTGTGCAAAGGGTAACTTCAATGACTTTGGTGTAATGGGTATTTACAAGATGGTTTACGATCAGGATCGTTGTATCGGATGCGGCGCCTGCGTAAAGGCCTGTGACCACCACGCTACTGGCGTTCTTTCCTTAAATGACCACGGCAAGATCGACAAAGATACCTGCTGCTGCGTAGGCTGTGGTGAGTGTGTTATCGCTTGTCCTACCGGCGGTTGGACCAGAGGAGACAAGCACTTATGGAGAGTTACTCTGGGCGGACGTTCCGGTAAGCAGTTCCCACGTATGGGCAAGCTGTTCTTAAACTGGGTAACTGAGGATGTAGTTCTGGGCATGTTCGCTAACTGGCAGAAATTCTCTGCATGGGTAATGGACTACAAGCCAGAATATCTCCATGGCGGTCACCTGATCGACAGAGCTGGTTATGTGAAGTTTAAAGAAATGATTCTGGACGGCGTTGAGCTGAATCCAGAAGCTAAGGTAGCAGATGAGATTTACTGGGCTGAGGCAGAGCAGAGAGCAAATATCCATGTTAAGCCAATTTCCAAGCATCACAAGGCAGGCCCACAGTAAACAGTATCAACAGGGGACTGATTTAAGAAATAACATTCTTTAACATAAAAGGGGTTGCTGTAGAATTCTGCGGCGCCCCTTTTTATCTGTAAGCATAGGATTAGATTGGAGACGAAAACATGTACTGTATCAGCGTAAGCCATAAAAAAGCCCCTGTATCAGTCAGGGAAAAATTTGCATTTTCAATGGAAGAGAAAAAAGAACTGCTAAAGAGACTATTAGCCAGTCCGGAAATTGACGGCGCTGTAGTGCTGTGTACTTGTAACCGCAGTGAATTTTACGTATCCGGCAGCAAAAAAGCGATTTCCATTCTTCAAAATGCAGTGGCAGATCTGAAGCAGATCCGTTTAGAAGAGCTTTTGCAGTATTTAAATATATATAGTGAGGAACAGACAGTAGCTCATGTGTATAAGGTGTGCTGCGGGTTTGATTCCATGGTTTTGGGAGAAGACGAAATTTTAGGACAGGTAAAGGACGCATATCAGATGACTTTGGAGGAAAAAGCGGCCAATTATGAGATCAATGTGATTTTTCAGAAGGCCATTACCTGTGCCAAAAAGACCAAAACAGACACCAACCTTTCCCGAACTCCCATATCGGTAGCTACTTTAGTAGCCAATGAGGTATTTCATTTTAAAAAAGAAGAGCAGGAGTCTCAGGAAAAAAAGGTTTTAATTATGGGTGTTACAGGAAAAATCGGAAGCACCATAGCAAAGAATATTTTAAGTAAATCGGGCATAGAGGTTTACGGAACAGTTCGCAGCCATAAATCAGATTTGACTTTTCAGTGGAAGAGCAGCCATATCCATCTGGTAGATTATACAGATCGGTATCAATATATGGAAGATGCGGATATTGTAATCAGCGCCACTTCCAGCCCCCATTACACGGTAGTAGGAGAAAAACTGGAAAAGGTGTTAAAAACCAATAAAAAGCGGCTATTTATTGACGTAGCCGTGCCCATTGACATAGATCCAATGGTTGGAGAGATAGAAGGAGTAACCCTGTATGATATTGACTTTTTTGATAAACTTTCCAAAAACAATAATCAGATGAAACTAAAGGAATTAGACGCTGCCAGAGAGATCATGAATGTGGAATTGGATGAATGCCAGAGAGAACTGCTGTTTCATCCCTGTTTTCAAAAGATGGGACAGTGGAAAGAAATCTTCCAGACACATTCCCTGGATACGATTTTGTATCGGATTCGGGATCATGTAAGCAGTGAAGAATTAAAAGTAATTCTCAATGTGATGGATCACATTGGAGAATGGATAGAGGAATAACATATGGCATATTTTCCGTTTTTTGTGGATATAGAAAAGCAAAATTGTCTTATTGTAGGGGGAGGGATTGTGGCCTTAAGAAAAGTGGAGGTTCTGCTTCCCTATGATCCGGATATTTCAGTAATAGCTCCTGAATTTGCGCCGGAGTTGAGAGAGCTGGCAGAAACATCTGCCATAAGATTAGAAGAGCGGGCATTTTCCATGGAGGATTTAGCAGGAAGAGATTTTGTAGTAGCGGCTACAGATGACCAAGTGCTCAATCAGCAGATTTCCCTGACTTGTAAAAAAGAACGGATTCCGGTCAATGTAGTGGACGTAAAAGAAGAGTGCAGCTTCATTTTTCCCTCGATTGTTCGGGATGGAGATATTGTCATAGGAATTTCCTCAGGCGGCAAGAGTCCTGCTGTTACCCAGTATTTGAAAAAACAGATCCGTGAGGTCATTCCCGATGGCTACGGCCTTTTGGTGAAACAGCTGGGAGAGTATCGGGATTTTGTGAAAAAACGGGTTGAGGATGTAAATCAGCGCAGCGTGATTTTTAAACGTATGGCAGATATGGGAAGAGACCAGGGATGCAACCTGAATGATGAGATGGTGGAAGAACTGATTGACCAGGTGCTGGAAGAAACGGCCCAGAAGCAGAAAGGGGAGGTATCAGAATGAAACAGACGGTTCGGATTGGAACCAGAAAAAGCGAACTGGCAGTAAAACAGACCGGTCTGGCTGCTGATATGATGAAGGAACAGACTCCGGGTTTGGAGGCAGAACTGATATTGAAGCAGACCACAGGAGATCGGATATTGGATAAGCCGCTGCTGGAGTTTGGCGGCAAAGGAGTCTTTGTATCAGAGTTTGAAGAAGCTCTCCAAAAAGGAGAGATTGATTTTGCAGTTCACAGTGCCAAGGATCTGCCGATGGAACTGGCAGAAGGTTTGGAAATTGTGGGAGTGCCGAAGCGGGCCGATATTCGGGATGTAGTCGTAACCAGAATGGACGGCGCACTGGAAAAAAAGGCCGCAGAGGGGGAGCGGATTGTAGTAGGAACTTCCAGCCTGCGCCGTAAAATTCAGATAGAACCCTTAGCTGTGAAGCTGTGGGGAGCCGAGGCAGTTTGTGAAAATCTGCGGGGAAATGTTCAGACCCGCTTAAATAAGCTGTTAGAAGGGACTTATGACGCTGTGATTTTAGCAGCGGCAGGTTTAAAACGGTTAAACATTTTGAATGAAGACAGCCAGGAGAAAATCGTAGAGATTCCGGAGCAAAATCTTCGCTTTACCTATCTGGACTGGGAAGAAATGATTCCAGCAGGCTGCCAGGGAATTTTGGCTGTAGAAGGCAGGCAGGGGGACCCTGTAAATCAGGCGGCAGAGAAGATTTGTGATCCAGACGCTTTGTTGTCCTTTCATACTGAGCGGAAGATTCTCCATCTTCTACATGCAGGCTGCCACGAGCCAATTGGAGTGTGTAGCGTGGTAGAAGGAGAAAACCTGAAGATTCGGGGAATTTATCAGGGAGAAAGCGGAAAAACAGTGACAGCCTGCTGGGAAGGCAGTCGGAAAGACTGGGAAAAAGGGGCAGAAAACATTGCGTCTTTATTAAAAGGAACCGCTGGAACAGTGACCCTGGTAGGCGCAGGCCCTGGAGATGCGGGGCTGATTACGGTAAAAGGAATGGAAGCCCTTAGAACCTGTCAGACTGTGGTTTATGATTCTCTGGCATCGGATCAGTTGTTAAGAGAAGTTCCTGCTGATTGTGAAATGATTTATGTGGGAAAACGAGCTGGACATCACTCAATGAAGCAGGAAGAGATTAACCAGATTTTAGTGGAACAGGCAAAAAAAGGCCGGAGAGTGGTACGGTTAAAAGGCGGAGATCCATTTGTGTTTGGCAGGGGTGGAGAAGAGATTTTAGAACTTCAAAAAGAAGGAATTCCTTATGAGGTAGTTTCTGGAGTGACGTCAGCCATTGCAGCTTTGGCTTCTGCCGGAATCCCCATTACTCACAGAGGAATGAGCCGAAGTTTCCACGTTATGACGGGACATACCAGAGAAAACGGCGTACCGGAGGATTTAAAGGAATTTGGCAGTTTGTCCGGAACACTGGTATTTCTGATGGGGCTCAGTCATCTGGAGCAAATCTGCCAGAGCCTGATGGAACAGGGGCGTTCTAAGGATACTCTGGCGGCAGTCATTCAAAACGGAACTCTTCCAGAACAAAAAGTGGTGAGAGGAACATTAGAAAACATTGGTGAAGCATGCCGACAGGCTCAGATTGGTTCTCCCGCCATTATCGTAGTGGGAGAAGTGACCGGACTTCATATGGAAAGCACATTAAAACGCCCGTTGTCTGGCGTAAAAACAGGAATTACCGGCACCCCTGCTTTTACTGGCAAATTGGAAGCGCTGTTAAAAGAACAGGGAGCTGAGGTAGAAAAAATTGCAGTTATGGATGTGATTTCCCATGCTGACAGCCTTCCGGTCCAGGAATGCCTGAAAAACTTAGAAGATTACACATGGATTGCATTTACTAGTGCCAATGGAGTCCGGATTTTCCTGAAGGCTTTGTTAGACAGCGGAAGAGATTACAGAAGTTTAGGTCATGTAAAACTGGCAGCCGTTGGCAAAGGAACAGACCGGGAACTGCGGGTTCACGGTTTAAGGGCAGATTACATTCCAAAACGGTACTGTACAGAGGATTTGGCACATGGACTGACAGAACAGCTGAAGCCAGAGGATCATCTGCTGATTCCAAGAGCCGTCCGTGGTTCGGAGGATTTGACAAAGATTTTGGAACAGTCCGGCATTTCTTATGATGATGTTCCGCTGTATGATGTAACCGGATTGGGGCTGGAAGGAACTGCTTTGGCAGAGACTTTGAAAACTTTGGATTACCTGACTTTTGCAAGCGCTTCCGGAGTAGAATGTTTCTTAGCAAATCTGCCGGAAGAGGACAGAGGCGTGTTAAAAGAAATTACCCTAGTATCTATTGGGGATGCCACTGCAAAAGCCTTAAAAGAGGCTGGATGTCCGGCTGATTTAACAGCCAGGGAGTTTTCCATTCCAGGCATGGCAAAGTGTATTCTGGCAGACCATCAGGCATTGAACCGGTAAGTCCTGGGAGACATTCCGGTTTCCTGTTTAAAAATGCGGTGGAAATAACTGAAATTGTCGTACCCCACTGCCATACTAATATCTAATACAGATAAAGCGGTTGAACGCAGGAGAAAGCAAGCCTGGTTCAGCCGCTTTTTCTGCACAAGCTGGGTATAAGTAGATCCGGTCAGATTTTTTACGGTTTTAGAAAGCCAGGTAAACTCACAGTTTAATTGGTTGGCCAGAGCAGTAAGGCTTCCGTCCTTATAGTGCTCTTCAATATATTGAAATACATTCATCAGCATTTCCTGTTCGTAGGAATGGGTTCCCGTTTCCAGCTTATCCATATGGTTTAAAAGCTGAAGAAAGAGAAGCCCCATTGTCACCTGATTCATCAGCCGTTTATTCTGGATGCCGTTTGTAATGGTCCATGCCAGATTTTCAATCAGATTTTGAACAGGAAGGACACCGGCTACCTTAAAATGGAGAAATGGAACAGGAGAGTCCAGAGACTGAAGGCATCCAACCACAAAATCCCGTAAAAGGCCTGGCTCCGAGCCAAGCATGGACAGGGTTTGATCGAAAAATTCCGGCAGGATAATAAAATTGACTGCAATATCATCTTTGCCAGCCGGCAGGATTTCCTGGGAAGCATGCTGGTTTAATAAGAGAAGTTCTCCTGCATGTAAGGTCAGGGAAGTCCCGTTAATGATGTGGGTGGTCTGGCCGGAACACATGTAGATCATTTCCACATAATTGTGGGTGTGCCTGGGAAAATGGACAAAACGGGTGTGTGGACGGACCTGAATCAGTTTTCCGTCCTGCAGCATTTTCCGGCTGTCAATGACAAAAGAGGGACTGTCTGAGTAAATAGAAGGGTCAATGGAAAATCCGTCTAAAATCCGCTGTTCTTCCTGAGTAATCTGGCTTAACTGTTCTAAAAGCTGCGGGTTCATAAAAACCTCCTGTTTCGAAAAAAAGGATGTGTTGTTATTTATCTTAACTGTTCAGGACGGGGCATCTTCTTGTCCGGCTTTGCCGCACAAGAAGCATCGGAGATTCCTCCGATGTGAAATCTGGTGTAAAAAGCTGTTTACAAGCCAGCTTGACACAGCTTTTTACGCCAGATTTCCCGCCGTCCTGAATAGTTACATTTATCTTATCATATAAATCTGTATTTGCAAATAAGGACAGTTTTTTTGACAAAAAGTGTCCTTTTTTTCTGCTGTTTTTTTAGATAGAATAAAAGTAAGAGGAGGGGCATAGGATGAAGAATTATTATTTAGCCGTAGATATAGGCGCATCCAGCGGACGCCACATTTTAGGACACATAGAAGACGGACGGATGATTTTGGAAGAGGTATACCGCTTTCAAAACGGAATGGAAAATAAAGGCGGTAGCCTGTGTTGGGATGTAGACAGGCTGTTTACAGAAATCAAGACAGGAATCAAAGAATGTAAGAAGCTTGGAAAGATTCCGGTTTCCATGGGAATTGACACCTGGGCAGTGGATTATGTGCTGTTAGATGAGAAGGATCAGATTTTAGGAAAAACCTATGGGTATCGGGATCAGCGGACCCAGGGGATGGATCAGAAGGTTTACGAGAAGATTTCAGAATCAGAGCTTTACAGCCGGACAGGGATTCAGAAACAGATCTTTAATACCATTTATCAGCTGATGGCAGTAAAGGAGCAGAATCCGGAGCATTTGGAAAAAGCCAAAACCTTTTTAATGCTTCCAGACTACTTCCATTTCTTATTAACAGGAGAAAAGAAGTCTGAGTACACCAACGCAACCTCTACCCAATTGGTTCATGCAAAAACCAATGACTGGGACTGGAAACTGATGGAAACACTGGGGTATGATAAAAAGATGTTTCTGCCATTAAGCCAGCCTGGAACGACAGTGGGAACATTTACAAAAGAAATTGCAGAAGAAGTAGGATTTTCCTGCCAGGTTGTGCTTCCGGCTACCCATGATACGGGTTCTGCAGTGATGGCAGTGCCTTGCCAGGAAGAAAACTGTCTGTATATCAGTTCCGGAACCTGGTCTTTAATGGGAACGGAAAACAGTCAGGCAATCTGCAGTGAGGAAAGCCGGAATAAGAATTTTACCAATGAGGGCGGTTATAATTACCGCTATCGGTATCTGAAAAATATTATGGGATTGTGGATGATTCAGAGTGTGCGCCACGAATTGGACGATCAGTATTCCTTTGCTCAGTTGTGCCAGATGGCAGAAGAGTCAGGATTTCCTTCACGGGTAGATGTAAACGATTCGGCTTTTTTAGCTCCAAAACATATGATTACGGCAATTCAGGATGTCTGCGCTCATTCCGGACAGCCAGTTCCTCAAACGCCAGGAGAGATTGCAGCTGTAATTTATGAAAGCCTGGCAGACAGTTACAGCCAGACCCTGGAAGAGATCGAAGGCCTGACAGGAAAACGGTATGATACCATTCACATTGTAGGGGGCGGTTCCAATGCAGAGTATCTGAATAAACTGACAGCTGAAAAATCCGGACGTCGGGTGCTTGCAGGACCAGGAGAAGCAACAGCCATTGGAAACCTGATGGCCCAGATGATAAAAAATGGAGAGTTTAAAGGACTTTGGGAAGCGAGAGCCTGTGTGAAGCAGTCTTTTGAAATTCAGGAGTTTTAAGATAAAGGAGAAGAAGAATGAACAGACAAGAGCGTTACGAATCAGCAAGAGAACTTTACAAGTCCATTGGCGTGGACACAGATGCAGCCATTGAAAAGGCAAAATCCATTCCGGTTTCCCTTCACTGCTGGCAGGGAGATGATGTAAAGGGATTTGATCAGGACGGTCCTTTGACCGGAGGAATCCAGACTACAGGAAATTATCCTGGAAAGGCCAGAACTCCGGAAGAATTGATGGCAGATATGGAAAAAGCCATCAGCTTGATGCCAGGCAAGAAGAAATTAAATATTCATGCCAGCTATGCTATTTTTGAAGATGGAGAAAAAGCAGATCGGGATAAGCTGGAACCGAAACATTTTGCAAAATGGGTAGAGTTTGCAAAGAAGCATAATATGGGTATTGATTTCAACCCTACCTTTTTCTCACATGAAAAGGTAAAGAACGGACTGACGCTGACCAGTCCGGATGAAGAAACCAGAAAGTTCTGGATTAACCATGGAAAGGCATGTATTCGGATTTCCCAGTATTTTGCAGAGGAAACAGGGATTCCCTGCGTTATGAATATCTGGACTGGAGATGGATTAAAAGACATCCCGGCAGACCGTATGACCCCAAGAATGCGTTATAAAGATTCCATTGAACAGATTTTATCAGAGCCTTATGATAAAAATCTGGTAAAGCCTTGTGTAGAATCTAAGGTTTTTGGAATCGGAGTAGAGTC
>CALHQJ010000130.1 GCA_938036545.1 uncultured Clostridium sp. | reverse complement strand
AATATTTTTATGTTAAGTGAGGAAATTATGAGTCAAAATCCAGATAAACCTGATAATGAAAAAAATGAACCTGTCAACTGGAAGTCTGAACTGATTAGCTGGATACAGATTATTATTGCAGCGGCGCTGATTGCCCTGTTTTTAAACAGCTGTATCATTGCCAACAGCCAGGTTCCTACTCCCTCTATGGAAAATACCATCATGGCCCACGATCGGGTTATCGGTTCCAGACTGTCTTATAAATTTTCAGAACCGGAACGAGGCGATGTAGCCATTTTCCGTTTTCCAGATGATCCTACCGGCAAGACCTTTTACGTGAAACGAGTTATCGGACTTCCTGGTGACGTAATAGACATACACGATGGCGGCGTTTATTTAAATGGTTCAGAAACTCCTTTAGAAGAGCCTTATCTGAAAGAGCCCATGGATACGTCTGATCCGGAATACCCCCTTCACTTTGAAGTTCCGGAGGGCTGTTATTTTATGATGGGCGATAACCGAAATGATTCCTGGGACGCCCGTTTCTGGGAAAACACCTGGGTAACCGAAGACAAACTGGTTGCAAAAGTATTATTCCGGTATTTCCCATTTAACAAGATGGGATTGATTAAATAGGAACAGGCTCTTGTTGCCAAAAGGGTGTCGCAAAATTATCAAATCAGATGATTTTGCGACACCCTCTTTATTGTTAAGCCCTTAATAAAACAGCGGAAAGACATCTACATCCCTCCGCTTAAATCTGCCGTTATTCAACAGTCCTGTTTTTATTTGTCTGAAGTATATTCGATTCCATTAATTACGTTTTCCCGATTACTGTAGAATGTTAAATCGAATCCTTTGTAATCGTATCTGAAAACACCCTTTGATTCTGTGTAATCTGTGCCATATATCTCCTGCATCTCCGCCACGGTCGATCCAATGGAAATTCCCTCTTCAGTAGCTACGTCTCCGGTCTTAAAATAAATGGAATTAATGCAGTCTGTCTGATCTACGGAGTACGTGGAAATCTCAAAATTTTTGTATACGTATACTTTTTCCTTGCCCTGATAGCTGCAGTTCTCGGCCTCGTAATAGTTCTCGGCTTTTCCCAATCCGGAAAGCACTGTCGCAGCCTCTCCATTAATGGAAATCTCCACGCCGTCTGCACTGAAGCTGCCTGATGCGTCAGCCGCCAATGCAGTCGTCGTACCTAACATACCAACGAAGAGAACTGCCGTCACGAGCAGCATCCATAATTTTCTTCTCATGGTAATCGCTCCTTTTCTCTTCTCTCTGTGTAATTATTCTAACATTTTTATCTGGTAAATTCAAGGTTACGACACGCCTCAAACCTTACGATATTCTAACGATTCCACGTCCATTTCTTTACAGATTTTTCTGTAAAAACAGCCTTCAGCGGTTTTCAATCTCCATCAGCATATCCACTCTGCGCTGGTGACGGCCCCCCTCATACTCTGCATTCAGCCATTCTTCCGTAATCATCTTCGCCATTTCGCTTCCGACTACCCTTGCGCCAAAGGCTAATACATTGGAATTGTTATGCATTCTGGAAAGTTTTGCAGTGTATGGTTCGCTGCATACACATGCCCGGACTCCCTTTACCTTATTGGCTGCCAGAGAGATGCCTACGCCGGTACCGCAGATTACGATTCCCAGATCGGCCTCTCCGGATGCTACGGCCCTTCCTACTTTTTCACCGTATACCGGATAGTCACAGCTTTCCGAAGAATTGGTTCCCAGGTCTAATACCTCATAGCCTTTTTCAGTCACAAATTCCTTGATAATATTTTTCAGTTCTACTGCTGTATGGTCGTTTCCCATTGCAATCTTCATAATGCTTTTATCTCCTTTTAATAATTGTCCTGTTTTTCTTTCTGCTCCTCTTCCAGGGCTTCCGAATAGGCAAAAAATGCCTGAATCCTGTCCAGTCTGGACGTCATGGATACCAGAAGCAAATCTGCTATGGTAAGAGCTGCCATAGCCTCTACCACCACCACTGCCCTGGGGACAATGATGGGGTCGTGACGCCCTTTGATGGCAATTTTTTCTTCCCCTCCCCAGCGGTTGACTGTCTCCTGCACCGAGGCAATAGATGGAGTAGGCTTAAATGCTGCCCGAAAAGTCAGCCTGCTTCCGTCGCTGATTCCTCCCAGCACTCCGCCGGAATGATTGGTTTTCTTATAGATTTTCCCATTTTCATTAATACGGAAGGAATCGTTGTTCTCTGATCCGCTTAATGAAGCCGCCTGAAAGCCGTCTCCGATTTCAAATCCTTTCACAGCCCCAATGGACATAACCGCCTTAGCCAGGCTGGAACTGAGCTTATCAAAAACCGGCTCTCCAATGCCCACTGGAAGGCCATCGATCTCACACTGGATCACTCCTCCGGCTGAATCTTTCTTCTCCATCATCTTTTCCAGATAGTGTTCTGCCTCTTTTGCAGCCTGGGCGTCCGGCATGTAAAGGCGGTTTTTCTCCCGCTCTTCCCAGTCAAACCGCTCCGGGCTTACCGGCACAGGACCAATTGATTTAACAAATGCCCGAATGGTGATTCCCAAACTCTCTAAAAACCTGGCTGCCACAGCTCCTGCCGCTACTCTTCCAATGGTTTCCCTTCCAGAAGAGCGGCCGCCGCCTCGATAATCCCGAAAACCGTATTTCTTATCAAAAGTGTAGTCTGCGTGTCCAGGGCGGTAAAGTTCCATAATATTGCCGTAATCTTTGGATCTCTGATCCTGGTTTTTCACAAACATGGCAATGGGCGTACCTGTGGTGCACCCCTCAAATACGCCGGACAGAATCTCCACATTATCCCCTTCCTGTCTCTGGGTTGTAAAGCGGCTCTGTCCTGGCTTTCTTCGATCCAGATAACTCTGAACGTCTTCTTCTGTCAGGGGAAGCCCTGCCGGGCAGCCGTCAATGACCACCCCGACGCCTGCTCCATGGGACTCTCCCCATGTTGTAATTTTCCATATTGTTCCCAGCGTGGAACCTGCCATAATTTCGTCTCCCTGATGATGCCTGATTGATTTACTGCACTTTTACAATAACACAGCAGTTGGGTTCGTTTACCTCAATTTCTCTGCTGCTCATTACCATCTGCTTTTTCTCATAATCCATAGCGAAAAACGTGATGGTGCCGCTGTCATGGTTTAAGGATGCGATATGCTTCTGATCTGGGAAAATTGCAAGATCCTTGGGATAGTCTCCGCTGACCGGAAGGCTGAACAGCATATCCAGCAGTCCTGTTTCCTCGTCTCTGGAATAAACGGTTACCACATTATCCCCTGCATTGGTACAATATACGTACTTTTCATCTGGCGACAGGCGCAGGGCGCAGGCCGCCGTCAGGTTGCCGTCTCCCTTCTGGCTTGTTACCGTGGCAATGGTCTGAATTTTTTCAATTCTGGGGGCTCTGTCTCCAGTCTCATAGGTAAAGACGTCAATCACGTTTTTAATCTCATACATCAGATAGATAAACCGGCCGTCTGAGCTGAACCGGAAATGTCTAGGCGCAGACTCTCTCTCACAGCGGATTGCATCTACCTGTACCAGTTTTTCTTCCTTTTCATCAAATCGGTAAATCTTAACCTGGTCAATGCCCAGATCAGCCGCCATGACATATTTATTGTCCGGAGTTCTCTTGGTA
Organism: uncultured Clostridium sp.; assembly: GCA_938036545.1. Classification (GTDB taxonomy): domain Bacteria; phylum Bacillota; class Clostridia; order Lachnospirales; family Lachnospiraceae; genus UMGS1370. The sequence continues at coordinate 10,283 of CALHQJ010000130.1, read as the reverse complement.
CAGCTTACATGGGGACGGAAGTTCCGTTCTGCCACGCTGCCGTAGCCCTTATGAAATACGCCGTCTACAATCTGGCCGATGGAGCCGTCCGGATTCAATTTTAAAATCGTGGCCTTGCCATCGTGGTAGCCGGAAACGAACACGTACTTGTCTTCTGAATCTGTAGACAAATGGCAGCCTCTCATACCCTTGATATTTGCGCTGTTCAAACGGGTCAGTGCGCCGTTTGGCAGAATACGGAAAGATACCACTCCTTCATCTGCAATGGAATACAGCGTCTTTCCGTCTCTGGACGCTATTACATATGAAGAATTGTTTACATCTACTTCACAGCGTTCCTGAAACGTTCCCTTCTCTACGTCTACATCATATACGGTAATTCCTTTTGCCTTGCCCGTATATGAATAGGAACCTACATAAGCCATATATTTCCCTTCCATGGTAAAGTTTCCTCCTAAAATTTTCCCTTCTAATCATCATCTGTATATGCTGATGTTATCATAGCATAAAAATTGTTGTTTGTTAACAAAAATCTGTTAAAAGTATTGACACCCGTTCATATAAGAGTATAATGTTGTTTGCGTTAGTTTATTATTTGTAAACTTTTTCTTTATTTTTACAATCAGTTAGTATTTGTAAACTTTTTCTTTACAATTTTTAAAGGAGGCATTTATGCAAATCGGTGCAAAACTGAAAGAGCTTCGCATTTTAAAAGGCCTCACCCAGGAAGAACTGGCAGACCGGACAGAATTGTCCAAAGGATTTATCTCCCAGTTGGAACGGGATCTGACCTCTCCCTCTATTGCGACGTTAATGGACATTCTCCAGTGCCTGGGAACCTCCATCGGGGAATTTTTTAAAGAAACCCCTGAAGAGCAGATCGTATTTGGAAAAAACGACTTTTTTGAAAAAGCCGATTCGGAGCTTTCTAACTCCATTAAGTGGCTGATCCCCAACGCCCAGAAAAACTCCATGGAGCCCATTCTCCTGACTCTGGGGCCAGGCGGTTCCACCTATATGGACACTCCCCATGAGGGAGAAGAATTCGGCTATGTACTCCAGGGAGCCATAGTCATTCATATCGGGGCTGCAGTATACAAAGCCAAAAAAGGGGACGCCTTTTATTATCGCTGTGAAAAGCCCCACTATCTAACCAGTAAAACCGGAGCTTCTGTCCTGTGGGTCAGCTCTCCGCCAAGTTTTTAAACCATTTTTACTTTAGGAGGATTGCCATGAATCAGCCATTAATTGATTTGGTAAACATCAGCAAAAGTTTTGACGGGGATATGGTATTAGATGATTTGTGCCTGACTGTCAAGGAAAACACATTCGTAACCCTTTTAGGCCCCAGTGGCTGCGGAAAAACCACTACCTTGCGTATTATCGGCGGTTTTGAAAAACCGGATACCGGCAAGGTTATTTTCAGCGGTACAGACATCACCAAACTTCCGCCAAACAAGAGACAGTTAAACACCGTATTCCAGAAATACGCCCTGTTTCCTCATATGAATATTGCGGAAAACATCGCTTTTGGATTAAAAATCAAGGGCAAAACCAAATCTTATATTGACGACAAGATTAAATATGCCCTGAAGCTGGTGAATTTAGACGGATTCGAAAATCGAAGCGTAGATTCCTTAAGCGGCGGACAGCAGCAGCGTATTGCCATCGCAAGAGCGATTGTAAATGAGCCAAAACTTCTGCTTTTGGATGAACCTTTAGGCGCTCTGGACTTAAAGCTCCGCCAGGACATGCAGTACGAGCTGATTCGCCTGAAAAATGAATTGGGCATTACCTTTATTTACGTTACCCACGATCAGGAAGAAGCTCTGACTATGTCAGATACGATTGTTGTTATGAACCAAGGATATATCCAGCAGATGGGGACTCCTGAACAGATTTACAATGAACCGGAAAACGCTTTTGTAGCAGACTTTATTGGAGAAAGCAACATTGTAGACGGCATTATGATTCAGGATGAACTGGTTGAAATTTTTGGAGCAAAATTCCCCTGTGTTGACAAGGGCTTTGGCAGAAATAAACCAGTTGACGTAGTTATCCGTCCAGAAGATATTGATTTGGTAAAACCAGAAGAAGGCACACTGACTGGCGTTGTCACCCATCTAATTTTTAAAGGCGTTCATTATGAAATGGAAGTGACCACCCCCAACGGCTTCGAATGGCTGGTCCACAGTACCGACATGTTCCCAGTTGGACAGGAAGTCGGTATCCATATTGAACCATTTGAAATCCAGATTATGAATAAGCCGGCATCAGAAGACGAGGAGGCTTTGGGAGTCAATGAATAATCCGAAAAACAAGTGGCTGGCCACCCCTTATATCATCTGGATGATTGGATTTACCATCATACCTCTGGCCTTAATTGTTTATTACGGCTTAACTGATAAATCCGGCGCCTTTACGTTGGCAAACATTCTTTCTATTGCAGATCCGGAACACGCCAAAGCGCTGTTTTTATCCTTAGGTCTCTCTCTGGCCAGCACTCTGATCTGTCTGGTTCTGGCCTACCCGCTGGCTATGATTCTACGAAAAAAAGGCGTCAGCTCCGGAAGCTTTGTCGTATTTATTTTTATTCTTCCCATGTGGATGAACTTTTTGCTCCGGACTCTGGCCTGGCAGACTCTCCTTGAAAAAAATGGCGTTATCAACGGCATCTTAAACCTGTTCCACTTGCCTAATATCGCTATTATCAATACGCCGTGGGCTATTATTCTGGGTATGGTATACAACTTCCTTCCCTTTATGATCTTGCCGATTTACAACATTTTAATGAAGATTGATGATAATACCATCAACGCCGCAAAAGACCTGGGAGCCAGCACTCTCCAAACCTTTCTCCATATTTGGCTTCCATTAAGTCTTCCCGGCATTGTCAGCGGCATTACCATGGTATTTGTTCCGGCTCTGACTACCTTTGTTATCTCCAATTTGCTTGGCGGAAGCAAAATTCTCTTAATCGGCAATGTAATTGAGCAGGAATTTACCAAAGGCAGCAACTGGAATCTGGGCTCCGGACTTTCTCTGGTACTGATGATTTTCATCCTAATCAGTATGGCGTTTATTGCCAAATATGACAACAATGGGGAGGGCAGAGTCTAATGAAAAAGTATAGTTTCAAAAAGTTTCTTGAAGATTTTTACATGGTGCTCATTCTGCTGTTTTTATATGCCCCGATTTTCACCATGATGGTTCTGTCCTTTAATAACTCCAAGTCCAGAACCCAGTGGGGCGGCTTTACCGGCAAATGGTACACCCAGATGTTCGAGAATCCTGCCATTATGGACGCTCTCTACAACACTCTGGTAATTGCATTTTTATCTGCTCTTTTTGCTACTATTATCGGAACCATTGCCGCTATGGGCATTAACCAGATGAAACGGCTGCCCAAAGCCATTGTAATGGGGATAAACAATATTCCCATGCTGAATTCCGAGATTGTTACCGGTATCTCCCTGATGCTGGTATTTATCGCTTTTGGTATTTCCCTGGGATTTAAAACTATTTTGCTGGCCCATATTACCTTTAACATCCCTTACGTCATCCTGAACGTCATGCCCAAACTGAAACAGACGGATCGGTACGCTTATGAAGCAGCTCAGGATTTGGGGGCGACTCCAGCAAAGGCCTTTGTTAAAGTGGTACTGCCTGATATTCTTCCTGGAATTCTGTCCGGCTTTTTAATGGCTTTTACTATGTCTCTGGATGATTTCATTATCACTCACTTTACCAGAGGCGCAGGTATTAACACCTTATCTACTTTGATTTACAGCGAAGTACGCCGCGGCATCCAGCCATCCATGTATGCTCTGTCAACCGTTATTTTCGTTACTGTTTTAGCCCTGCTTTTAATCTCCAATTTTGCTCCTGAAAACCAGGCTGGAGTTCCTGCAGGAAAGGTTGAAGAAACCATGAAAAAGCGCCGCAGAAACAATAACATCCGCAAGGGCTGCCTGGTATTTGCCGCATTCGCCATTGTAGCGTCCGTATCCTTTACGGCCTATAAGAAGTTTTCTGCAAGCCATTCAGACGAACTTTATGTATATAACTGGGGCGAATACATTGATCCAGAAGTCATCGAACTGTTTGAAGAAGAAACTGGCATCCATGTAACTTATGATATGTTTGAAACCAATGAAGAAATGTATCCGGTCATCGAAGCAGGTGCCGTGTGCTATGATGCAGTCTGTCCTTCTGATTATATGATTCAGAAAATGGTAGAAAACGGTCTTCTGGCAGAAATCAACTTTGATAATGTTCCAAATATCTCCAATATCGATCCGATGTTTATGGAAAGTTCCAGAAGCTTTGATCCTCAAAACCGCTATTCTGTCCCCTATACCTGGGGAACCGTGGGCATCCTGTACAATACGGAACGGATAGAGGAACTGGGGGCCGAACCGCCAACTAAATGGTCGGATCTGTGGAATCCAATTTACCAGGGTGAAATCTTAATGCAGGATTCTGTCCGTGACGCCTTTATGGTAGCGTTAAAATCTATGGGCTATTCCATGAATACCGAAAATCCGGAAGAACTGGCCCAGGCCCGCGATTTGCTGATTGCCCAAAAGCCTCTGGTTCAGGCTTATGTCATTGACCAGGTTCGTGACAAGATGATTGGCGGAGAAGCTGCTGTCGGCGTTATCTATTCTGGAGAAATGATGTACATTCAGGAAGAAGTCGCAAATCTTGGACTTGATTACTCTCTGGAATATGTGATTCCAGAGGAAGGCACAAACCTGTGGTTTGACTCCTGGGTAATTCCGGCCAATGCACGCAATAAAGAAAATGCTGAAAAGTGGCTCGACTTCCTCTGCCGTCCTGACATTGCTAAAATGAACTTTGAATACATTACCTACTCCACGCCAAACAGCGCTGCCAAAGACATGTTAGATGAAGACATTAGAAACAATAAAGCCCTCTTTCCTAGCATGGATAAGCTGACCAACAGTGAAGTCTTCCGATATCTGGGAGATGAGTCAGACGCAGTCTATAATGACATGTGGAAAGAAGTAAAATCTAATTAGCAAATAAACCTAATAAAAGAAGGACGAATTGATGTTCATCAAAACCATTCAATTCGTCCTTCTTTTATTATTCTTCCATCAGAAATGGATCATTTAACATTTCCAGATATTCTTTTAAGATTCCATCATAATGTACGGCTTCTGGAGAATCTGCTTCCAGTTCTCTTGGCTGCATTTGATAAGGGTCGTTTACATTATCATAAAGAAGACGTTTTGGTTCATCTCCTGGCGTACATCCTCTGTCCAACACATAAGTAGCTTCTTTGGTACGGATACCTCTCCATCCAAAGGACTTGGAGTTCAGTCCCAGCTTTCTGTATGGATTTACCAGTTCTGGCATACCTGGGAACATACATAAATATGCGTGTTCTGGCTCGCCTTCTCCTCCTTCTCCTGTAATAAAGCGTCCCAGAGGCTTTCCCTCGATAGTATCCGGATTCTCAACACCTAACAGCTCCAGAATTGTAGGCATGTGATCGGCGCTGGCAAACAGTACATCGCTGGTTCCCGGCTGGATTCCAGGTCCACGGAAATACAGAGGAATACGGATTGATTCTTCATACCAGATATTTTTTCCATCCCTGCCATGAGAACCCATACAGTCACCGTGATCCGCAGACAATACTACCAGAGTATTTTTATCCAGTCCTTTTTCTTTCAGATATGCCATCAGTCTGCCGAAGTTTTCATCTAAGCCGGTAACTGCTGCAAAGTATTCCTGGCGTTTCCGGTTATATTCCGGATCCTGCTTCCATTCCTCCGGCACATTCTCACGATACGGAACGTCCTTGTAAAGATCCAGATATTTATCCGGAACCTGATCATAAGGCGGGTGAGGCGGATTCCAGGAAATAAACAGGCTAAATGGTCTGGAACCGTCCTGCGCATCTAAAAACTCAATGGCTTTATCGGTCTCATACTCTACAGACCATTTTTCAGGCTTTATCTTTTCCGGTGTATCCATCCAGTAATGAGGTGCTAAATGGTTGTCCATTGCCCCGTAAGAAAGCCAGTAATCAATATGGTGGCGTCTCTCTCCAGGCGGAGTGAATGCATCCCAGTTGACTGCTCCGGATTCCGGATTTTTGTGGAAGTTCTTTTCGCTTCCGTCTAAATGCCACTTTCCAATATAACCATTTACATATCCTGCATCATGAAGCACGTCTGTAATGGTTACTTCCTGAGGTCTCAGCATAACTACCTCATCCAGCCCAATTTTGCAGTTGGTCCACATGCCGCAGCTCTGCGGATACTTTCCAGTCAATAAAGCTGCCCTGTGAGGAGAACACAGCGGATATGTGCTGACTGCATTGGTACAGGCCATACTTTCTGCTGCAAATGCATCCATATTAGGCGTAACAACCGGATCTTCCCCAGCGGCTCCAACTGCATGGGCTCTCCACTGATCCGCAAAGATATAGAGCAAATTCATCTGCTTCATCTTTCTTCCTCCAATTTACAGAGTGCTGCAAGAAGACTCCTGACGGCATCTTTCTGCAGCACTCCAATTCATCATTAAAATATAACGGTTACATTAAAACTTAGTTTGCACCATTCAGGTAAATATCATATGCTTCCTGGTTGATTTCCAGAGCGCGCTCGATTCCTCTTGCCTTTAACTCTTCTACGAACTGATCGTATTCTGCCTCAAAATCATTTACGCCTAATACCCAGGACTGGAACTTCTCTTCTACGTATGGCTGAACGCTTGCCATAATGTTTCTGTACTCAGTATCTACATCCGCATTGTATTTTAATGTCAGCTCACCGTCAGAATATGGAGGCATGTTTTCACCGAACCATTCTGGATGAGAGTCATACAGTTCACTTGCCTCGCGGCCAATGTCTGTCATAACTGCCTTTTCGTAGTTGCCATCCTGGCACATACCAATTCTGTACTGTGCACCGATGGAACGCAGATAACCCAGAGGAGTTAACTCAGATTTTAATACTTTGTCTGTAAACTGCTTGGTTCCATCTGCATTTCTGGTAAAGGTATCGCCTTCAATACCCCAGTTCATCAGTTCGTCGCCTTCCTCACTGAAGAAGTAGTCCATAAACTTGATTACAGTAACCGGATCTTTACACTGAGAAGAAATACCCCAGCCTGCTCCTGGGAAACGGCTTACACGCTCTTTTACAACGCCATTCTGATCTGCCGGAGGTGCAATCGGAATCATCTTAAATCCAGGAATTGCTTCTGCTAAAGATGTATTGTAGTTTCCAGCACTTACCCAGTCATGGGTGCATCCGCCCAAGTTACCACTCAGCAGAGTATCACGGCTGGAAGCGCCTCTGGTAAAGATCTCAGGGTCAATGATTCCTTCTTTATACCACTGAATCATGCCTCTTACACCAGTCTTGAAGTTTTCTTCCAGTGGCTCGAATGTCATTTTTCCGTCTCTTGGATAGAATGTGGTACTGGTATCCCACAGATACAGGTATTCTTCTGGCATTTTCCATCCAGCTCTGTCAAACAGCGGAACCTCGTCTTTTAAACCATTGCCATTTGGGTCATCGTTGCGGAATGCATACAGCACATCATGAAGTTCATCTACTGTAGTTGGAACTTCCAGATTCAGATTGTTCAGCCAGTCTTCACGAATCCACCAGTATTCAGCAGATAACAGTTCCTGGTTCTTTGGAAGATAATAGATGTTGCCGTCCAAAGAATATGCTGTCTGACGGAATCTTTCATCCTCTTCCATTACTTTCTTAATATTAGGTGCATACTGGTCAATCAGGTCATTTAACGGAAGTAATCCGCCGTCTCTTCCCAGTTTCTCCAGTTCAGCTGCATCGGAATATCCGATAATATCAGCTAACTGACCGGAACTTAACATTAAGTTAAATGCCTCTTCCTCATTGGAGTTGGTCAGGGAAATAGTTCCCTTTAAGCTGATATTGGTTCTCTTTGCTACTTCTTTCCATACCTGCCACTCAGAGTCAAATGGCATGTTGTTAAAGTTTAAGAAAATAGAAAACTCTTTTGGGTCTGCGCTGATTAAGCTTCCTTCCAGTTCTACTTCTTCTGCTCCTGCTGCTGGCTGGCTCTGTGCTGCATCTCCAGTGCTGTCAGCTTTTTTTCCGCATCCGGCTGCAGAAGTCGCTACCAGAGCTGCCGCTGCCGCAAGGGCTACTACTTTGCTGTACTTTCTCATTATAGAAATCCTCCTCTTATTAATCATACCTTGTTTAACAGCACGATAGAAAGGCTGTTAGCCTTTTACACCGCCTACGGTTAAACCGGTCTTAAAATATTTCTGAACAAATGGGAATACTACCAACATTGGTAAAATTGCAATAATGATAACTGCATAAATAATTGTAGTCGGTGAACTTAAGGATTCAGCCGTTACAATCGCAGCATCTGCTGCATTGGCTACACGGTCTACAATCATCTTCTTTAACATTACCTGAAGCGGCGCCTTGCTGTCATCATTTAACAGCTGCATTGCCCAGAAATAGCTGTTCCATCTGTTTACTGCATAGAACAGACCAACTGTAGCAAGCGCTGGTTTTGACAGCGGCATGAAAATCTTAAAGAAAATGGTAAAGTGGTTTGCGCCGTCAATAAACGCTGCCTCTTCTAGTTCATACGGAACCTGTTCAAAGAAACTCTTCATAATAACCATGTTATAGGTATTGATTGCAAAACCTAAAATAATAGCGGTTCTGGTATCCAGAAGACCAAAATCACGGAAGTTTAAGTAGGTAGGAATAATACCTGCATTAAACCACATGGTAAAAATAGCCACCAGGGTAAAGAATTTACGGAATACCAGTTTCTTCTTGGAAAGAGCATATGCCATACTGGTGGTAAACGCCATATTCACCGCAACACCTACAACCGTGTAGAAAATGGTATTGCCATATGCCCGCCAGATACCTGGCTTCGCAACTGCCTGACGGTAACTTTCTAATGTAAAATTCTTAATAGAGAACATAACCGTTCCGTTCTCTACATACAGCGGCTTGCTCAATGATGCAATCAGTGCATAGTAGATTGGATACAGGACAACTAAGGAAATCAAAATTCCTAAAATGACCATGAAAATGTTAAAAATCTTTTCTCCGGTTCCAATTACCTGGCCTTGATGTTTTTGCTTTTTCACTGTTGTCCCCTCCTTACCAAAGTGCATTGTCCGTGATCTTGCGACTGACCCAGTTAGATAAGGTAACTAAGACCAGAGCAACCAAAGCTTCAAAAAGACCTACTGCCGTAGCTAATCCGTAGTTTCCGTTTTCAAATCCAAGACGATAAGAATATGTAGCGATTACGTCTGCAGTTGCATACGTAGATGGCTGATACAGAAGTAAGATTGCTTCATAACCTACCTTAACCATCTTACCAATATTCAGAACGAACATGGTTACAACGGTTGGCATAATTGCAGGGAATGTGATGCTCTTAATCTTCTGCCACTTGCCTGCACCATCCACTGTTGCTGCTTCATACAGCTGCGGATCAATTCCCATAATAGCGGCAATAAATACCAGCGCGTTAAATCCCGCATTCTGCCAGAGTGTCATTCCGGTATAAATTCCGCGGAAGTACTGAGGCTGTACCATAAAATAGATTGGTTCGATTCCCAGTTTGGAAAGAATCATATTCACAATACCAGTACTTGGAGATAAAAAGTTTACTACCATACCACATACTACTACAACGGATACGAAGTGAGGCAGTAATGTTGCGGTCTGAGTCAAACGGCTTACCAGCTTATTCTTCATTTCTGTTACACAGACTGCCAGTAAAATTGGTACTGGGAAACAAATTAAAATCTGCCAGAAAGAAATCATAAGCGTATTTTTAAATACTCTGATAAAATCCCTGCCCCCTAAAAAATCCGCAAAGTTTTTCAAGCCAACAAATTCGCTTCCTTCAAATCCCCTGAATATATTGTAATCGTAAAATGCGATTCTCAGTCCGGACATAGGACGGTAAGCAAATGCCAAAAACCAAAGCAGACCCGGAAGGAGAAGCAGGTATAGCTGGTAATTTTTCCCTATGCTCTTGATTCCTTCCTTCATCTGACTTCCCAGGCTCATCTTCTTTTCTTCTTGCTTTGCCTGCTTTTTCATCAGGAATTTCCTCCTTATTCTTTTGATAAATTTTTTGTAACAGTTCAGCCATGCGAAGATTCAGACAGAAAAAAGTGTTGAAAACTTGTTTTCATAAAAATTTTTCTGTCTGAATCTTCATAGGGCGGACGCCCGACGCTTCTTGCACGCTTA
>CALHQJ010000129.1 GCA_938036545.1 uncultured Clostridium sp. | reverse complement strand
CTCATGGTTTGCCTGACATGCAGAGCCGCTGCAGGTTAAGCAGTTGCCGCCGCAGGCCAGCTTGGAAGGAGCCACAGAGCCATTAGTAGCAGAGGGAGCCTTAAATTTGTTCTGAAGGGCAGTCAGGCCAGCCAGTACAAAGAATGCTCCGGGTGCCAGACCGAAAATAGCAATACGGTAATTTTCCGGAATCAGCTCAATACCGAAAATGGAGCCAGAACCAAGGATCTCACGGAAAATAGCAATACAGGTCAGACCTACAGTAAATCCAAGACCCATACCAATACCATCAAAAGCGGATTCCACAGGACCGTTCTTTGCTGCATATGCCTCAGCGCGGCCAAGGATAATACAGTTTACTACGATCAGCGGAATAAAAATACCCAGTGACTCATACAGGCTCGGAATATATGCCTGCAGAAGCAGCTGTACAATAGTAACCAGAGAAGCAACAATTACAATATATGCCGGAATACGTACCCGATCCGGAATAATGTTTCTCAGTGCTGAGATAAGCAAGTTGGAGAAAATCAAAACCGCGGTGGTACTTAAGCCCATGCCCAGACCATTGACAGCAGATGTGGTAACTGCCAGAGTCGGACACATACCAAGCATCAGGACAAAGGTAGGATTTTCTTTAATAATACCATTGTAAATACGTTCTGTATACTTATTCATTGCGTCCCACCTCCTAGTTGGCTGCGCAGTTGTTTACGAAGTAAATAGCTGCATTTACTGCGTTTGTAACTGCCTCAGATGTAATAGTCGCACCAGACATTGCCTGAATTTCATTTTCTGCCGGAGCGCCTGTTTTGGTGATTGCTAAGGTCTCTGCATTCTTTCCGGTAAACTGTCCCTTAAACTCATCGCCAGTTGCATTCATACCAAGACCAGGAGTTTCAGACAGAGATAAAAATGCAATGCCACTTACCTTGCCTTCGCCGTTAATACCTACAGAAAGTTTTACTTCGCCGCCAAAACCGTCTTTTGAGGTAGAGGATACTACGTATCCTACTGCAGCGCCGGATGCGTCAACTGCCTGTGCAGCAGAATCAATATAGACATTGCCAAATCCCTGGCCCATCAGATCTTCTGCGGAAGCGGCAATCTTTTCAGCCATTCCGTCTTCTACGAAATCGCTGGCTTCCGGAAGAACCTCTTTATACGCCGCTATTTTTGCCGCTGCTTCTGCCTTGGCAATGGGTTCCTTGGTAATTCCATAAACGCCGCCCAGGCAAAGACCGGCAATCAGGGTAATGGCAAATAAAATAACCGCGTCTTTCATAAATCCGCCTTTTTTCATGTTTATTTGCCCTCCTTTCCAAATGCCTTAGGAAGAGTTACCTTTTCAATTAACGGCACCAGGATGTTGCTTAAAATAATCGCATAGGATACGCCTTCTGCAGAACCGCCAAAAATACGGAACAGGCCGGTTAAGCATCCCATTAAAATACCATAGACAATCTGTCCATTGGGGGTAATAGGGCTGGTTACATAGTCGGTTGCCATAAAGAAAGCACCGAAAATCAAACCGCCGCCGCATAAATGAGCCAGCAGGTAATTCATATCCAGGCCATGGCCGCCGAAAAGCAGTACAAACAAGCTGAAAGAAATCAGGTAAGCGGCCGGAATCCGGATGGTAATTACCTTTTTCCACAGCATATAAGCTGCGCCGATTAACAGGGCAATCACAGATACCTCGCCGATGGTTCCTGGAATCTTACCAACAAACATGGCTGCTACATCTACGCTGCCGCCAGACTTTAATACTGCTAACGGGGTAGCTCCGGTGACGCCGTTTAAGGTAAAGGTAGTCATCTTTCCGGTAAAGGAAATTAACAGGAAGCATCTGGCTGCCAGAGCAGGGTTCATAAAGTTCTGTCCCAGGCCGCCGTATAGCTGTTTTACTACGATAATTGCAAATACGCCGCCAAGCATGGGAATCCAGACCGGAATCTCAGGAGGCATATTCAGTGCTAAAATCATACCGGTTACCAGGGCGCTTCCATCTGCAATGGTAATCGGCTTTTTCATGCCTTTTTCATATACATATTCGCTTGCAACGCAGGCTAACACGGTTCCGATAATAATAATCAGGGCATTTAAGCCAAACTGATAGACGCCGAATGCGGCTGCCGGAAGCATCGCAATGGCCACGTCAAACATAATATTGCTGGTCGTTACCTGATCCCTTACGTGAGGGGATGAGGACACGTTTAATAATCTGTTCATTCTCTTCCTCCTCTTTATGCTTTCTTTCTGCGGTTTGCAGCTACCTGTCTCCGCATATCCTTAAAGGCCTGGGTCAAAGGTCTCTTAGCCGGACATACGTAAGCGCAGCTTCCACATTCCACACATTCCATGCCATTTAACTTTTCAAATTTCTCGCAGTTATTTTTCATGGCAGCCTCCATCATTAGCGGAGGTACAATGTGGCTTGGGCATACAGAAACACAGCGTCCGCAGCGGATACATGGAGTCGGCTCCTGAGCCGCTACCATATCCTTTGAGAAGCAGGTTAAAGCAGAGGACGTCTTGGTTACGGGAAGGTCTAAACTAAACAGGGACTGGCCCATCATAGGACCGCCGGAAATCACCTTTTCCGGATCGTTTTTAAAACCGCCGGCAGCTTCCAAAAGTTCCTGGTAGTTGGTTCCCAGTCTTACGCTGAAGTTCTGGGGATTTACAATGGCGTCTCCGGTCACCGTAATAATCTTGCGGATCAGCGGAGTCTGCTTACAGACTGCATTGTAAACGGCAATGACGGTATCAATGTTATCTACGATGCATCCGGCGTCTGCTGGAAGCATGGAAGAATTAATCTTGCGTCCAGTAATGGCGTAAATCAGGGAACGCTCGCCACCCTGTGGATATTTGGTAAGCAGCGTCTTCACTTCAATACGTGGCTCATCCTTTACCAGCTCTTCCAGCTTCTTAATACCCTCCGGCTTATTATTTTCAATACCGATAATGCCTTTGGCATTGTCAAACAGGCTTAAAATAACCTTTAAACCGCCTACAATCTTTTCCGGTTCTTCTAACATCATGCGGTAGTCAGAAGTTAAATAGGGCTCGCACTCTGCTCCATTTACCAGAATATAATCAATCTTGCTGTCATCCTTTGGCGTCAGCTTTACATTGGTTGGGAAACCTGCGCCGCCCAGACCAACAATACCCGCTTCTTTCACAATATTGCGGATTTCTTCTTTGGACAGCTTTGTATAGTCTCTGTCCTCACCGAAATGCTCAATCTTTTCGTCTAATCCGTCGTTTTCCACAATTACGGACATTACCATGGAACCGTTCACCATCAGACGAGGCTCTACTGCCTTTACTGTTCCGGAAACAGAACAAATAACGTTAGCGGAAATAAAGCCGCCGGCTTCGCCGATTTTCTGGCCGACTAAAACCCTGTCGCCTTTTTTTACCAGTGGTTTTGCCGGTGCGCCAATGTGCTGCGCCATGGGAAATACCATTTCGCCTTTGGGAATCAGCACTTGTACTGGCTTGTTCTCTGACATTTCTTTTCCCTCAAAAGGATGAATGCCGCCTTTAAATGTAGCCAAACCCATCTAACTAACCCTCTTTCTATAAACATTTTCTGTAACAGTTCAGCCATGAATCTTCGCATGCCTGAACTGTTACTATTTTCCTGAAGCAGATCATAACTCCAGTCTATCTGTGTCATTATATCATAATTTAATACTGTAAACAATTGTCTTTTCCTGTCGGAACCCCAGCAATTTATGGATATTTGCTGTATTTATTTTCATTTATCCTGTGTTTAACTGAAAATCAGCAATATTTTCTGTTAAATTTTTGACATTCTTTTCATCTTTTAGCCAGGTTTCTTCCTCCCTTTCCAGCTCTCTTCCAGTGAATCTCTATTTTATCTTCTGCTTTTGCTTGTGAAATTTTTATTAATCAATTTTTTCTCCCATTTCCCTTGTTTTTCCGAAAAAACATTTAAACTTATAAGTTTTATAAGAAATTTTAATAAGTATTTTTCAATCTTTTCTTTTCTCAGCCCCCCTGGTATGATACCATCAAATAGCTACAATAAAATAAAAAAGGAGAAGACTTATGCACCATTTAAATCCTAAAAAACAAAACGTAATTGGACTGGCAGTTATGACAGTTCTTTCCGCTCTTGTCATTGCTATTTCCACTCCAGCCTATACGGCTCTCCACCGTGCGTCAAGAGCTGACCTTCCGGAGCCGACGCTGGAATTAGCCGATGGAACCTATACGTATATGGATACCGAGGCTGATGAATCCGGCTTTAAAAACCAGGTGGCTGTCACAGTTTTTGACGGTTATATTACTTCCGTAACCTGGGACTGCATCGGTGCAGACGGCACAGGAAAACGCCAGCTTTCCCTGGATGGCCAGTATGTTATGACCGAAGACGGCCTTTTATGGGCAGAACAGGCTGACGCCGCTGCTTCCTACGTGATTTCCAACCAGACCATAGACGGCCTGATTGATGAAAGCGGTTATACCCAGGCTATCGCTTCTGTCAGCATTAACCTGTACGGCTTTTACAATGCAGTAAACGACTGTCTCGCACAGGCTTCTAAGTAGTCGAATGGCAAAGAAAATTCTTGTCAATTATAATCTTTTGCGGATTCTGGCAATCTTTTTTGTTATTGCCACTCACATGCTGTCTGGCGTCTGGATTGCCGACGCCCAGACAGATCCCATGGCATGGCATATCAGAGAAATTATCCGCACTGTAACCCTGACCAGCAACGGTCTGTTTTTCATGCTAAGCGGCAGGTTTATATTGGAAAAATTTGACGGCAATATTCCTGATTTTTACTGGAAACGTCTGGTAAAAATCGGAATTCCAGCCCTTTTTGCCTCTTTCTTTTACTATACGCAAAATTACGGCCTTACTGTTTCCCCAGCTTATTTCAAGGATTTTATAAAGGCCTTTCTCCAGGCTCAGATTGTTGGTTATCTGTGGTTTGTTTTGGCTCTGGCCGGTTTCTATCTGGCTGTTCCTTTTCTCTGGCGCATGTTTCAGAATATGACAAAAAAAGAGCTTTGGTGGCTTCTGGCTGTCAGCCTCTTTTATTTTGCCATTCAAAACCTTTACCAGATCTTTCATATGGAACAGATGCTGACCTCCTATCTGTTTTACAGCTGGGTCATTTACTGTATCCTGGGCTATCTGTTAGACCGGCTGGAGTTAAGCCGCCGGCAGATCCGGGGATTTCTTGCACTGGGTCTTGCAGGCTTTGTTATGACCTCTGCAGAAGAAATTTTCTTTACCGGAAGAAATCCGGCCCTTTTTAATTATGCGCCTTCCATGATTTTTATGTGCATGGCTATCTATCTTCTGGTAACCAGATACGGCTCTGTCCTGACCAAACGGCTGGAAAAACCGATTAACTTTGTAAGCAGGTATACCTTTTTTATCTACCTATTTCACGGGATGACCCACAATCTCATCTTTCAATATGCAGTTAAGCCAGGAATTCCTGGATACGGAGCGTGGCTTCTTCTCTCTCTTCTGTCCTTCTGCCTGGCCCTGGGAATCTCCATTCCCATCTATCACATTCTCTATCAGCCCCTGTGCAGGCTGCTCCTGATCCTGCCCAGACGACTGAAAAATTTCTGAAAAGGCTGGTATAAAATCCATGAGTAAAAACAGACAGGCGGCCGCAGATTTAACAGTTGGCCGCCCTTTAACCCAAATTTTATTCTTTTCCCTTCCCCTGGTATTCGGCACTCTGTTTCAGCAGCTGTACAGCTTTGCTGACACGGTCATTGTCGGCCGTTTTCTGGGAGTCGACGCCCTGGGCGCTGTGGGAACTACTTATTCTCTCCATTTTTTAACCTTGGGGTTCGTCCAGGGCGCCTGTATTGGCTTCGGCATCCCCATTGCCCAAAGTGTGGGAGCAAAATCTTCCGAACATGTCCACCGCTATCTGTGGAACGGGCTTTGGCTCTGCTGCTTTATGGCTGTCCTTCTGACCCTGGTTATGGTAAATGCCGCATCTCCCCTGCTTTCCTTTATCCACACTCCGGAAAATATTTTTCCAATGGCTGTGGAATATGTAGTCATCATTTTCTGGGGGATTCCGGCCAGTATTTTATACAACTATTCCGCCAGCGTCCTGAGAGCTCTGGGCGATTCCAGACATCCTTTTTATTTTCTGCTGTTTTCCAGCGTACTGAACATTGTACTGGACTATATCTTTATTGCCTGGCTTCATATGGGAATCGGCGGAGCAGCCTGGGCTACTGTTATCAGCCAGCTTGTCAGCGGAGTGTTAAATTCCTGGTGGCTGACTGTCAAAATGCCTTCCATTGAGATCAAAAAACAGGAGATGAAGTTTTCTAACTCACATCTCCTGCGTCTTTGCATAGTAGGACTTCCTATGGGATTTGAATACTCTATTTCCGCAATCGGCGCTATTGCCATGCAAAATGCTATTAACTCCTTAGGAAGCCTGGCTGTAGCCGGACAGACTGCCGGTGAAAAAATACGCCAGATGTTTACCCTTCCTATGGAAAGTGTCGGCATGGCAATGGCTACCTACGTAGGCCAAAATTATGGAGCAGGCCGGATTGACCGCATAAAAAGCGGTATCAAAAGCGGCCTTACTATTCAGGCAGTTTACTGCGTTTTTGCCTGGGCTGCCATCTTTTTCCTGAAAGAACCCTTTGTCTACCTGGTTTTAGGAAATGCTTCTCCGGAAGTTACCCGTATGGCAGTTCAATATCTGACCATTATGAGTTCCCTTTTTATCATCCATGGATCTTTGATGATTTTCCGTAACACCCTTCAGGGGCTGGGCTGCAGCATCCACGCCATTTTGTCCGGCGTCGGAGAACTGTTTGGCAGAAGCTTCGGCGGATTTCTGGCAATTGCAGGCTTTGGTTACACCGCCATCTGTTTTGCCAATCCTATCGCCTGGGGATCTGCCCTTATTTACTGCATCATCATGGTAAGAATCATGTTAAAACGGTTAGTCTAGTTCTTTCATGCCAGTATAAAGTTCATAATACCGGCCCTTCATGGCAAGCAGCTCATCATGATCGCCCCGTTCAATAATCCGTCCGTTTTCCAATACCATAATGGCGTTGGCATTGCGGACTGTAGATAACCGGTGGGCGATAACAAAGGTGGTGCGGTTTGCCATGAGCCGATCCATGCCGTGTTCAATATGCTTTTCGGTTCTGGTATCTACTGAACTAGTTGCCTCGTCTAAAATCAGCACAGGAGCTTTTGAAATGGCGGCTCTGGCTATATTTAAAAGCTGCCTCTGGCCCTGGCTCAGATTGGATCCGTCTCCCTCTAACATGGTGTCATAGCCTTTTGGCAGACGCATAATAAAGGAATGGGCCGACGCCGTCTTAGCTGCCTCGATTACCTCTTCATCTGTAGCGTCTAAACGTCCGTACCGGATATTTTCCCGAACCGTCCCTGTAAACAAATGTGTGTCCTGAAGCACCATAGCAATGTTGCTTCTTAAGTTTTCCCGATTAATGTGACGGATGTCTACGCCGTCAATGGTAATCGAACCGGCCTGAATGTCATAAAAGCGGTTAATCAGATTAGTAATGGTAGTCTTTCCGGCCCCTGTAGAACCTACAAAGGCAATCTTCTGTCCTGGTTTTGCGTAAAGGCTGATATCATTTAAAATCACTTTATCCGGATTATATCCAAAGGTAACGTGGTCTAAAATCACATGGCCTTCCATTGGGTTCAGCACTTTTGCATCCTTGTCGTCTTCCGGCTCCGTTTTCTCGTCCATCACTGCAAAAACCCGCTCTGCACCGGCCAGGGCTGAAAAAATGGTGCTGACCTGCATAGACAGCTCGTTAATAGGCCTGGAAAACTGGCGGGAAAAATTTAAAAATACGGTCAAACCGCCTACGTCAAACCCTTTCAGTACGCATAAAAGGCCGCCTACACAGGCCGTCAGTGCATAGTTCACCTGGCTTAAATTTCCCATGACCGGCCCCATAATGCCTCCGAAAAACTGGGCCCGAACCTGATTTTTCTTCAGTTCGTCATTGAGATAGCCAAATTCTTCTTCTGCAATTTCTTCATGGCAGAACACTTTTACCACTTTCTGGCCTGTAATGGTTTCTTCAATATATCCGTTTACTGCTCCCAGAGCTGACTGCTGGGCGGAGAAGTATTTCTGGCTTCGTCCTGCCACAAAGCCTCCGGCTTTCATCATCAAAGGAATCATCACCAGGGTAATAACCGTCAGGTAAACGTTGGTATACAGCATTAAAGCCAGGGTTCCTACCAGGCTTAAGGCTCCTGCAAACAGCTGAACCAGGGTACTGCTTAACATCTGTCCTACCGTATCTACATCGTTGGTAAACCGGCTCATTAAATCACCGTTATTGTTGGTATCATAAAATTTAACCGGAAGCTTCTGCATTTTGGTAAACAGGTCTTCCCGAATCTGTACCAGCGCCTTTTGGGCTATGGTAAGCATGATTTTGGCCTGAAAATAGTTGGCCAGAACACTGAATATATATACAGCTCCCAGTACTGCCAGGGCACGGAACAAACCTGCCGCATCTCCCCTGCTGCCGTCTAAAGGAGCAATATAGGTATTGATAATAGGACGCAGCATATAAGAGCCTGCAAGGCTGGTAATGGTACTAATAATCACACAGAGAAATGCCAGGCCCATACCCAGCTTGTACTGTTCCAGGTAAGACAGCAGCCGTTTTATGGTAGCTCCCGCATTTTTGGGCCTTCCGCCCCTTCCTGCCGGCCCTCTTCTGTGGCCAGGGCCATGGCCTCTTCCGGAAGGTGTCTGTGACACAAACACCTTGCTTCCGTAACGCCGTTTCAGGCTTTCTACTCTTCTCTCATCCATCATGCTGCCACCTCCTAAACTCCTGCCTGAACCATGGCAGGCTGTTGTTCTTTTTCTCTGTCTCTTTGAGAATAATAGATTTCCTGATATGCAGGGCTGTTGTTCAGCAGTTCTTCATGGGTTCCCATAGCCTCTATTTTTCCATCATCCAGAACAATAATCCGATCCGCATTTTCTACAGACCCGATTCTCTGGGCAATAATTAATTTTGTCGTGTCTTTTAAGGTTGTCTGGAAGCATTCCTGAATCCTGGCTTCGGTAGCCGTATCCACAGCGCTGGTAGAATCGTCCAGAATCAGGATTTTCGGTTTCTTTAACAGGGCCCTGGCAATACAGAGTCTCTGCTTCTGTCCTCCTGATACATTGACGCCGCCCTGTCCCATTTCAGTTTTATATCCCTGAGGGAACGAAGTCACAAATCCATCTGCCTGGGCGCTGTCTGCAATTCCTCTGATTTCTTCAAAGGAAGCATCTTCACTTCCCCACCGGAGATTTTCTTCAATGGTTCCAGAAAACAGCACGTTTTTCTGTAAAACCATGCCCACTCCCTCTCTCAGATTCTTTAGAGAATAATCCTTTACGTCAATTCCGTCTACCAGGACTCTTCCTTCAGAAGCGTCATAAAGCCTTGGAATCAGCTGTACCAGGCTGGTTTTTCCGCTGCCAGTAGAGCCGATAATTCCAATGGTTTCTCCAGGGTTGGCGGTAAAGCTGATGTGTTCTAGCACCATGCTGTCCTCATCTCCATAGTGGAAGCTGACGTCCTCAAACTGGATTTTTCCTTTTGTTACTTCAGCGTCTTTTCTGGCTGCCTCATCATCCGTTAAGTCAATGACCGTATCCATGACTTCGTTGACACGTTTGGCAGACGCCATTGCACGGGAGCTTTGAAGAAATACCATGGAAAGCATCATCAAAGACATTAAAATCTGAACGATGTAGGTGGTAAATGCAGTCAAATCTCCTACCTGCATCTCTCCGGCAATAATAATATTTCCACCGTACCACACCACTGCCAGAGTCGTAATGTTCATGGCCAGCATCATAACCGGCATAGTGGTAATCACTACGTTCATGGCCTTTAAGCTCTTGTCTTTTAAATTGGTGTTGTTTTCGCTGAACTTCTGTTCCTCAAAATCTTCTCTTACGAACGACTTAATAACCCTGACATTGGTTAAGGCTTCCTGGATGCCGGAATTTAACTTGTCAATGGCCTCCTGCATAACCTGGAATCTGGGAAATGCGGTTTTTAAAATAATCACAATGGCTGCAGTTAACAGCGGAATCACTACCAGGATAACAAAGGCCAGCCGGGCGTTCATTACAAACGCCATAATCAGGGCGCCGATTAACATTCCCGGCGCCCGCAGCATCATACGAAGTCCCATCATAATCACATTCTGCATCTGCTGAATGTCATTAGTCAGACGGGTTACCAGTGAACCTGTACTAAAATCGTCAATGTTTTTAAAAGAAAACTGCTGAACCTTGGCAAATACGTCTCTTCTTAAGTCTGTGGTAAAGGAGATGGACGCCTTGGCTGCAAAATATGCGGCTCCGATTCCTCCGCAGGCCATAATCAGGGCTGTAACCACCATCAGCACTCCCATCCAGATAATGTATCCGGTATCCCGATTTGCCACGCCGTTATTAATAATCAGAGACATCATTTTAGGCAGGGCAATCTCTCCTGCCACTTCTGTCAGCATTAAAATCGGTCCGCATATAAATGCGCTTAAATATGGCATAATATATTTTTTATAGCGTTTCAAACTGATTCCTCTCTTTCTGTCTTAACATTCTGTCATTTGGAAATTTGCTCCAGATTGCTGCTGACCCGTTCCAGATAGCCCATCAGATTTGTAAAGTCTTCTGAGGTGAAACCGTGAAACATCTCTTCCTCCACCTCATTGAAAATGGCCTCGCTGATATCCACAATCTCTCTTCCTTTTTCCGTCAGGTCAATCTGATTATAGCGGTTATCCTTTTCATCTACTGCCCTGCGGATATATCCGCCCTTTTCCAGTTTTTTCAGTGAAACCGCTATGGCAGCAGTAGAGATTTTGTACTGTTCTGCGATCTCCTTCTGGGATGCATTGGGATGATGGGCTACGTACATTAAAATCTGGTGCTGGCTTCGGTAAACTCCTGTTTTGCTGAAGCGGTGTTCTAAAACAGTCCTGTGACGCCGGACGATTTCCATGTACTTCCACACACAGGTGTGACCGGAAGCCACTTCCTTTTCCTCTTCTGGGCGTTTGTAAGGGGTTGCCATAAATTCCTCCTTTTCACTCGGTAATTAACATTTAAACTGTTAATTAGTTAATCGCCAAGTATTATAATTCGGTTTCCTAAAAAATTCAAGATAAAAATTTATAAAATTTTTGTGAAAGAAGGGGTAAACTGCTCCGTTTTTTGCCCTAAAAATAACGCCCAGGGTCTCCCCTGAGCGTTTCTATTTTCCTTATACTACTTTAATCAGATATTGCATCTGCTCTTAAATCTGCAGATTTCCTTCTATTCCCATATAATCAACAGTCATAGTTCTGCCATCCTTCATTTCCAGCATAACCGGACCGTAACCGCCGCAGTTTTCCGGATCTGTATAGGTAATCTTCCGGATGCTGAAAATCTCATCTTCGGTAAAGTCTTCAAAGCTTTCTCTGGTAATTACCTGGCTGATAAATACAAATGGCTCATAAGCGTACAGCTGGCTTCTGGCTGCATCTGCCACAATCACCAGACTGTTCCGGGTATCCGGATTGGTATCCTTGCTGGCAATCAGCTTCAGGTTTTCCCAGCCGGCAAATATGGTCATAGCCATCTGCTTTTCTCTGCCCTGGGAGTCATGTCCTTTTAAGACAATGGCTCTGGCTCCGTCCTTTTCCAGTTCCTTAACTTCGACGTCTCCAGTATCCGGGAAGCCGTAAGAACCTAATGTAATGGTCAGGCCGCCCCGGAAGGTACGGAATTTATCTGCCCGCACAAGGCCCTCTGCCACCGGGAAATCTGCCAGATTCATGCAGTGCATCCAATGGCACTCTTCTTCATTGTCATAGTGGAAGAAATTTCTTCTGTACAGCACGCCGTCCTTACTTCCATGCCACAGCAGGGCGTTTGGACGTTTGGTAGTGCCGAAGGTTTCATCATGGACCAGATACATCTGGGATTCATAGCGTCCTCCCAGGCTTGCTTCCCATGGATATTTGGTATTATAGCTTAATTTTGCATAACAGCACAGGCCGTTATCGTCGTCTCTCTTACGGATAACCTTTCCGGTACGAAGCTCTGTGGTTCCATTGTCCTTGTGGTTTGCCATGCAAAGGCCAGGGCCGTTTAATACGGTTTCTGCCGTCTCTCCCTCTTTCATCTGATCCCAGATGCCATTTTCCTCTTTGGCAGTCCAGAACGGATGATCCTCCGGAAGATGAAGGCACATAAATGCCTTTGCCAGCCAGAAGGGGCTTTCCGCACAGCTGTAGCTCTGTACCAGCGGCAGGAAGGACTTATAAAATCCCAGAGTCGGTACTCCCTCATACATTAAATCGTCTCTTCCTAAAAACTGCATCAGAGCGCCGGAAGAAATCCTTCTGGCAAGGCCTGGATTGGCTGTATGATTCTTTAAAAACAGGTTGCCGTCAAAGCTGGAGGTTGCTGCATTGCGGTAAATATTACTTCTTCCCCACATATTCACCCATCCGTCTTCGTCAAACATCTGAGGATAGGTTTCCATCAGCTTGTTGGAATTTTTCTCAAACTGCTCTGCCAGATAAGGCTCATTTTCATAGCCGTACCACTGGCACCAGATAGGAGCATATACCTGAAACGCCCATGCAGAATAGTAATCCATGCCGTGGCCGTCCCGATACCAGCCGTCTCCGGTATAATAATTTAAAATCACCTGGGCATGGTGGCGCATGATTCCCTTGTCAATGGGATAGCCATTCATGTGCAGGAAAGCCAGATCCAGCATATTAAACAGACGCCAGTTTTGAGGCACTGTATTTTTGTGTGCATAAGGGGTCAGGAATGCTGCAATTACATCCTGTTCCTCTTTGGTATAGGTATCCCAGATTTCTTCTTTACACATCCACAGACAGATTACCAGAGCGCAGGTCTCTACCGTCTGCTGGTAGGTGTTGAGGGTTTCCTTTGGCTCTTCGGTTCCTACCATCTCGTCATGGCCCAGCACGTAGTTGGGATCTCCAGGAGTACAGGATCTTAATACCTGTTTTTTATAATACTTTCTCAGAGGCATCCCTGCGATTACCACGTCTTTTTCAATGTGAATCAGGGGAGCTGCCAAAAAGAAGCTTCTGGCAAGTCCCTCAAAAATCTCTGCCTGAACCTTCCAAGCAGGAGTATGAGCATTGGGATAGGTAATCTCTGTCTCATAACGGGGCATGATTACCGGATCTTCCATGCTTTTTATATGCTGGAAAATCCCCTCCAGCATGTACTTATCTGCATCAATCCAGTGTTTTCTGGTAAGTCCGGTATAAGGGCTTAACTGATAATCCAAATCCTTTGGTTCAAATCTCATGTTCTTCCTCCAATTACCAGTAAATCTTCCAGTCCGGTGTCAGGACTCTGTGAAGGGCTTCCATATAGAAATAATCGCCCCAGATTACGCACTCGTCTACGCCTTCTGGAGTACAGGTGTTGTATGGGGTTTTCTTGGAATAGGTTCCGTGAAGCAGCTGGCCGTTGCTGGTCTTGCTGTCTGTTACTGCATAGTGATCGATCATAGCCTTAATTAACTTCTTTGCAATAGAAGTATAGTAAGCGGCATCCTCTTTTTCCATGTATTTGCTCATTTCCAGCATACCGCAGGCTGCAATTACAGCAGAAGAAGAATCTCTCGGCTCTTCATCCCCTTCTCCAAAGGTCAGATCCCAGTATGGGCATAAGTCAGAAGGCAGATGCTCTAAGAAATATTTGGTTACCCGTTTGAAATACTCAATATACTCGTTTCTGCCGGTATAGCGGTAGCCTACTGCAGTACCGTATACGCCCCATGCCTGTCCTCTGGCCCATGCAGAACCATCTTTGTATCCCTGGCAGGTAGCTCCGTGATCCGGTTCGCCTGTCTCCGGATTCATAAAGAAGGTATGCCAGGTAGAATCATCCTCACGGATTACATTTGCCAACGCTGTGTGGATGTGCTTTTCTGCAATGTCTCTGTATTTTTCATCACCGGTTTCTTCGGTAGCCCAGTAAAGCAGAGGCAGGTTTAACAGACAGTCAATAATAAACCGGTAATTGTCCTTTGCTCCCATGGTTCCCCATGCCTGGATAAACTCTCCAACCGGCTGGAACCGGCTGATTAACTGATCTGCCGCCTTAATTGCCGCTTCTTTTCCTTCCTCTGAACCGGTTAATTTATATGCAGCCACGCAAGACGGGCTGTAAAGAAATCCCATATCATGGTGATCAACCTCTACGTGATTTACAATTCTTTCCATAAAAGAAGCAACTTCCGTATCTCCAGCCTTCTGGAATGCTGCTTTCTGCTCTGCACTCTCAGCATTCTCATAAGCCAGCCAGATCTCTCCGGTCCAGAAACCAGTCGTCCAGTTTACATTCTCTCCCGGCTTATAAAAATTGTCAAAGCTGCAGGCTCCTGGGAATTTGTCCGTAAATTCCGGCAGGTTTTTCTCTACCTGAGAAACTGCAAATTTCATTGCCTCTCTCATTTCTCCTTCTGTTGCTTCCGGATAGTTTGCAAGATCTTCCATTTTGATCCATTTGCTCATTGGTCTTTCCCCCTGTATTCAGATTGTTCTCTTTAATCTACCACAAAATCCCGTTATTTTACATGTGTATTTTTCTATATTTCTTGTTATTTTTTACTCTCTTTTGAAAGAAATTTTTCAAACAGCGCCTTTTTTCCTATTATAAAGGCACATCCTGCGCCTAACAGCTCTGCCGCCGGAAATGCCAGCCAGATTCCTTCCAGTCCTATGGCTGCAGACAGTCCAAAGGCAAAAAGAGGGACAAATACCAGTTGGCGTAAAAATGTAATCAAAAGAGAAAAAATCCCCTGTCCAAAGGCCTCAAAGGTACCGGAAAGCACAATTGCAAATGCGGAAAATACAAAGCTGGCGCTGCTGATCCGCAAAGCGGAAACACCCATGGCAATCATTGCTTCATCCTGGCTGAACACTTCCATAATGGGCCTTCCAAATCCGATAAACAGGCACATTCCCACTATCATAATAGCTCCTACTACATTTAAGGAAGCTCTCATAACCTGTTTAATCCTGTCTTTATTGCCGGCGCCATAGTTGTAGCTGACAATGGGTCTCATTCCCTGAATCAGTCCGGACGCAGGCATGTTGACAAAGCTCTGAATCTTAAAATACACGCCAAATACTGCAACTGCAGTCTGGGAAAACTGCATGAGAAGCCCATTTAAAATTCCTACCAGGGTAGACGGCACTGCCGTTACAACTGCGGAAGGAATGGCAATCAGATAAAGTTCCTTCACCTTTCCCCAGGAAAAACGGAAATTTTTCCAGTCAGCTTTTACAGGAAGCTTGCTCTTTTTCATCCAGATGACTGCTAACAGGCAGGCGCTCATCTGGCCGATAATCGTAGCGATTGCAGCTCCCTGTACTCCCATGGCCGGTATTCCGAAATATCCGAAAATGAAAATGGGATCTAACACAATATTAATCAATGCTCCCACCGCCTGAAGCACCATAGGTACTACCATATTTCCTACTGCCTGGAAAACCTTCTCAATGGCAATGTGAAAAATACTTCCAAAGGCCAGGCAGATTACAATCTGGCAATACTGGGTTCCCCACTGAATCACCTGAGGATCTGTGGTAAACATCCGGATAAAGGGGCCGGTAAAAAACAGTCCCAGAATCACAAAAAACAGAGAATGGATGCCTGCCAGAATCAGTCCGTGGGAAACGCTGGAATTGGCATCTGAAATCTTTTTCGCTCCCAGGTTTCTTGCAATGCTGGCGTTCATGCCCACTCCCAGGCCTACGGCCAGGGCCAGCACCAGATTCTGCATGGGAAATGCCAGGGAAACTGCCGTCAGGGCGCTTTCTCCCAGTCTGGCAACAAAAATACTGTCCACCACATTGTACAGGGACTGGATCAGCATGGAAATCATAGGCGGCAGGGCCATGGTAATAAGCAGCGGATAAACCTTGCGGGTTCCCATGGGATTGGTTTCTGCATGATTATTCATAATAATTTTATCTCCTTTCCTTCATCCGCTCTGTCTGTCAGAAGCACATTCTTCCAGATTCTTCTTGGAACAGCAGAAAAAAGGCTGTAGGTTTTACCGTTTAAATCAGAAACGGTATAAATCTATAGCCTTTTAATAAGCGGTTTTATTTTGTTTTTTTCTCATTTTTCGCTTAGAAATTCTATCATTCATTGTTTTAAATGTCAAGTAAATCTGTTCCCATTTTTTCATTTTTCCCTTTCATTTATCCAATTTTTACCATTTTCAAAAATGTATACAATATTCATTAAATATGCATTCATTTTTTACTGATTATACGTAAAAAATCACGTAAAATTTTTGTAAAAAATACATGAATTTTAGCTTTTTTCACAAATCTGCTACCTACTCTCCAGCTTTTGTGATACAATTTATATATTAGTATTTAGTAACAGTTCAGCCTTGCGGAGTTTCTGACAGAACTGTTACAGTATTTATACATATCAGGGAGGAAATAAAATGGCAAAAGAAATGATTGCAATGCTTCTTGCCGGCGGCCAGGGTTCCCGCCTTTATGCATTAACCCAGAAGCTGGCAAAACCTGCAGTTCCTTTCGGCGGAAAATATCGTATTATCGATTTTCCATTATCGAACTGTGTAAATTCCGGTATTGATACCGTAGGTATCCTTACCCAGTACCAGCCTCTGGTTCTCAATGAATATATCGGCAACGGACAGCCTTGGGATCTGGATCGCCTTTACGGCGGCGTTCACGTACTTCCGCCTTACCAGCAGGCATCCGGCTCTGACTGGTACAAGGGCACTGCAAATGCAATTTATCAGAATATTTCATTTATTGAAAGGTATAATCCGCAGTATGTAATTATCCTTTCCGGCGACCAGATCTGCAAGCAGGATTACAGCGATTTTTTAAGATTCCACAAAGAAAAGAATGCTGAGTTCTCCGTAGCGGTTATGGAGGTTCCGTGGGACGAGGCTTCCCGCTTCGGCCTGATGGTTGCAGATGAAAATGACAAGATTACCGAATTCCAGGAAAAGCCGAAGAATCCAAAGTCCAATCTGGCTTCCATGGGTATCTATATCTTTAACTGGGATATTTTAAAGAAATACTTAATTGAGGATGAGGCGGATCCAAACTCTGAAAACGACTTTGGCAACAACATTATCCCCAACCTGTTAAAGGATGGCCGCAGCATGTACGCTTACCACTTTAACGGATACTGGAAAGACGTTGGAACCATTCCTTCTCTCTGGGAAGCCAATATGGAAGTTCTGGATCCTGAAAACAGCGGTATTAACCTGTTCGACGACGACTGGAAAATCTACAGCCGCAACAGCGGTATGACCGGTCACCGGATTATCGGTGATGCAGTTGTGGAAAACTCCATGATTACCGACGGCTGCCGGATTGAAGGCAATGTAAAGCATTCCATCCTGTTTGCAGGCGTTAAGGTAGAGCCGGGCGCTGAGGTAGAAGATGCTGTTGTTATGGGTGGTACTACTATCAAGGCCGGCGCTGTAGTAAAACACTGTATCATCGCAGAGAATGTTGTAATTGGCGAAAACGCTGTAGTCGGCGCTATGCCTTCCGGAGATGAAAAAGGCGTTGCAACTGTAGGCGCAGGCGTCTATGTAGGCGATAATGCGAAGATTGGTCCTAATGCAATGGTAAACGATAACGTAAAGGGTGGTGAAGAACAATGGTAAACTCCAATGCAAATGCTCTGGGTATTATTTTCCCAAACAGTTATGACAGTCTGGTACCGGAACTGGTAAGCGAGCGTCTGATGGCGTCGATTCCGTTTGCAGGCCGTTACCGTATGGTAGACTTTATTTTATCCAGTATGGTCAACTGCGGCATTGATAATATTTCTATTATTGTCCGCAAAAACTACCACTCTCTCATGGATCATCTTGGCTCTGGCCGCGCATGGGATCTGGTCCGCAAAAACGGCGGCCTTAACATCGTTCCTCCATTTGCCGAAAAAACCGTTAAGGTTTTCAATGGCCGTGTAGAAGCTCTGGCAAGTATTCTGGACTTTTTAATGGATCAGAAAGAAAAATATGTGGTAATGTCTGACGCCAACATTGCAGTCAACTTTGACTTCAGCGCTATGCTGCAGGCACACATGGACAGCGGCGCAGATGTAACCGTTGCTTATAAAAAGGAAGTCCTTCCAAGAAGCGCTGTGGAAAGCAAAAATGTTCATCAGGATTTATACTACACTCTGGATATTGAGGACGGACGTGTAAAAGAATTGAATATCAACGAGAAAGTTGACGGCATTCAGAACTACTCCATGAATATCTATATTATTGAGAGAGAGCTTCTGATTGAACAGATCCGCAATGCATACGTTCATGGCTACATTTACTATGAGAGAGATATTTTAGCTCCTCAGATTGACACATTAAATGTACAGGCTTATGAGTTTACCGGCTATACTGCCCGTATCTGCGATATGAAGGCATACTTTGATGAGAATATGAAGCTGTTAGACGGGGATAACCTGGACGCTTTATTTAGTCCAAGTCCAATTTATACCAAGATCCGCGACGACAACCCAACCCGTTACATTGCAGGCGCAAAAGCGAAAAACATTATGGCTGCCGACGGCTGCGTAATCGAAGGCGAAGTTGAAAACAGCATCCTGTTCCGAGGCGTTAAGATTGCCAAGGGCGCAAAGGTTAAAAACTGCGTTCTCATGCAGGATACCGTAATCGAAGAAGGCGCAAAGGTTGAGTACCTGATTACCGATAAAAATGTTACCATTACTGCCGGCAAGGATGTAAAGGGTTCCGATACCTATCCATTCTATGTATTTAAGCATCAGGTAATTTAAGATAACAGTTCAGCTATGCGAGGATTTTTCTGTCTGAATCTTCATAGGGCGGACACCCGGCACTTCTTGCACGCTTACAGCGTGCAAGAAGATGCATGGCTGAACTGTCTCCTTTGCTGCTACAGCTTCCCCAATGGGTCTTCTGGTTCCGAATGGTAATGGTTCCATAGGTTACGCCGATTTTTGCTGCATAATACTCCACTTTCCCTGGAAGTACCTGTAGAGCTTTCTGAGCCAGCATTTCAAGCTCCCGGGCTGATAATAGTTCCGGATAGCTGGCTTTATTTTGCTCAATCCGTTTCAAATGTTTTAAAATCCACGCCTCTTTTGATGCTACAAACTCCTGAATTTCTGCTCTGGAAATTCCATATGGAGCCCTCACCTTCACCAGACCATCTCGTGTAATCTCCAAATCCAGCTTTTTTCTTGGCTATTTCATCCGTGCCCAATAATCTCTGGTTTCCTGCACTACCACGCTGTTGAGGCACAGCAGGGCGACCAGATTTGGCAGCGCCATTAAGGCATTGAAAATATCGGCAATGGTCCATACCGCCTCTACTGTCATAAAGGGGCCGATAAAAATTGCCAGGATGTACAGCATCCGGTAAGTGTACACTGCTTTTCTGTTTCCATTAGACAGATATTCCAGACATCTCTCGCCATAATAGTTCCATCCAATAATGGTCGTAAAGGCGAAAAATACCAGACAAAGCATCAGCATAAAGGAACTGAACTGAGCTGGAAACGGCAAGCCTGTCTGAAATGCATTGGTAGTAACGGCAACACCTTCCAGTCCTAATCTATGAGAACCAGTCAGTACAATACACAGCCCTGTCATCGTACAAACTACAATCGTATCAATAAAGGTTCCTGTCATAGATACCAGTCCCTGCCTTGCAGGTTCTTTTGTCTGTGCTGCCGCAGCCGCAATGGGTGCGCTTCCCAGACCTGCTTCATTGGAAAAAATACCTCTGGCAATTCCCTTCTGCATGGACAGCAAAATCGTTCCCAGCGCACCTCCGGCCATAGCTCTTAATCCAAAGGCGCTTTCCAGAATTTCCGCAAATGCAGCTGGAATTTTTTCTGCATTCAGAAATAAAATACACAGACAGGACGCCACATAAAATACTGCCATAAAGGGAACGATAATTTCGGAAACACGGGCAATCCGACGGATTCCTCCCAGCACTACCATGGCAACGCAGACCGTCAAAATAATGCCTGTAATGATTACGGCAAGACTGTATTCCCTTCCAAACAGAGAAATAACATGTTCTTTATTTTTATCAAAAAAATCACCGGCAGCCGAAGTAATTCCATTGACCTGGGTAAAGGTTCCAATTCCCAAAAGCCCTACTCCTGCGCCAAAAAACGCAAAAATTTTGCCCAGCCAGCGAAACTGCTTTCCCATACCGTTTTCAATATAATAAAACGGGCCGCCTAATACATGGCCGTCCTCTCCAATTACACGGTATTTAATAGCCAGCACGCCTTCTGCATACTTTGTAGCCATGCCAAACAGAGCGGCAATCCACATCCAAAACAGGGCTCCTGCTCCTCCTGATACAATGGCAGTCGCTACGCCTACAATATTGCCGGTTCCTATGGTTGCCGACAATGCAGTGCAAAGAGCTGCAAAGCTGCTGACTTCGCCGTGGCCGTCCTCTTCATTCTGGAACATGTACCGACAGGCGGTTCCCAGTCTTCGAAACTGCACTCCCCGCAGGCGAAAAGTCAAAAATACGCCAGTGGTCAAAATCAGGACAATCAGGGGGACTCCCCACACAAAATCGTCCACTGCCTTCAGAAACAAGCTGATTCGTTCTAACATTCTTTACACACTTTCTCCCTTATCGGGCCTTCTATTTTTGAAAGCTCTTTTCTCGCAAAAAAAAGGAAGTATTTCTTTCCGCAGTGCGGACAGAAAAACTCCCTCAGAAGAGTGTGGATAGACCAGTGCTTTTGGCACATACCGCTCTGTCCTTTTGCCTGAGAGATTGGCAGTTTTGATTCCATTCATACTGCCTTACACCTTCGGCGCCCTTTCACGAGACTCTCCAGAGTTTGCTTCACTTGGTATCCTACACGAATTTTTTGCAAAAAGCAACTATTTTATTTTTTACGCATTCTTTTTTCCTGATACATATTCTCGTCTGCAAGATGCATCAACAGGTAGTAGTCAGTTCCATCCATAGGATAGTATGCGCATCCTAATGAAAATTCCACCCTTTCTCCTATCTCCTGCTGATCTGGCAAGAACTTCACACCTCTCATCTCTCTCAGGCGCTGTACCGCATTTTCCACTTCCTGATAGGAAGAATACTGATATAAGAAAACAGCAAATTCATCTCCTCCAAGCCGTGCATAAACCGAATTTTCTCCCAAAGTTTCCCTGATAATATCTGTAATTTTCTTTAAGTACTCATCTCCTGTATGATGGCCATAGATATCATTAATTTTCTTTAATCCATCTGCATCCAGCATAATCATCATGCCATATCCTATCTTTTCCGGTTCTGCAAACAGACTTTCCAGCCTTTCATTAAGCCCTCTGCGGTTATACAGATTCGTCAGGACATCCCTGTTGCTCTGCTGTCTCAGCAAATGGATTTCGCTCCACCACAGCGAAACATCTGTTACATAATACGTAATGCTTTGTTCATCTGTAATCTTTTCAATGCGAAGATAGACCTGCGTTCCATTTCTGTCATACCTGTAAACGGAGTCCTTTCTGTCACATCTTGCCTTAATGTCTTCCAGCATATCCTTTACTCTTTGGAAAAGTTCTTCCGAAAAACCGTCTTCCGGAGCTTCTATTCCAAGAAGTGCCAATAATCTTTCATTCATAAACGTCTTTTTATAAAACGTGTTGTATTCCAGAATGCCGATAGGAAGATGCCCCTTGTCAATTACATAAGACAGCTTGCTCCAGTTTAAACGGATACTCTGCATCAGCTGGTTAATGTAGAAAATCAATTCATCAAACTCTGTAATATTCGTCTTCAGTTCAATGTTTTCCAGTTTTCCATCTTCTATTCTTTTCAGTTCTTCCACAATGTCCATCAGATTATTTGACAATTTCCGCTTCACATACCAGGTAATTAAACTGATAACAATCATGGCTACCACGCAGATATATAAGAGCATCATTCCCGTAGACGCCATAGTTTCCTTAAACGGATATTCGGAATGGTAGGTCCGGAGAAGTAATGTACTTCCCATAGTTCTGCATATACATACAGTACTGTTTTCCATTCATTCGGTAATGAAACTCTTTTACCGACTCATCTTCACCGTATTCCCCCTCTTTCAGGCCAATCTCCTGTCCAATTAAGTCTTCTTCTGTAGAAGCAATAATTTTCCAGGTATCCTTATCTACAATATGCAGATATCCCCTCATGTCCATCGGAAGAGACGTCAGCATTTTCGCCATGCTCCGTTCTTCCATTTCTTTTAACAGTCTTCTGGGTTCCATACCTATCTGCACAATTCCCGTTCCATCCTCCATCCACATCCAGCTTTTCTGCCAGTTCCCTGGTCAGAGCAAGATCGCTGGTAACCATGGGATAATGCTCCACAAAATACGCTGCCATTTCAGCAGAGCGGATACACTGTTCTGAAAATTCTTCTCTTGCCTGCATCAGGTCCCGTTCATTCATTTCAATCAGCTGCTTAAGCGGTCCAAACACTTCATATGAACTTTCTTTTTGGTTTCGATGCTGAAAATACAGTTGAATTATAACGTTTACCGGAAGAAGTAAAACAATCAGAACCATTACCATAATCTTGGCCATTCTCGGCAGCGTCTGTTTGATACTGTTTTGCTTCATACTCATTCCCTCTTCTTTCAAAACAAACTGTTAAGGAGCGTCTGCACACAGCTGCTGTTAAAAGCTGTTTTGCGCGGCGCCCCTCTATTATGCTGCCTGCTATACTGGCTCAATCAGCTAAGCTCTGACGTTTTCTCCTCATATTCTCTGCTCCATCCACCGGATAGCATCCCCAATTACTTCATCTTTGCAATACTCATTAAAAATCTCATGGAACAGGTTTCCATATATCTTCATCTGTTTATCCTTTGAGGCCGCATTTTTAAAGAATTGATAGGTATCTTCCACTCCTACCAGCCCGTCTTTTTCTCCGTGAAGCATCAAAACAGGGTAGGAAAATCCGGTTTCTTTTTCTTTAAACCAGTCCAGCCCCCGGCAGATTGCATAGCACAATCCTGTGGTAAAAGTCTGAGTGTTATATGGATCTTTTCCATACCAGTCTACTACTTCTGCCACGGAACACACGCCGCCGCCTAACTGGTTTGGAAGCTTAGTGTGCGGGTCTAAACCTTTTTCTACGCCTCGGATCAGGCTAATCGTATCGTGGGTCAAAGCGCCGCTGGTAATGATTCCCCGAAGCTTTTTATCCGGATATTTTACTCCATATAAGGATACGGTAAATCCGCCCATGCTGTGGCCGATTAAAAATACCGGCACATCCGGATTCTCAGAAACAGCCATGTCCACTACCACATTGGTATCGTCTAACAATTCGTTAAAATCTGAGTAGTAGGTTCTCTCCCCTTCAGAACGGCCGTGTCCCCGATGGTCAAAACGGTAAGTCCCAATACCTGCCTGATGGAACAAATCTGCCAGATAATCGTACCGTCCCTGGTGTTCGCATAAGCCATGGACAATGACTGCCACCGCTTTCCGGTTTTCCGGAACCTCTTTGTTTAAATACAGTTTCGTACTGTCAAATGATGAAAATAATTCGCCCATAAATTGCTCCTCCTTTTTTATTTGTAACCCCGTTATTCTTATATTATAAAACCTGGCTCCGGCCCGAGTCAAATCAATTTTATGATTATAGCAGATTTTCTATGGCTGAACTGTGATAATGATCCTGGACACTTTTCTGATTTTATGTTAAAGTTAAAAAACTAATTTTTCTTGAAAAGGAGTTTATATGGGTTTTCAAATCGAAGCAAATATTTCTGCCCTTACCGTATTTTTTCAGGGACTGATTAGCTTTTTATCTCCCTGTGTTCTCCCCCTGCTCCCTCTTTATCTGGGTTATCTTTCCACTGGGGCTAAAACTGTAGATGAAAATGGGCAGCCCCACTACCGGCAGGGCAGGGTCTTATTTAATACCCTGTTTTTTGTACTGGGAATCAGCTTTGCCTTCTTCCTTTTAGGGATGGGCGCCAATGCGCTAGGGCACTTTTTTTCTGATTATCAGATATGGATTTCCAGAATCGGAGGCATACTGATTATCCTGTTTGGTCTCTTTCAATTAGGCATATTCCGCCTGGGATTTATGTCCTCTGAAAAGCGGTTTTCCCTGCACCTTGACAAACTGGGAAGCGGACCTCTTTCCGCCCTCCTTCTGGGTTTTACCTTTAGCTTTTCCTGGACTCCGTGCGTTGGACCAGCACTGGCTTCCGTTCTGTTAATGGCAACCAGCTCTGGCAGTACCGCAATGGCGTTTCTGCTGATTGGAGTCTACACGGCAGGCTTTTGTATCCCATTTTTGCTGGTAGGATTATTTACTGCCAAACTCCTGGATTTCTTTAAAAAGAATCGGAAAGTAGTGGCCTATACCACAAAAATCGGCGGTATTTTAATGATTACCATGGGCGTCCTGATGCTGACCGGATGGCTTGGCGGAGTCAGCTCCAACCTGGCCGGAACTCCATCTGATCCCCAGACGGCAGAAACTGCTGCAAAAAGCAGTCAGCCTGCCGCTTCTGATGTTTCCCAGGAGACAGGCGCTAATGAAACAGACTCCCAGAAAACAGCTTCCGCCGAAGAAGAGCCAAGAGAACTTCCCGATGCCCCGCAGTTTACCCTTGTAGATCAAAATGGAGTTTCCCACTCTCTTTCTGACTATAAAGGCAAAACCATATTTTTAAATTTCTGGGCAACCTGGTGTCCTCCCTGTAAAGCGGAAATGCCGGAAATCCAGTCGCTCTATGAGGACTGGAAGGAAAATACCGGAGACTTAATCGTTCTTGGAGTAGCAGCTCCCAATTCCGGCCAGGAAGGCGACATTGCTCACATTACTGAATTTTTGAACGAAAATGGCTACACCTTCCCTGTACTGATGGATGAAACCGGTTCCCTGTTTTACCAGTTTGGAATCACCGCCTTTCCTACCACCTTTATGATAACGGAAGACGGCAAGGTTTTTGGCTATGTATCCGGCGGAATCAACCGTGAAATCATGGACGATATTGTGGAACAGACTATGAACCATTCTATAACCGAATAATATTACCTTTGTTTATCAATGAACTGGAGTATTTCTTAAAAAAGCTGCTGTCGGATTAATTCTGCCGCTTTTACAGAGGAAGCGGCATATCTTCCGGAATTGGGCAAACGTAGGTTTCTCCATTCATCATGTCGTCAAATTCTGCTTTTGCCTGTTTCCTAAGCTGAGGGTCTTCTGCCAGGCGGACGCCTGCAGCTGCCAGGGTTTTCGCTGCATAAAGCATCCCTTTAAATCCAATGGAGCCTCCTGCCGCAGACGCAATCTGCCAGCTGTGGCCAGGCGCTCCCAGGCAGGTAGTAGCAAAGGTTGCCATGCCTGTAGGTACAATGTGAGCCACATCTCCTACGTCTGTAGACGCATACGTAACTCCCTTTTGTACCGGAAGCACTCCTGTAAACAGCTGGGCATCTGGAGCTAACTTCAGCTTTTTCACCATAGCCTGTCTCTGGCTTTCCACCGGCACATTCATCGCCTTTGCCCACTGAATTTCCTCTTCTGTCCATTTTTCCTGACCAATTTCTTTCATGGTCTGGTACATCAGATGGGAGAGTGTTTCATTGCCAACCATCGGATAACAGCCGCCCATATACTCAATTTCCAGCGAAGTTTCCGTCATCATAGCAGCCCCTTTTGCCGCCTTTACCAGTCTGTCGTAAACCTGATCCACTACTTTTCTGTCCAGCGCTCTGACATAATACCACACTCCTGCTTTATCCGGAACAATATTCGGCGCTCCGCCGCCGTTTATGATAGAATAATGCAGGCGGACCTGAGGGCTGATGTGTTCTCTCATAAATTCTGCCGCCATATTTAACAGCTGAACTGCGTCCAGCGCACTCCGTCCATTCCATGGATCTTCTGCTGCATGTGAGGTTAAGCCTTTATAATGAAATTTTACTCCACTGCAGGCGCTGAATACAGAAATCGGCGCCTGGTTTACCTTCTCAGGATGCCAGGTTAAAGCCAAATCCAAGTCGAAAAAGCAGCCGCCCCTGGCCATAAACGGTTTTCCGCACAATAATTCTTCTCCTGGACAACCATAAAAAACTACGGTTCCAGAAAGACCTTTTTCTTCCATCTCTGCCTTCATTCCTATGGCTCCACCTACTGCTGCAGCCCCCAACAGATTATGTCCGCATCCATGTCCAAAACCGCCCTCTTCCACTGGTTCCTTGTGATCACAAGTTTTCTGGCTCAAACCTGGAAGCGCGTCATATTCTCCCAAAAATCCAATGACTGGATGACCGCTTCCCCACTGTGCACGGATGGCGGTAGGTACTCCGCCTGCTCCTATTTCTACAGAAAAACCGGCATTTCTTAAAACTTCCACTGTCTTTTCACAGGCGATTTTCTCCCGAAATCCTTCTTCCGGATTCTCCCATATGGTCTTAGCTAAATTTTCTAAGATATTTCTGTATTCTTCTACCTTCTGAACCGCTATGCCGCCGCTTTTTTGTAAATTCTCCATGGATTTCCCTTCCTTTCTCTTTTCTTTCTATCATACCTCAATTTTCTTTATCCGAAAACCTGCTTTTTTGTATCCATTTCAAAACGGTTACATTTTTTCTTTTTTTATGATACAATAATCAGGTTCCTGTCAACCATATCAAACTCTTTCATATAAACATATATAATAATTGCTATGAATCAAAATCTTACACGTGGAAATATTACAAAAACCATTCTCCTGTTTGCCCTGCCAATGATGGCCGGCAACCTTTTACAGCAGTTTTATAACATTACCGATACCTTTATTGTAGGAAAATTTCTAGGCAAAGACGCCCTGGCGGCAGTGGGTTCTGCCTATACGTTAATGACGTTTTTGACCTCGATTCTCTTAGGTCTCAGCATGGGAAACGGCGTATTTGTTTCCATCTGTTTTGGCAAAAAAGAAGAAGGCCGGTTAAAAACCGGAACCTTCCTATCTTTCCTCTTTATTGCCGCAATTACGGCCATTATGAATATCCTCGTCTTTGCAGGTATGGATTTTCTTCTGGTATTTTTAAATATTCCCCCGGAAATCCATGACCTGATGAGAGAATATTTGTGGTACATTTTCTGGGGACTGGGCGCCGTTTTTTTGTACAATTACTTTACCGCCCTGCTCCGTTCCATCGGTAATTCCGTAGTTCCTCTGCTGTTTCTGGTGGTCTCTACGATTGTCAATATCCTGCTGGATTTGCTTTTTGTCATCACCTTTCAAATGGGGGTAGGCGGCGCTGCCCTGGCAACCGTGATTGCCCAGTATATTTCCGGCATTGGAATCACCATTTACACCTTGCTGAAATGCCCCGTGTTCCATATCAAACGGATTCATATGCGCTGGGATACCTCTATTTTACAAGAAATCTCCCAGCTTTCTGTCCTGACCTGCTTACAGCAGTCAGTTATGAATTTCGGCATTTTAATGGTAC
This sequence comes from uncultured Clostridium sp., assembly GCA_938036545.1. GTDB lineage: Bacteria > Bacillota > Clostridia > Lachnospirales > Lachnospiraceae > UMGS1370. The sequence goes on along the minus strand of CALHQJ010000129.1, from coordinate 15,437 downwards.
AGGGACTGGTAAACAGCTTTGGCACGGCAGTTATGGCCGCTTTTGCTGCAGCAGTAAAAATCGACTCCTTTGCCTATATGCCTGTCCAGGATTTTGGCAATGCCTTTTCTACCTTTACTGCTCAAAATTATGGCGCCGGAGAATACGGAAGAATTCGAGAAGGCATCAAAAAATCCCTGATAACCGTCACAATTTTCTGTCTTTCTATCTCCCTTCTGGTTTGTATATTTGCCAGACAGCTTATGCTGATTTTCGTCCAGCCCCATGAAACGGAAGTTCTGGAAATCGGAATTCAATACCTGAGAGTAGAAGGCAGTTTCTACATTGGAATTGGCTTTTTATTCCTCCTTTATGGCTTTTATCGAGCTGTAAAAAAACCTGGAATGTCTCTGGTTCTCACCATTGTATCTCTTGGAACCAGAGTCGCCCTTGCCTATGCTTCTGCCAGTCTTTTCGGTGTTATTGGCATCTGGGCTGCCATTCCAGTTGGATGGTTTTTAGCCGATTTTGTTGGTTTCTTTTACTATATCAGGTATTGGTCTCCACGTTATCCCAAGGTGCAGCAGAATTAGTTCCAATCAGCCAGTTCAGTGCTTTATGACGCTCCATAACCACTCCTCCATCCATACCGGAAGGCATAGGAAGCTTATGGATTCTGGCATCTGTGCAAGCCCAGTCCAGACAGAAAATCAAGTCACAGGTATCCAGTAATTCCTTGTTATTTTTAGGATGAGAGATGTCTAAAATATCTTCTACCTTATGGCAGTCTGACAGCAGTTGGACTGCCTTTTTCACATCACAAATCTGGTTAGGAAATCCCAAATCAACGGTAATTCCTAATGCCCATTCCATTACATGAAGGCACTCATACTGCCAGGAAAATTCGATCTGTTCTTCCTGTTTAGGAGATGGATTTTCTAAATACTGCCGTTCCTTTGGAGAAAAAATTTCCTCTCCCATTGCTTCCCTTAAATCCTTTACGAAAGACTGTGCCTGCTCTCTGGTCTGACCGGAAAGCATACATTCAGAATACAGGGATACAATCAGCAATGCTGCTGCTCTCTCTGCAATCTCCTTCGGACTCCGAGCCTTTAAATGGATTCCAGACTCTAAAAACGGATAATTAGCCGGAACATAAATACACCGTTCTTTTAAAAGTTCACGACTTTTGGCTCTTCTTCTAATCTGTCCCTGGGTAATGGATCTGCCAGGCATAATCGGACGGCCTGGATAGGGCATAAATTTTTCCATATCACTTTTTCCATCCATAGAAAGCAGTAATTTTTTCTCCCTGTTTTCTCCGCAGCAATACACTCCTGCGGCCTGATTTTCCTGCTCTGGTATCCAGATAACTGCCTGAAGATAATTTAACACCCTAAAAAAGGTCTGGTCAATCAGTCTCTGGCTTTCCTCCAGTTCTTCCTCCGGATAACTGTACTCAATCAATGCAATTCCTTTGGTTCTTCTAATCTGGTGAAGCAAGTTAATCTTAATGTCATCCTGTTCGGTTTCTGCCTGGTAAATACGCTGGCAAAGTCTGCCTGTCTGCTCTTTAATACGCTCTTCGGCCTCTTCTCCCATGTCGGTGCACATAACTGTAACTATCATGGAAATACTGCCGTTTTCCAGTTCTAAACGATTGGTTTTTCGGATCTGGCTAATACCAAAGCTCCTGCACATTACGGACATAACAGCCTCTAAAGAATCCACCAGCGTATATAAAAACATTTGTCCTTCTTTTTTCATTATTTCTTATAACTCCTTTCACAAATGATGGGTTTTCTCTATTTTATTGTAACGATTCAGGACTATGGGAACTCTGGCGCAAAAAGCTGTGTCAAGCTGGCTTGTAAACAGCTTTTTGCACCAGATTGCACATCAGAGGAATTTTCGATGCTTCTTGTCCGGCAAAGCCGGAGAAGAAAATGCCCAGTCCTGAACAGTTACATTTTATCACAATAATTGCAAAGAAACTACTGAATTTTTTATTAGAATTGTGCCTTGTTTTTTATTAAGATTGCGCCTGTACCACCCACACAATTCCCATATTGATGATAAAAAGGATTCCTCCTGTCAGCCAAAGTCCGGGAATTGTAAGACCGGTTACACTCAGTCCTGAAATAACAGCCCCTATCAGCCCTCCAATTTGAAACAGAAAACTTTGACAGCTTAAAACCGTAGCCCGCAAAGATGGCAGAACCTTTTCATTCAGTGAAACAAAAAGGGCCGTATCTCCAATTCCTATAAAAAAATAAAGCAGCAAATAGATTACAAAAAAGGCGGACGGATTATTTGTGATACTTAAAAGCAGCAGGCAAATTCCTGAAAGCAGATAAGCTTCCGGAAAAGCCCTGTCTGGAGACCGCCGCTTTAATACTTTTTCTCCTGCGATACTTCCCAGAATTGAAATTCCAAAATAGCTGAAGCTTAATACGCCCAGCAGCCACATCAGCGAATCCTTTTTTAACAATTTTGAAAAGCAGGGCTGCCAGTAAATTTCAATCAGCGAAATAAATCCTCCCATTAAAATTATGGTAAAAAACAAAATTCTAAAGCTTTTTCCCAAATTCCAGGCCGCAGCAGATACGGCTTTTTCTGTTGTATGGGAAGAGCAGCAACTCTCTCTGGTAAAAAAGAAAGCTGTTATTCCAGAAGCTGCGGTCAAAAGCATTGCTGCAAAAATTGCTGCCTCTGCCCCAACCTGTTCTGCAGTTCCCAACTGGTAAATACCGCCTCCGGCTAATGCCCCTAGAGCCAGTCCTCCCCCTCGCACTGCTGACAATCCGGCAGTAATTTTAGGAAGTGATTCTTTTCCATCAGAAAACAAATACCCATCAACCAGCAGTGCATCCATGCTTCCGCTGGACAAAGCTCTGGCCGCCCCATAGAGAATCATGGCAAAAAGTGTAACATACATGTTTTTTCCAAACAGCAGAAAAGCCAGTGACAACAAATAAAAACACTGAGCAGATAAAAACAGTTTCTTTCGCCCTATCCGATCGGAAAGGATTCCCCCTGGCAATTCAAATAAAAGAATTGCAATGGAGCAGACTGCTGTTCCGGCAGGAAGCTGTGCCAGTGAAAAACCTCTGTAAAGGAAAATCAGGCTAAGAATCGGAATTAAAATACCACGGGCGGCTGACTCTAATGCAATGGCCAGAAAACCGGCCTTTCCCTCTCTCATAATGCTTCCCCTCCGTTCTCTCATAATGTTTTCTCAGGTTTATGAACGATTAAGGCCAGCTCATAGGCAGTGGCTCCCTGTTTTGGCTGGCTGTGGTCAAGCAGATATTCCCGCACCCTAGTTTCGAACTGTTCTGCCTCTTCCCTGGTAAAATACCACACTCCAAAAAAAGCCTCTGGAGTAAAACCGGAATTCTCCGAAACGCCTGATGGCTGTCTGCGAGCAGTCTCGAAATAGCCGCTTAACGCCTGCTCTACTCCATGACGAATCACAATTTCTCTTGTATCAGCAGCATCTGTGTCTGCCTGGCTTAACGAAACGACGACATTGGCAGCCTGATAAATTTTTGCTGTAAACCCATGAATATTCTCCGTCCTTGCAAGTACTGCAACACCGATTTTCTCCAGTTCAGACAAATGATGGCCAGCGCTGGATGGGGCAATGGACAGGGTATCTGCTATCTGCTTCGCTGTCATCCCGTCTGGATGAAGTTTTAAAGTCCGAAGAATTTTCTGGCGAAGCGGATGCATATAAGTCCGTAATTCCTTTTCTGTGGACAGAAAAAGTATCTGTCTGGAAGATAACAAAGAATTTTCCACAGCAATCTCCTTTCTGAAAGCAAAATGACATAACAATAATTGGTATATCCTTATATTATCATACCAATTATTGTTATGTCAATATTTTTTCAGACTCCGTTCGTCTTTTATAGCATACATATCAGTTCCTCCAAATGACTGATAAATATTACCGATACTGCCTTTGAAAGAATCATCCTTTTCTTTTCCAAACAAATCGGATTCATCCCCAAATCGCATACTCTGGATCACATCCATACATTCTTCATAAGAAAGGACATAAGTCGCACGATTTCCCTCTGGGCGTGTCATATTCTGGTGATCATAAGAATCCAGTAAATCCAGTGCACTGCTATATTTTTCTATCACAGAAAGAACTTGTCTGCTGTCCAACTCATTTTCGGTACGCTTCATAATTCGTATCACCTCACCTAACTGCTTGATACGATTATCATTTACTGCATAACCTTTCAATATGTATTGCTTAAGAACCGAATTCGCCCAACACCGGAATTCAACACCTCGTTTTGATTTCACACGGTATCCGACGGAAATGATAACATCTAGGTTATAATACTCTGTCATATGTGTTTGTATTTTTCCTTCGATAGCACCGTGTTGAGTGGTAGTCGCAAATTTTGCGACTACCACTTGATCTTCTAACTCTTCTTTTAGGGAATTATTTATGTGCTTACCAATGGTCTTTATATCTCTATTAAAAAGTTCCGCCATCTGACTTCGATTCAGCCAAACTGTTTCTTGATCTACTGCTACAGGAATTGTTATCTTTTTATCTTCCGTTTCAAATATTACAATTTCATTTTTGTTCATACTCTTCCTCCAGTTCTATCCCTTTTTTTCTCAATATCTGCTCTGCCTTCACATAATATGTAATTAACCTGAGTACATAATCCGGCATTTGTCTTCTTCCTGCCTCCCACTCCTCTAGCGTTCTTAAAGGAATATCCATATACCGTGAAAACTGTGTCCTGTTCATGCCTAACATCTCACGAATTCCTTTTAATGTACGAATCTGCTTGTCAATACTTTCCTTGTTTTCCATAAAAAGGACATGTTTGTAAGTAAACTTACTCCATGTCTCTCTACTCCATCCAAGCCCACTTCGAAAAGCGTTGCTTTCCTCAGTGTTTGGCTTTCGCCAAATCGTCCACTCGCAATAAAAGCGTTCACAAGTATACTTGCAACGCTTTTATTGCTCCTGTACGGCTTGGACTCAATGCTCCAGCATATTCTCAATAAATATCCCATACCCTTTTGTAGAATCCTGAACGAATACATGGGTGACTGCGCCGATGATTTTTCCATCCTGCATGATTGGGCTGCCGCTCATTCCCTGGACAATTCCACCGGTCAGGGCCAGAAGCTGGGGATCGGTTACTTTGATAACCATTCCTTTGCTTTTGTGAGAAGTGGAGTAATCCACCTTTAAAATCTCAATTTCGTAATCTTTGGCTTCACCGGATACGCTGGTGCGAACCACTGCTTTTCCTGGGTGAACGTCCTGACGGTAGCCGATTGGCAGGGCTTCCGCCTGAATCCGATTCTTTAAGGCTTCTCCTGCAACGCCAAAAATCCCTTCTTCTGTATTTCCGTCAACGGTTCCTAACTCAGACTGAGGGCCATAATAAATCACTCCGCTCATCACTCCCGGCTTTCCCATGGTTCCTTTTTCAATTCCCATGATCCGGGTTTCGTAAAGAGCGCCGCTTTCAATATCTACTACCTGGCCTGTATCTGCATCACTGATGCCATGGCCCAGAGCGCCAAAATTGCCATTGAGATCCAGATATGTCATAGTTCCGATTCCCTGGGTATCGTCCCGAACCCAGGCGCCCAGTTTATAGGTTCCGTCCTGAGCTGCCACGGTGTCCACGTTCATGTCTATGGCCTGCTCCTTTCTGCGGACAGTCAGATTGACGCTTCCTGTTCCGTTAGAACCAGCCTGATTGACTGCCTCCATAAGCTGCTCCTTGGTATCTAATGGTTTTCCATTGACCGCTTCAATATAATCGCCAGACTGCAGTATCCCATTGGCAGGTTCCAGTTCCTGGCCATTCTGATCCGTAATCTTTCCCGTTCCGATTACCATGACTCCTTTGGATTTTAAGTAAATTCCAACAGGAACTCCACAGGGAATTGCATAGTGAGTGTCTACCACATTTACCTGGATTTCCTTTAATTCCAGCAGTCCAAACAGCTTTACTCCCACCTTATAACTGCCCTGGGTGTCTGAATATAAAGATACCGGTTCCCCTCCTGTAATCCGAACCTGTCCCTTGGGAATATTGGATTTTCCTCCTACCACCACTTCTTTGCTTTGGCTTTCAAAGCTGGTGCTTAATGGAAGATTCAGCTGAAAAATTTCCTCCTCTTCTGCTACAATATTGACCTGGTCTGGAATTGATCTGTCAATATAATACCAGGAAAAACCGACCAAAAAGAAAAGTGCCGCGCAGAAAGTCCGGCGCAGCACACGGTAAAAATGGTTCCGTCTTGTCATGCCCATACCTCCTCTTTGTGTGTTTGACGTCTGCTGTTTGTCAGCGCCTCCACAGTTAGTATGGGTCAAAACAGAAAATGTAATCTGTCAGAGTTTGTCATCTTTGTTTTGTTTGATCTGCCAATTTTTTCATCTCGGCAGCGCTGTGTAAAACGGTTTCAGTAATTTCTGCTCCTCCTAAAAGCCTTGCCAGTTCCCGCACCATTTCTGTTTCTCCTAAACGTGTGATTGTGGTTACGGTCCGGCCCTCCTTTGCGTCTTTAAAAATCTCAAAATGGCTGTCTGCCATGGCCGCAATCTGAGGCAGGTGGGTAATGCAGATTACCTGATGGTTCTTTGCAATATAGGAAAGCTTTTCCGATACTTTTTGGGCTGTGCGGCCGCTGATTCCCGTATCAATCTCATCGAAAATCAAGGTTGGAATTTGGTCTGTATCCGCCAAAACTGCCTTGATTGCCAGCATGATTCTCGATAATTCGCCACCGGAAGCCACATCTTTCAAGGCTCTGGCCGGTTCTCCCGTATTGGCTGATATTTTAAATTCTGCTTCATCAAATCCATTGGCTGTAAAGTGGGGAAGACGGGTAATTTCAATGGTAAACTCCACATTCATAAAGTTTAAATCCTGAAGGGCTTCATAAATTTTTTGGCTTAATTCTTCTGCTCCCTTTTTTCGTATCTGAGATAAGTGTTGACACAATTCTTCTAATTGATGTTCCCGTTCTCTCAGTTCTTCTTCCACTTCCTGCCGGATTCTGTCATAATTTTCCAGTTCTTCCAATCTCTTTTTCTTTTCTTCCAGATTCTTTAAAACTGCTTCTGCGCTGCCTCCGTATTTTGCCATTAACCCTCGAATCAAATCCAGCCGTTCTTCTGTTTCCCGAAAGCTTTGCTCGTCAAAAGCCATCTTCTCCATATAGGAAGAAATCTCCCATCCGGCGTCGCTTAACAGACCTTCCAAGTCATTTAACTGGCTTTTAATACTGGAAAGTCCCTCTTCGTCATACTGAAAAATCGTATCAACTTCTCTGAGAGCCCTGCTGATTCCGTCATTTTGAACCGCCTCATAGGCAGTAGACAGCCCTTCCATAATTTTCTTAGAATGGAGGAACCGACGGTACTGATGAGCCAGTTCTTCTTCCTCGCCTTCTTTCATTGCAGCCTGCTGGATTTCTTCGATTTCAAACCGGCAGAAATCTGCCTCCCGAATCTGTCCTTCCCTGTCCAGGCTGAAGCTTTCCAGTTTCTTTTTTAGTTCCTGGTATTGAAGGTATTCTTCTCCTATTTTCTGTTTTATCTGGTGGGTTTTGTCGCAAAGATATGCGTCCAGAATTTCCAGATGTTTGGATTTGTGAAGAAGGGACTGGTGTTCATGCTGTCCATGAATGTCTAACAGCAAACCGGTAATCGCCTTTAAACGGCTGCTGGTTACCGTCTCATCATTAATCTTGGAAGTACTTCTGGAAGCCATGATTTTTCTGGAAATAATCAGGGTTCCATCCTGATCCGGCTCTACGTCTAATGCTTTTAATGCCTGTATTTTCAAAGGATCTGTGACAGAAAACAGCAATTCAATATAAGCGCTGTCCGCTCCATGGCGGATACTGTCCCTGGAGGTTTTTCCGCCCAGGGCCATGTTGACTGATCCAATAATAATAGACTTTCCTGCACCTGTTTCACCGGTGAGAATATTGAGGCCCTCTGTAAATTCAATGTCTGCCTTTTCAATCAGGGCCAGATTTCTCACATGTAATTCTAACAGCATACACCAGCCTCCTACTCTGCAATCAATTTCCGTATCTTATCCATAACCAGTATAGTATCATCTACGCTTCTGACTGCACACATAATGGTATCATCTCCTGCAATACAGCCTACAATCTCATGGAAATGAATGGCGTCGAGAGCTGCCGCTACCGCCATAGCCATGCCGGAAACCGTCTTGATAACCAAAATATTCTGGGCCATATCCATGCTGGAAAATCCATCCCGAAGGATTCGGATATACTTGTCGCTGAACGTTCCCTGAGGCTTTAAAACCACATAGCGCTGCTTGCCGTTTTCCCCCTGAATCTTCGTCAGTTTTAATTCTCTGATGTCTCTGGAAACTGTAGCCTGAGTTACGTTAAAACCTGCTTTATTTAAATAATCCGCTAATTCTTCCTGGGTTTCAATGGAATATTTTCCAATCAGTTCTACGATCTTACTGTGTCTTTCTACCTTCATCTGCGTCCTCCTGCCCCTTATACGGGTCTTTGCTATTATGCCAAATTAAACGTCACGTCACATTTAACATGCTGCTTAAATTCTCTAAGAAGGATATTTGCTTTAAGCGCACCAGCCTGGTAACCTGGCTGGATTTACGGATTATGAGCTGATCCCCCTGTTCCAGTTGTACAATAGTATCTCCGTCAAATACGGCTGCCTGCAGTCCCTCCTGAACTTCTATGCAAATTTCATCCTCTGCCGAAAGCACAATGCTTCTGGCATTTAGCGCATGGGAACAAATAGGCGTCAGCACTGTCATGGCTGCATTCGGCGCTATAATCGGCCCCCCTGCTGACAGGTTATAAGCCGTGGATCCGGTAGGGGTGGCCGCAATCAGGCCGTCGGCTGTATACTGGTTTAAAAATTCGCCGTTTACATAGACTCCAAAGCGGAGGATCTGGATAGTATTTCTATGAGTTAAAACAATCTCATTTAACGCAATATCCGATGCGATTTTCTTTCCCTGACGCAGGATTTTCCCATCCAGCATCATCCGATTTTCAATCTGATAGCGTTCTGATAATAAAGCGTCTGCCATACTGGGAATGTCTTCTTTACTCCTTACCTGGGTCAGGTATCCCAAATGGCCCTGGTTAATTCCGATTAAAGGGATATCCCGCCCTGCCAAATCCCTGGCTGCCTGGATCAGGGTTCCGTCTCCGCCAATGGTAATAACGCAGTCTATGTTCTCCGGCACCAGGGAAGCGTCTGTATAACGGCCGGAATCTTTTTTAAAATCCTGATCCTGAACCAGGCAGAATGCTCCGTGACGCTTTAAATACCCTTCTGTTTCTTCTACGGTCTGCCAGATATGATCTCGCTTATTTGAGTTTGCTATGATGTAAAAATTGTTCATAATCCTCCAGGCTTTATCTTACACGTTTTAGCTTAAACTGCAGAACTTCTGCGTTCTACAGATTTTCGTGGGATTTTTCAACCACCTCTTCCGGACGCACCGGATTCTCAGGAATTGCCGGAGCCTGCCCTTCTGGACGGTTTCCCAAATAAAGCAGGTATTCAATATTCCCTTCCGGTCCTCGGATAGGAGAGTACTCCAGATTTAATATATCAAATCCAATGCTTTCTGCATAGGCAATTACCATTTCAATTACTTCCAGATGAACCTTTTTATCCCGTACAACGCCTTTTTTTCCGACTTTTTCTCTTCCCGCTTCAAATTGGGGCTTAATCAGGCACACGACCTGTCCGTTTTCTGTCAGCAGCGCCTTAACCGGACCCAATACCTTGGTAAGGGAAATGAAGGATACGTCAATAGAGGAAAAATCAATGGGATCGGGTATGTCTTCCCTTGTCACATAACGGATATTGGTCTTTTCCATGCAGACTACCCGTTCATCGTTCCGAAGTTTCCATGCCAGCTGGCCGTGTCCAACGTCTACCGAATAAACCTTCACCGCCCCGTTTTGAAGCATACAGTCTGTAAAACCTCCGGTAGAAGATCCTACGTCCATACAGATTTTCCCGTCTAATGTCAGTCCGAAATTGGTCATGGCCTTTTCCAGCTTTAATCCGCCTCGGCTGACATATTTTAATGTATTTCCCCGAACCTCAATCTGAACCGTTTCCTCAAATGCAGTTCCTGCCTTATCTTCTTTCTGCCCGTCTACATAGACAATACCGGACATAATAATGGCCTTTGCCTTTTCTCTGGACTCGGCCAGGTTGCGCTTTACTAATAGTACGTCTAATCGTTCTTTCATTCTTTAATGCTCCGCTGCCAATAATTTTTTTACAATGGAATCACTGTCAATTCCCAAGCCGGATCGAAGCAGAGACACGTTTCCATGTTCCACATAAGCGTCCGGAAGGGCAATGTTGATTACCTGTATCTCTGGATAGTGGCTGTTTAAATACGCTGAGGCTGCCAGTCCAAAGCCGCCTTGAAGCACATTTTCTTCCATGGTGACAATGGTGGAATGCTTTTCGGCAAGCCTGTCCAGAAGTTCTGTGTCAATGGGTTTTACAAATCTTACATTTGCCAGGGAACAGTCATGTCCCGCTGCTTTTAATTTTTCCCGAACATGTTCTCCTGTGCTGACCATGCTTCCTGCTGCTAAAAGTGCAAACTCCCGCTCCTCAAACAGCATTTCTCCTTTTCCGTACTCAATGGGCGCCCGCAGTTCTTTTAAGCCCTCATAGGCCTCTCCCCTTGGGTAACGTACTGCAATGGGGCCGTCATACTCCACTGCAAATTCAATCATATCTGCCAGTTCCCAGCGGTTTTTGGGAGCCATTACCGTCATATTTGGAATCATGGTCAGGTAACTGATGTCAAAAATCCCCTGATGCGTCTCTCCGTCGCTTCCCACCAGTCCTGCCCGGTCTACGGCAAATACAACCGGAAGATTCTGAATGCAGACGTCATGGAGAATCTGGTCAAATCCTCTCTGAAGGAAGGAAGAATATACCGCTACTACCGGTTTCAGGCCTCCTGCTGCCATGCCTGCTGCAGAAGTAACTGCATGAGCCTCTGCAATTCCCACATCAAAAAACCGATCAGGGAATTTCTCTCCGAATTTTTTTAATCCCGTACCATCCGGCATTGCAGCCGTTACGGTTACCAGATTTGGATGGCTTTCTCCCAGACGGCATATGGTTCTGGAAAAAATATCCGTATAAGACGGCCTGGTTTTCTTTTTTAAAGACTTTCCAGTGACAATGTCGAAAGGCTCCACCCCGTGGAAATGGGAAGGATTTTTTTCAGCCGGCCGGTACCCCTTTCCTTTTTTGGTAATAACATGCACCAGAACGGCATGATCCAGCCGCTTTGCCTCCTGAAAGGTCCTGCAAAGCTGGCGGATGTCGTGGCCGTCTACAGGACCTAAATACGTAATTCCCATGTTTTCAAACAGCATTCCCGGAATAAACAGCTGTTTAATGCCATTTTTCGTGCGTTTGATTTTATCAATAATCGGCTGTCCGCCCGGTATTTTATCCAGGGTATCATTGACCCACTTTTTCAGGTCATTGTACCCTTCTCCGGTTCTCAGTCCGCTTAAATATCTGGACATTCCTCCAACATTCTCGGAAATGGACATCTTATTATCATTTAAAACAATAATGAAATTTTTCTGAATCCTGGCTGCATTGTTAAGAGCCTCATATGCCATGCCTCCTGTCAGGGCTCCGTCTCCGATTACGGAAACCACGGTATAGTCCTCATCCAGAAGATCCCTGGCCTGAGCAATTCCCAGTCCTGCAGAAATGGACGTAGAGCTGTGTCCCGTATCAAAGGCGTCATAAGGGCTTTCCTTTCGTTTTGGAAAGCCGCTTAATCCTCCGTATTGGCGCAGCTCGTCGAAGGCATCCTTCCTTCCGCTTAAAATCTTATGGGTATAAGACTGGTGTCCTACATCCCAGATAATCTTGTCCTTTGGAAGATCCAGCGCCTTATGCATAGCCAGGGTCAGCTCCACGACTCCCAGATTGGAAGCCAGATGGCCGCCTGTATGGCTGATTTTTTCTATCAGAAATGCCCGTATCTCCGCCGCCAGGGTAATCAGTTCCTCCTGGCTCAGATTTTTCACATCCTGCGGGCTTGTTATCTGTTCCAGTATCATGGCGCTCCTTATTTTTCTCTGGTCACCAGCATGGCTACCAGTTCTTCTAAAAATCTATTTTCTCCAGGAAGGGCTTTTATATCCTCAATTGCCGACTGGGAAATCCTTGCTACATCTTCTTTTGCCTGCTCCAGTCCTTTTAAGGTAACATAGGTGGTTTTGCAGTTCTTTTCATCACTTAAAACCGGTTTTCCCAAAACTTCCTGACTGCTGGTTACATCTAATATATCATCCTGAATCTGAAAAGCCACTCCGATTTCAGACGCCGCTTTTTCTGTCAGCTTTATGGACGTTTCATCTGCTCCTGCCAGGACGGCTCCTATCATCATAGAGGCCTCTAACAGGGCTCCTGTCTTTAAACGGTAAATGAAATCCAGTTTTTCTTCCGGAATCGGCTGGTTGGTCAGTTCCACATCTACTGTCTGTCCGCCGATCATACCGTATATGCCGGTTTTCGCCGCTAAAATCTCAATAGCCCGTCCTACCCGCTCAGGATGCGCAGAAATGGAAAATGCCCGGCAAGCCGTTTCAAACGCATACACAATCAAGCCGTCTCCGGCTAATACTCCCATGTCCTCTCCATAAGCTGCCCAGGTACTCTTTTTTCCCCTGCGGTATTGATCGTTGTCCATACATGGAAGGTCGTCATGGATTAAAGACGATGTGTGAATCATCTCAATGGCGGCCATAAAAGGTTCTGTCTCTTTCAGGAAACCGCCAAACAACCGGCAGACCTCCTGCATCAGAAGTGGGCGGAGGCGCTTTCCTCCAGCCTTCATGCTGTAGTTCATAGCCTCAAAAATGGTTTTCTGATGTCCGGTTTCTTCGGGAAGATAGCGGTAAATAATCTCTTCTACCTCCCTGATGCGCATTTCAAGTTCCAGGTTCATTTCCTTCATCTCCCTGTTCCTCACTGAGTACAATAATCTGTTTTTCTACTTTATCGATCTTATCATTGCAGGCCTTTACAAGCTTCATGCCTTTTTCATAGCAGGCAAAGCTCTCTTCCAGGGAAATATCTCGTTCTTCCATTTTGCCAAGTACTTCCTCTAACAGTTCAAAGGTCTCTTCAATGGTTAATTCCTCGTTCATTTACTGCTCCTTATGGCAGTACAGTCCGGTATCTTCTGCGGTCTCTACCCTGGCGCCAATCTTACCGTCCTGCACATATATATCAATCCTGTCCCCCTGCTTTACCTGATGGACAGACACAATCTTTTTCTTATCGCTTCCGCTTATAAATCCATAGCCCTGGCTTAATTTTTCCAGCGGAGAGACGCCGGATAAACGGCCTGACAGCAAAGCCAGCCTGTGCCTGGCTTCCAGCAGCTTTTCCTTCATCAGACGGTTCATCTGCTCTTCCATATCCGCTGCCCTCTGCCGTCTGTCATCCAGCTTTTTCTGCGGATGCTTTAAGCTCAGGCGGTAACGGTATTCGCTGGTACGGTAGCGGTTTTTCTCCACCTGTCTCTCAGCGGATCGGATAAGAGCCTGTCGATACCCTTCTGTCTGTTCTGCAAACTGCCGGTAGTCAAATACTGCCAGTTCTGCCGCTGCTGAAGGCGTAGGCGCTCTCATATCCGCCACATAATCTGCAATGGTCACGTCCGTCTCATGGCCTACAGCTGAAATCACCGGAGTTTTGCAGGCAAAAATGGCTCTTGCCACCATTTCTTCATTAAAGGCCCATAAATCTTCTATGGAACCTCCGCCTCTTCCCACTATCAAAATATCCAGCCCCATGCTGTCCAGACGCTGTATGGCCCTTACAATGCTGTATTTGGCATTTTCTCCCTGAACCTGAGCTTGACATAGAATCAGCTGGACATAGGGATTGCGCCTTTGGGCAATATTCATAATGTCCCGAATGGCAGCTCCGGTGCTTGCCGTTACGATACCAATTGTCTTTGCATATCTGGGAATGGGTCTCTTATACTGAGAGTCAAACATCCCCATCTCTTCCAGCTGATCTCTGAGGGCTTCAAACCTCTTAAATAAGTCACCAGCTCCGTCCAGGGCAATCTCCCTGGCATAGAGCTGGTACTTTCCGTCTCTCTCATAAACATCTACATTTCCACTGGCCACTACCTGCTGGCCGTCCCGCAGCTGAAAAGCCAGGCCTTTTCTCTGGCCTGCAAACATAACCGCTGAGATGGCGCTGGTTTTATCTTTTAATGTAAAATAAATATGGCCGGACGTGTGGTATTTGCAGTTTGACACCTCGCCTTTTATGGAAATTCTGTTTAAGGCAAAATCCTGGGAAAACATGTTCCTGATATAGCTGTTTACCTGAGAAACGCTGTAAATTCCAGCCATTTTACACCAGCTTTGCCAGAATGCCGTTTACAAAGGCAGGGGCATCGCTGCCGCCGAATTTCTTCGCCAGTTCTACCGCCTCATTAATTGCTACCTTTTCCGGAATCTGATCGTCATACTTCATCTCATAAACAGCCAGTCGAAGAATTGCCAGTTCTACCTTGCCCATGCGGTTGGTCTTCCATCCCTCTGCTACCTGATTTATTTTCTCATCCAATTCCGGAATTTTACTCATAATGCTTTCTGCTCTTTGAAGAAGAGTTTCTTCTTCTGTTTCTTTTAATTCCACGCGGTGCAAAATCTCGTCAACTCCCTCTGGAGTTGCAGCTTCTTCCTCTGGAGCCAGGAAATACTGTTTTAACTGTTCTTCCTTTTCCTCTGCCTGGTAAAAATCTGCACAGAACAGCATCTTAAAGCAATGCTCCCGCAATTCTCTTCTGGTCATGTTCAATCCTCCTGCACGTAAGCTTCCTATAATGCCGTCACCAAAAGCCTGGCAACAAAGTTATTTTATAGGCATTTGGAAATATTATATCAAAATCCGGCTGTTTTCACAAGATCCGAAAAGTTTAATCCTCTAAAAATGTGCGGATATTATCCAAAACCTTTTTGCTTAACAGTACAAATGCCTGGCTGGTTCTTCCGGCGGATATGTTGACGCAGGATACCTGAGGCAGTTCAAAAAATCCGTCGCTGACCGGACCGGCTGCCGCCCTGGTATCGCAGAAAAAGTAATTGCCATCTCTGTTTACCCAGTTTTCCAGGGCCTTTGAATCAAACCCTGGTCCAATGGATGTGTTAAACAGAATTTTTCCATCTCCCAATGCTTCAAATTCCTTTTCCTGAAGCAGAAGAACATTTTTATTCAAGCAGGTAAATACCACCTGGCTGTCCTGTAACAGCTGCTCTAGCGGCTGATATTTCATTCCTGCCGCCTCTGCGTCTTCCTTCCGGCTGCGGCTGTAATAAGAAATTTCAGCCCCCATAAA
>CALHQJ010000128.1 GCA_938036545.1 uncultured Clostridium sp. | reverse complement strand
ATGTGGACCTACTGTATACAACTTTATTCACATTGGTAATGCAAGACCGATGATCGTATTTGATACTGTCAGAAGATATTTCGAATATAAAGGATATGATGTAAATTATGTATCGAACTTCACGGATGTAGATGATAAGATTATTGCAAAGGCAAATGAAGAAGGTGTGACTGCTGAAGAGATTTCACAGCGTTACATTGAAGAATGTAAGAAAGATATGGCTGGCATGAATGTAAAGCCTGCAACAACAAATCCGCTTGCAACACAGGAAATTGAAGGTATGATCCAGTTGATCCAGACACTGATGGACAAGGGATATGCTTATGAAAAGAACGGTACTGTTTACTACAGAACCCGCCAGTTCAAAGAGTACGGTAAATTGTCCCACAAGAATCTGGATGATCTTCGCTCCGGAGAGCGCTCACTTCTTGTATCTGGTGCAGATGAGAAGGAAGATCCATTGGATTTTGTTCTCTGGAAACCGAAAAAAGAAGGAGAGCCATTCTGGAAATCCCCATGGAGTGATGGACGTCCGGGGTGGCATACAGAGTGTTCTGAGATGTCCAAGAAATATCTTGGAGAGCAGATAGATATTCATGCCGGTGGAGAAGATCTTGTATTCCCACATCATGAAAATGAGATTGCCCAAAGTGAGGCTGCCAATGGAAAGACATTTGCAAATTACTGGATGCACAATGCATTTTTAAATATTGACAATAAAAAGATGTCCAAATCTCTGGGAAATTTCTTTACGGTTCGGGAAATCAGTGAAAAATACGATTTACAGGTGCTTCGGTTCTTTATGCTCAGCGCCCATTACAGAAGCCCGCTGAATTTCAGCGCAGATTTAATGGAAGCCTCTAAAAATGGTCTGGACAGAATCCTTACCTGTATGGAGAAGCTGAGAGATTTAGAGAAAAAGGCAGGAGAAAAGGAGCTGACAGCAGAAGAAACCAGTGCCTTAGAGACGATGAAGGCGCTGACTGTTAAATATGAAGCAGCTATGGAAGACGACTTTAATACGGCTGATGCAATCTCTGCTTTATTCGAGATGGTTAAGCTGGCAAATACCAATGCAGGCGAGGAAAGCAGCAAAGTATTTGTAACGGCATTGCGAGAAGAGATTGACCGTCTCTGCGAAGTGCTCGGCATTATTACCGAGAAAAAAGAAGAGGTATTGGACAGCCAGATTGAAGAGATGATTGCTGCCCGCCAGCAGGCCAGAAAAGATAAAAATTTTGCTCTGGCAGATCAAATCCGCGGTCAGCTTTTGGAAATGGGAATTGTCTTAGAGGATACCAGAGAGGGAGTAAAATGGAAGAGAGCATAAATTTTCTTGCATTTTATAAAGAGACATTTGAATTAAAAAGGGCGGATGCGGAAACGTATTCGCCTCTGGTACTTGCATATATTGGAGATGCAGTTTACGAGCTGATGATCCGGACGAAAATTGTGAATAATGGAAATATGCAGGTGAATAAGCTGCACAAGAAAAGCTCGTCCCTGGTAAAAGCGGAAACACAGGCCAGATTAATCAAGATTTTACAGCCATACCTGACAGAAGAAGAGCATGCAGTATTTAAACGAGGCCGTAATGCAAAATCCGTAACAGTGGCAAAAAATGCCTCTATGACCGATTACCGTATGGCAACAGGGTTTGAAGCGCTGATTGGGTGGTTGTTTTTGGCAGAACGTTTTGAACGGATGACAGAGCTTACCGCTTTGGGACTGAAAGAGATAGGAGAACTTACATGAGATACGAAGAATTGACCATAGAAGGCCGTAACGCTGTCATGGAGGCCTTTCGTTCCGGCAAGACGATAGATAAGCTGTTTGTGCTGGATGGATGCCAGGACGGCCCTGTGCGTTCCATTACCAGGGAAGCCAGAAAGCATGATACGATTATTACCTATGTGCCAAAGGAAAGACTGGATCAGATGTCTGAAACAGGCAAGCATCAGGGAGTCATTGCATTTGCTGCTGCTTATGAATATGCTCAAGTGGACGACATGCTGAAACTTGCAGAAGAAAAGGGAGAGCCGCCGTTTTTGTTTATACTGGATGGAATTGAAGATCCCCACAACCTGGGAGCCATTATCCGTACTGCAAATCTGGCAGGAGCCCATGGGGTGATTATTCCCAAACGCCGCGCAGCGGGGCTGACAGCTACAGTAGCCAAAACTTCTGCAGGAGCGTTAAACTATACCCCTGTGGCGAAGGTAACCAATCTGTCCGCTACCATGGAAGATTTAAAGAAAAAGGGCCTGTGGTTTGTCTGTGCAGATATGGGCGGGGAAAGTATGTACCGCTTAAATTTAACAGGACCGATAGGACTGGTCATTGGAAATGAAGGCGAAGGAGTAGGAAAACTGGTAAAGGAAACCTGCGATATGGTAGCGTCCATTCCCATGAAAGGTGATATTGATTCCTTAAATGCATCAGTAGCTGCCGGAGTTCTGGCTTATGAGATAGTCCGCCAGAGACTGGGAGCAAAATAAAAAGAGCATAAATCTGCATAGCAGAACCGATAATCCGGTATACTAACATAAGCAATTGGCTGAAAGGAGCTTGCTTATGAGAGCGGATAAGAGAAAAGTAGTATTAGTCGGAACCGGAATGGTAGGAATGAGCTATGCGTACTGTTTACTAAACCAGACAGTCTGTGACGAACTGGTTTTGATTGATGTAAATAAGAAAAAAGCAGAGGGCGAGGCCATGGATTTAAACCACGGTCTGGCCTTTTCTGCTTCTAATATGAAAATTTATGCAGGGGAGTATGAGGACTGCCGGGATGCGGACATAGTAGTCCTGTGTGCCGGAGTTGCCCAAAAGCCAGGGGAAAGCCGTCTTGACCTGTTAAAACGCAATGCAGAGGTATTTCGTTCTATTGTGAAACCAGTAACAGAGTCAGGCTTTAACGGGATTTTCTTAGTGGCGACTAATCCAGTGGATATTATGACCAGAATCACCTGCCAGCTGTCCGGCTTTAATCCCGGAAGAGTGATGGGAAGCGGGACGGCTTTGGATACAGCCAGGCTGAGATATTTGCTGGGAGAATATCTGAATGTGGATCCCAGAAATGTCCATGCTTACGTAATTGGAGAGCATGGAGACAGCGAGTTTGTGCCATGGAGTCAGGCAATGCTGGCAACCAGGCCGATTTTGGACATCTGTCAGGAAAATAAGGAAGGGGATTCTGAGAGTTTCTGTCCGGAACGCCTGGGGAAAATCGAAAAAGAAGTAAGAGAGGCGGCTTACCGGATTATTGAGTCTAAAAAAGCCACTTATTATGGTATTGGTATGGCTATGACCAGAATTACCAAAGCAATTTTAGGAGATGAACACAGCGTTTTGACAGTTTCCGCAATGCTTCGGGGAGAATACGGCCAGAGAGATGTATTTATTGGAGTGCCGTGCATTATCAATCAAAATGGAATTCAAAAGGTTCTGACTTTATCCCTGACACAGGAGGAGAAGGAAAAGCTGTCCAATTCCTGCAGTACCCTGAAGGAAAGCTATGAAGGAATATTTTAAGAGTTAATCCATTACAGTTATGGTTTGAAGCCGGAACGAGGACCAGGTATTGCCAATCAGGTATGTGGTACAGCTTTTTCCGGCTTCGATGTTTGCAGAAATATCAGTAAGAGACCTGGGGGGAGTAAGGGATCTGGTGAGAAAGCTTTGAATAATAATGGGCAGTTCTCTTACAGGCTGAATTCCGGAAGGCTCTGTAACAAAAAAACGATAGAAACCGGCAGAAGTCATTTTATAAGGAGAAGCCTGGCCAAAAGAAATGGATTGGAAAATCCGTTCTTCTGACGGCGCCTGGACGTCGTATGAGGAGCCGGAAAAGCTCATATTGGCAACTCGATAGCATCCACATCGGGATGGGCAGTTGAAACATCCATTATCAATTAGCTGGAACAGGGCGATTGATCCGGAAGGAGAATCCGCTATGGAGAAGGTGGTTTTCTGACCGGCAGGAAACGGGTATACACCTTCAAACAGGGTAGTTCTCATGCCGGAGCTTTTTCGGACAGTAACCGTATGAAAGCCGTCAGATACAGGGGCATACTGGGAAATCATGCCAAAGGAACTGTTTTCTAAGTATAAGGCTCCATTGATCAGCACATCAATAGAAAATGGATTGGTAGAAGCATTGAGAAAGCGAGCCTGGACTTTGCGAAGAGCCTGCGGAGCAAAAGTGGGACAGTCAGTCATGGAAAACCTCATAAATACTTTTTATCTAAGGTATGATGGAAGGGCGAAAAAGTTCCCTAAAACAGGAAGAAAAATAGGACGGTAAAAAAAATTAAAAAATTTTTTGAATTTTGTTGACAAATGAGAAAATACATGTTATTA
>CALHQJ010000127.1 GCA_938036545.1 uncultured Clostridium sp. | reverse complement strand
CCTAATGTACCAGACATTTTATCATTTATTCCGCTTCCGGTAATAGTTAAGACATCGGATGTTCTGCTCTGTCTCATCTGCGCTCTCATAACCGGTGCCTTTAGCTTTTCTGCCTGCCCACAATTTCCAGGTGTTGCGCACGTCCAGACATCCGGCTCTGCATAATCAGCATTGGCACTGGTTGCAATATAATTATCACTTTCTCCGGAAGCAGACGCCCATACTGGAAGATTTTTTAAGCAACTTAAAAGTCCCACAAACAGGATCATGTGAACTGCATATTTTATTTCCTTCGTCAAATAAAATTCCTCCTTATCCTTTACATAATAAATGGCAGCGAAAATAAAACTACACAGGCATAGGCATCCCCCGCTTTCTCAATTGCTGTAATAGAATCGTTAAACTTTGGAATTCATTGGCAGTACGCCAGATAATTTAGAAAATAGATTTGATTTCCAGAAAGTTTAATGGATGGAGAAATAGTATCACATCTCCATCCATTATACAAGTCCCTTAGGGGTATATTTTCATCGCTACTTTTCGACATTTTTGCGCTGTTTCCAGGGTTAAAATCTTGTCCAAAGCTTAAACCTCTCCCAGAAATGATTTCAAATCCTCATAGGATTTCTTTGCATCCTCATACCCTTGATTATACAGCTCCATTAATTTTTCTTTATCTTTTTCAATCCGTTCTACTTCTACTGTCTTTGATGGGCGTATAACAAATACAATTCCTTCTTTCTCTCCTTTTTCAATGTAATCTAAGGTTTCGTTGTAGCGGATATGGCGGCTTTCCATCTGGGCTACCAGTTCCGGATACCGGCGGTACAGGGAACGAATCAGCTTTATCGCTCCGTTAGGCCTTTTTCTATAATGCTTATCTCTGGTAAGCACCACTACATTTTTTGCATTTCCCTGTTCCTGTGAACGTTTTACCGGAATCGAGTCTGCAATTCCTCCATCCAGATAAACGTGGCCGTGAACCCCTATCATCCTGGAAACCAGTGGAAGAGAACTGGAAGCCCTGATGGCCCAAATGTCCCGATTCATATCCTTGACCTGCTGATACCTGGCCTTTCCTGTCTCACAGTCTGTCAAAACTGCATAAAATCGTCCTGGGTATTTCAGAAATGTCTCATGGTCATAAGGATTTAGCTGATTGGGAATTTCATCATAGCACATTTTTACTCCAAAAAGATTTCCTGTTTTTATCAGGCTTCGCACACTACAGTACCTTGGATCATTTAAATATTCCGTACTGATAGCAATGCTCCGTCCTCTCTGCTTTGATAAATAGCTGCTGGCATGGATGCTTCCTGCTGAAACACCGTAGACCTCTTCAAATCCCAGGTTCATATCCATAAAAAAATCCAGCACTCCGGCTGTATAAACGCCCCGCATGCCGCCCCCTTCTAATATCAGTCCGGCCTTCATCAATTTTGTCTCTTTTTCCATCGAATACCCTCCATTTCATGTCAAAAAATTACGTCAGAAAAGGAGCTGCCGCAGCAGCCCCCTTATTATGTCTGTTGATTTCCAATTGTACGCTTAATTCTGGTTATATCCATCTGGATTTGTTGACTGCCATTTCCAGGAATCACGGCACATTTCTTCAATTCCCAGTTCAGCCTTCCAGCCCAGCTCTTTTGCTGCCTTGCCTGGGTCACAGTAGCACTGCGCAATATCGCCAGGACGTCTTGGATCAATCACGTATGGCAGTTCCTTGCCGCATGCCTTTTCATAAGCATGAATCACGTCTAATACGCTGTATCCATGGCCAGTTCCCAGATTGTAAATAGAAACACCTTCTTTGTCTTCCAGCTTCTTAATTGCACATACATGCCCCTTTGCCAAATCCACTACGTGGATATAGTCACGGACACCAGTTCCGTCTGGAGTATTATAGTCATTGCCAAATACATGAACACATTCTCTCTTGCCTACTGCTACCTGTGCAATGTAAGGAACCAGGTTGTTAGGAATTCCCTTCGGATCTTCGCCAATGGTACCGCTTTCGTGAGCGCCGATTGGGTTGAAATAACGAAGCAGAATCACATTCCACTCCGGATCAGACACATGTAAGTCTGTCAGAATCTGCTCCAGCATTCCCTTTGTCTGTCCATATGGGTTTGTAATCTCACCTTTTGGGCATTCCTCGGTAATGGGCACAAACGCCGGATCTCCGTAAACAGTTGCAGAAGAACTGAATACAATGTTCTTTACGTTATATTTTCTCATAACGTCACAGAGAATCAGGGTACCGGTAATGTTGTTATGGTAATACTCCAAAGGCTTGGCAACTGACTCTCCAACTGCCTTATATCCGGCAAACTGAATAACAGAATCCACTTTTTCCTTCTTGAATACTTCCTCTAATGCAGGTTTGTCCAATAAATCTACATTGTAAAACTTAACAGTTTTTCCGGTAATCTTCTCTACCCTTCTTAATGCTTCCTCACAAGAATTGTAAAGATTGTCTACTACTACTACCTCATAGCCTGCATTTAATAATTCTACACAGGTGTGGCTTCCAATATAGCCTGCTCCGCCAGCTACTAGAATTGCCATAACACGTCCTCCTTTTTCAAGGCATACAAATCCTCATCTGCAGCCTGCCTTCAGTATGCCGGCTTTTCAAGCCAGCTGTTTATTATTATACACAGATTGAAGGAAAAGCACAATGCAATTTCTTTTGGTTTTTTGTATAATTTACAATAATCCTTTTTGAAACAGCAGCCATGGAAATTCCACTTCCCGATTTTCAGCATTTTCGGCAGGGCTTCCATGGCTTCCGGCTTATTTCTGAAACGCTTCTCTCAATTTTTCAATCGCCCGTTTTTCTATCCGGCTTACATAAGAACGGGAAATTCCCAGAACCGCCGCAATCTCCCTCTGGGTATGTTCCTTTCCGCCATAAAGGCCATATCGCAGACTAATTACCGTTTTTTCCGAATCCTTTAAGCAGTCGTCGCAGGCCTCATACAGTCTCCGGATGTCCTGGCTTAAAATCAATACATCTATGGTTTCTGTGTTTTCTGCTTCAATTAAATCTACCAGACTGACGCTCTCTCCATCCTTGTCTACCCCGATAGGCTCATAAATCGAAATTTCTCTGGAAAATTTTTTATTGGAGCGCAGCAGCATTAGAATCTCATTTTCCACGCATTTTGCGGCATATGTGGCAAGCCTGGAACCCTTATCCATATTAAATGTATTAACTGCCTTTATCAGCCCTACGGTTCCTACCGACAGCAAATCCTCCATATCGCAATCAGTATACTGGTACTTTTTCATAACATGAGCCACCAGGCGCATATTCCTCTCAATCAATACGGCTCTTGCCTCCTGGTCACCCTCTTTGTAACGCTCCAGGTAATCTCTTTCCTCACTGGCAGTAAGGGGTTTCGGAAAAGTTTTCAAAGAACGTCACCTCAAAGCTAAACTCATTTCTAGTCTATGCGTTGAAAGCTTGCCCTGTTCCCTAAAAACTCCAATCTGTGAAAGAATCCTGTTTTATCGGGATTCTCTGCCTGCGGCAGGCGCTGTCCATTTTCATTAATGATGGAATAACCGGATGCCAGTAAAGGCCATTGCCATTCCATATTTATTGCAGGTGTCGATTACATTGTCATCTCTTACCGAACCGCCTGGCTGGGCGATATATTTTACTCCGCTCTTGAATGCCCGATCAATGTTGTCGCCGAACGGGAAGAAGGCATCTGAACCAAGGGACACATCCTGCATCTGGTCTAACCATGCCCGCTTTTCTTCCTTTGTAAATACAGGCGGCTTTACCTTAAAGACAGTCTCCCATCTTCCGTCTTCCAGTACGTCCATATATTCGTCGCCAATGTAAACGTCAATGGCATTGTCTCTGTCTGCGCGGCGGATTCCGTCCACAAACTGGAGATTTAATACCTGAGGCGCCTGACGCAGGAACCAGTTGTCTGCTTTCTGTCCTGCAAGTCTGGTACAGTGTACTCTGGACTGCTGTCCTGCGCCGATTCCAATTGCCTGTCCGCCCTTTGCATAGCAGACAGAGTTGGACTGGGTATATTTTAAGGTGATTAAAGAAATCATTAAATCTACTTTTGCCTCATCCGGAATCTCCTTGTTCTCTGTTACCACATTTGACAGCAGTTCCCGGTTGATCTCCAGCTCATTTCTGCCCTGTTCAAATACAATTCCAAATACCTGTTTCCGTTCAATGGGCTCCGGTACATAGTCAGGGTCAATCTGAATTACGTTATAATTCCCGTTCTTTTTGGATTTTAAGATTTCCAGGGCCTCCGGTTCATAACCAGGAGCGATTACTCCGTCTGAAACCTCTCTTTTGATAAGCTTTGCCGTATCTGCATCACATACATCTGACAAAGAAATAAAATCTCCAAAAGAAGACATTCTGTCTGCACCTCTGGCTCTTGCATAAGCACATGCCAATGGAGACAACTCTCCCATATCGTCTACCCAGTAAATTTTTGCCAGCGTATCCGTAAGAGGCAGACCGACTGCTGCTCCTGCCGGAGATACATGTTTAAAAGATGCTGCCGCCGGAAGCCCTGTGGCTTCTTTTAATTCTTTTACCAGCTGCCAGCCATTAAATGCATCTAAAAAGTTAATATATCCTGGTCTTCCGCTGAGAACTGTAATAGGCAGTTCCTTTCCATCATTCATAAAAATACGGGATGGTTTCTGATTTGGGTTGCATCCGTACTTTAACTGCAGTTCATTCATTGATTTTTCTCCTTTTCATAAAAATTTTTCTGGCTGAACTGTTACAATCTCACATCAATGGTTCTTATTTACAATTCTGGTCTCATAAGTTCCATCTTCAATATTAATATAGCGTACAAATAAGGATACCTTATTGTCTTCGTTTAAATTGTTCCATAACAGGCTGGTAAACTCATCAATATCATTTGGAATGCTGACCAGCTTGGGCTCTCCCTCAAAACTTGGAAGAGGATTTCCATCGTGCATGTAGGTATGAATAAAATGGCCTTCTCCTGCTGTCGGATTCTCATATGCAAAAGTATAGCGATTGCATGAATCCGGATTACCATTGTTGCTCTTTAAAATAGACATTGCATAATTGTATCTGCCGTTTTCCGCATGCATAATTCCGGAGATTCTAGGGGTGTAATTTGGTCCATCGGGCTCAAACTCTCTGGAGCGCAGAGACTGTTCGAATGTAAGCTGATGGTCCATTCCATTATAGATGGTATCTGTCTGATCCCCATTGGTTACAATTGTTTTATTTCCCAGAACGCGAACCGGCGCATAGATAATTAAGCTGGGATCAACGAGTTTGGATGGATCGAATGCCTGAGTGCGAATTCCTTCTCCATCTTCTACAAATATACGGTTGCGGCTGTTTTCGCTTCTTCCCATAATAAAATATGCAGCAGCAGCCTTAATTCCATCTGCTGTCTTTCCGATTACAATGCCTCTTCCTGGATAAGAATTGTTTTTCAGTTCTTCGGCTAATGATAACATCTCCATCACGTTTCCTCCTGGTCTTTTAATAGTCAATTAATCTCTTTATGTCATAAGGCAAATTTCCCCCATAACACAAAAAACGCCTGGACACCCCAAAAAGAGATGCCCAGGCGGTCGGCTCAATATCAAACGTGCTCCCTGTGGTTTCACCACTTATCCGCCAGTTGCACGCTCTTTATTAATCATAACGGATTCCTTCTCAGATTGCAAGTGTTTTTTGCTACTCATTGCGGATAGCAGCCAGAGGACTCAGTCTCATTGCCCGCATTGCCGGCATAAAGCCTGCCCCCATGCCCACTACAATAGCAAAGGAAATGGCAAGGCCTACCAGCCACAGCGGAATTCGGGAAATATCTCCTTCCATTCCCATCATAGTCTGGCTGATTCCCTGGATATTATTAATAACATAGGAAATGCCATAGCTTAACGCAATACCGGCAAGACCTCCTGCCAGGCCGATAAAGCCGGATTCAATCAGAAACATGTTACGGATATTCCCCATATCGCAGCCCAGTACCTTCATAACTCCGATTTCCTTTGTCCGTTCATAGATGGACATCATCATAGTATTGGCAATGCCAATTGCCGCGACAAACAGGGAAACAGCGCCGATTCCGCCTAAAACAGCCTGAATCATGTTGGCCTGTTTCTGCTGGTTTTCAATCCCCTCAATCATACTGCTGGCCTGGTATCCCATCTCGTTAATCGCCTGCTGAACTTCCTTCACATTGTCAATGCTGTCTACCTGGACATGAGCATTATTATATACAAAAAAATTGTAGGGCTTTCCTTTTTTGTTAGTAGGCTGGCCGGGGATAGGATTCTTTTTAAAAACCTTTTTCAGTTGAGCCTTTAACTGCTCTACATCTGTATAAATCCCGTAGCTATACTGGCTGTAATCTTCTTTCCCTCCAGACTCGATTCCCGCCGCATGGATCATGTACTTTTTAGGCGGCTTGGACGAACCGTCTCCGCTGGGGTTCTGGGATTGATAATATGCATTCTGATCAAAAATCACAAAAAACGGCTGATCCATGTCCAGCTCCGGCAGTTCTCCTGTGTCCCAGTATCCTTTTTTCGTCTTGCTGTTGTAAAAATCCATAGACGCCTTGTTGCCAAAAATCAGCTCCATCTGTCCGGAACCTTCGGCCGGAACATGGCCTCCCTCTGCCAGCGGAATCTGGGAAAGGTATTGTCTGCTTACTCCCTCTATCCCTGCATACTCGCAGATATAGGGCCCCTGCTTCATAATAGTCTGAATGCGAAGGGTTGGCGAAACTGACACTACATGTTCCAGTCTGGAAAACTTCTTAACAGCCTCATCTGTAATATAGCTGTCTTCATTGGCTGCACTGGCATCCATGGCATAATTCTGCTGAACCGTAATCTCCGTCAGGCTGACCCAGGAGGAAAGCTGTTCCATATTCAATTCTTTTAAGCCAATTCCCAAAGACACCATTACCACAATGGAAGCCGTACCAATAACCACTCCAAGAATTGTCAAAACGGTTCTCAGCTTCCGCCGTCTCAGGTTATTTAAACTCATAACCAGAAGGTCACGAAATCTCATCGTCTATCCCCTCTTCTTCTGCCATCTGCTGTTTTTTATTCTTTCTGTGACGGATAAATGCCCGAATCCCAAGAATAATGCCAATCAAAGCGGCTCCGATTCCCCCGATAATGGAGACACGTACCGGCATGGAAAGAGCCAGGAACTTGTCTTTTAAGGAAGTCGGGCCTTCCATTTCAATGTTGTCCATGTTTCCTGCCTCTGTATCCCAGTCCATGTCCTCCGGCATCGGCTCGGAAACAAACAGAGTCATTTCTTTCGTCACTGTGCTGACGTTGCCGTTTTCATCCTCATAAGAAATGGTAATGGGAATCACGCCTTCATCCATAGTCGCTGCCACGCCGGTCAGCATGGTATCTACGTTGCCGGTTTCGCCAGGCTTAATATTTCCCACATAAGTTTCCTCAGTTTTAATGGAATCAGCTTCAAATCGGGCGGTTACATTGTAAAGCTGGACTTTTCCCGTATTGTTAATTCCAAACATGACGTTTGTTTCCGCTCCCACTGCAATGCTTTCCGGCATAATGTCAATGGTACTGGTGCTAAGACGCGCTTCCTGCTTTAATGGAATATCAACTGTCACTGTTTCTTCTGCATTTTTAAACTCAGGGCTGTCGTATTTTTCCTTAATGGTAATGGAATAGGATCTGGGGTCTGCCCCTCCCTTGCTGGCAAACTTCATGCGGACCTCTGCGGTAGCGCCGGCTGCCAGGGAGTTGACTACTACGGAATTAGCCCCGTTCTCAGTCGTAAAAACTGCGCTGTCAGAAACCTTTTCCGATTCCAGGGTAAACAAAATGTTGCTGGCCGGTACATTGGAGGAAGCGTTCTTCATCCGTAAAACCAGTTCAAATTCCTGGCCTGCATAAATCTCTGCCGGTATGGTTTCATAGCTGTCTACAATAATTCTGGCCCTGGTTCTGTCATTTGCGTTAAAATCTCCCAGGGAATCTTCCTTGCTTTTGCTGACAATCTGGACGTACATAATATCTTCCTGTGTCTGCAGATCCCCCTCCTGAGAATCCCGATAGGAAATCTTGTATTGAATGGGGTAAAATCCTGAATAGCTGTCCTGCCGGATTGCCATACTGTAGGGAACCTCTACGGTCTGCCCTTCTTCTATCACATCATAATGCCTGTCATAGTTACCGTCGTTAATATTAAAGGGGAACTTTGCACTGTCCGCATCCAGCACCATGCTGACAGTCACGTCATAAGCCTTAAATTTGCTGCTGTTCCGCATATTAATGGCGAAATTCATAACGTCCGGATAGGTCCCATAAGGAGTAGACTGGCCTTCTCCTAAAATAAAGTCAACGGTATTATTTTCTTCGTCAGACTCGCTGCTTCCGGTAGACTCCGCTACATAGATGTTAATATACTCTTTTGCCCAGTACCGATCTGTATCCGGTTCTTCTTCGCAGTCTACATAGATGGAAATTGGGATGGAATAATATCCTGCCCGAAGATCCTTTCGTATCTTCACAGAAATGCTGGTGCTCTTGGACTTTCCGGCCTTAATGCTGCCTAACCGCTTGGGTTTGAAGGTGTCCTGGGTAATTTCAAACGGATAATTGCTTGCAGTATAATCCCCGTTTGATTCGTCGGACATAATCTGGTTAAATTCAAAAATGTCCGCACTTAGTCCAACCCATACCCCTTCCATATCGTCGGCACCGGAATTAACAGTTATGGGGATGCTTAAGCTTTTGCCAATCTTGCCTTCCGGAATTTTCTTAGCCACCAGATACTGATTGCTTCCCACATCCATAAATGCTGCCAGAGCCTGTACCGGCATAGTCATGGCAAGCATCATTACCGCTGCCAGTACTGCAAAGGTTCGTTTCATCTTCATCACTCAATCCTCCTGTGCCGCAGGCTTCTGCGGCGTATTTTCTACAATCTCTACAATCTTTCCGTCTATAATCCGTATCTGACGATCCGCATAAGAGGCCAGATTATTATCATGAGTTACCATAACCAGGGTCTGCTGCCTCTCTCGGACAATCTTCTGCATAAGGCGCATAACCTCCATGGTGGTTTTGGAATCCAGGTTTCCTGTAGGCTCGTCTGCAAAAATAATCTGCGGATTTACCACCAGCGCCCTGGCAATGCCCACCCGCTGCTGCTGACCGCCCGACATCTGGTTGGGCATATGTTTGGCCTGGTCTCCTACTCCCACCAGCTTTAAATACTTCTGTGCCCTGGCCATTCTCTCTTTTTTTGCCATTCCTCGAAAAGACAGGGGCATGGCTACGTTTTCCACTGCATTCATGGTATTCAGCAGGTTATAGGACTGAAAAATAAATCCTACCCGTTCCCTGCGAAATGCCACCAGTTCCTTCTCTGACAGCTTTTCAATGTGTTTTCCAGCTATTACAATCTGGCCTTTCGTAGGCCGCTCCAAGCCGGCCAGCATGTTTAACAGGGTGGATTTACCGGAACCGGAAGTTCCTACAATGGCACAGAATTCCCCTTTATAAATTTCAAAATCCACTCCATTTAAGGCGCGGACTTTGGTGTCTCCAACACAATATATCTTATATAAATCACTGACGCGGATAATGGGAACCCGCCGTCCTGTATCCTGTTGATTCGTCATATATGAAACCTCTCTGCACCTATCATAAAATCGTGTCTGCCAGATGCTGTATTATTATACCAGACAAAAAGATGGTTTGTCCCTTTTTATTTCTTAATCTTCCTTACAGATTCCTTACAAATAACTTCGTCCATGCCTGTGATACGGCGGTGAAACTCTGCCAAATACTCTTCCGGCGACAGATACTGCTCCTTATTCATCCGGTAAGCAGGACTCCACATATTCAATACAATCACTGCCGTTTTTTCCGGTTCACTGGTATGCCGGTAATTTTTATCTGCCGCAAACTGGTAATCGTGAACATTTCCTTTCCAAATCATATGCTCGCCCCGATTGCGGATGCTCTTTTTATTGCGGAATACTTCCTTTACAATCAGTTTAAAAATCTCTTCTCCTCCGCACACAATCACCTTGGGTTCCAACAGCCGGATTTCCCTTTTCATAAATTCTATATACTCGTAACCGTAATTCATCCAAATGCTGTCGGAAACCTCTTTTCCTCCCCGCTTGTTGACGTACATCACTGCCAGGGTGTTCATTACCTGTTGTGCCGAAAGCTTCTCTCCCATTTCTCCCAGCAGAAGGCGCTGCATCCCTGCCAGGTACCCCCGTTCGTCCTCAAAACCGCCGCCATAACTTCGATATTCCCGACGTATATCCGTCAAAACCGGAAATGTCAGTCCCTTTTGAATATAGTGCTTCAGACTAGGCTCCTTCAGCACATATAAAACGCCGGAATAGCTTTCCGGATGAATCATGCCGTCTACATGGAAGCTCCGTTTATCAATTTCTTCATAGCAGGTACTTCCAGAAGCACGCTCCTCCAGCATCTGGGCAGTCTGCCATAAAACAAATAATTCTTCCATGGAACAGCAGTCTCCTGCCAGCCCTTCCATTACAATCTGTTCCAGCGTTTTTGCCATTGTGCTCCATCCTTTCCGCTTAATTTCAGCATTAGATCAGATTATATCACATTTTCCCAAAAAGTTGTAGAATTTTCTGCTGATATGCTGTATAATAAGGCAAACTCAGAAACCCATTAAACATTCAAAGGAGATTTACATGAGACACTTGCTGAATCCACTGGACTTCTCTGTGGAAGAAATTAATCACTTACTGGACCTGGCTGATGATATTGCCAACGATCTTCCCAAATATGCTCACGTTTGTGACGGTAAAAAATTAGCAACCTGTTTTTATGAGCCGAGCACCCGCACCCGTTTAAGCTTTGAAGCTGCAATGCTTAATTTAGGGGGCAGTGTCCTCGGTTTTTCTTCGGCCAATTCCAGTTCTGCTGCTAAAGGCGAAAGTGTTGCCGATACCATCCGCATGATTGGCTGTTACGCTGATATCTGCGCCATGCGCCACCCCAAAGAAGGCGCTCCTATGGTTGCTTCCCAGGTAGCCCAGATTCCGGTCATCAATGCCGGTGACGGCGGCCACCAGCATCCTACCCAGACCCTTACGGATCTTTTGACCATCCGTTCATTAAAGGGACGCCTGAACAATTTAACCATCGGCTTTTGCGGCGATTTAAAATTCGGCCGTACCGTTCATTCCTTAATTCACGCCATGGTTCGTTATCCAAATGTGAAATTTGTCTTAATCTCTCCTCCGGAACTTCGAATTCCCGACTATCTCCGCGAAGACGTGCTTGAGGCAAACCACATTGAATTTAAAGAAGTGGATAGCTTAGACGCAGCACTTCCGGAACTGGACATCCTGTATATGACCAGAGTTCAGAGAGAGCGTTTCTTCAACGAAGAGGACTACATCCGCTTAAAAGACTGTTACATCCTGGATCGCCAGAAAATGAAACTGGCAAAACCGGATATGTTTATTCTCCATCCCCTTCCAAGAGTCAATGAAATTTCTGTTGAGGTGGATGACGACCCAAGAGCCGCTTACTTTAAACAGGCTCAGTACGGCGTTTACGTCCGTATGGCTCTGATTATGACTTTATTGGAGGTGGAAAGACCATGTTAAATATCGGAGGATTAAAAGACGGCATTGTATTAGACCACATTGAAGCAGGACGCAGCCTGGACATTTACTATCATCTTGGGTTAGACAAGCTGGAGTGCCAGGTTGCCATCATTAAAAATGCCCGCAGCAACAAAATGGGGCGCAAAGATATTATTAAAATTGAAGGAACCATGGATTTGATTGACTTAAATGTATTGGGATACATTGACCACAACATTACAGTCAACATTATCCGCAACAATGAGATTGTAGAAAAAAAACGGGTCGAGCTTCCGGAGCGGATTACCAATGTGATTCACTGCAAAAACCCCAGATGCATTACCTCCATCGAGCAGGAACTGCCTCATATTTTCTATCTTTCCGACAAAAATAAAGAAACCTACCGTTGTCTGTACTGCGATGAAGAATACAGCGGAAGAAGAAAAAAATAATCCTGACCAGAGCGAATTAGACCTTCAGACCGGCAAGCCATCTTGCCTTTATCTGAAGGTCTAACTATTTTTATTATTTTTTCGTAACTATTCATTTTTATAAAAGTTTTGAGCAAGACGATAAGCCGGGTTATGTCGTTGGATGGTCATCTATCTAGGCATACTGTCGCCAATATGCTCAAGCGACCTACCCGAAAGCAGACGGGCCGCCTTATGCTTTCTGTTCGGTCTTGCTT
>CALHQJ010000126.1 GCA_938036545.1 uncultured Clostridium sp. | reverse complement strand
AGATTTCCCGCCGCCCTGAATAGTTACTTTAAATTTTATAAAAATCTTCTTGACTCTACAGTTACTGGAAACCTTATGATGGGAAAGGTATCAGCAAGAGCTTTGTAATAGTTTTACAAAGCATTACGTCAAGGAGGTTATGAAAATGGAAACACAGGTAACAGAGAATGCCTATCAAAAACCGGTTAATTTAAGAAATATTATGAAATTTGCCCTTCCTACCATTGCAATGTCTCTTTTTATGTCTTTTTATACGATGGTAGATGGGCTTTTTGTATCAAACTTGATTGGAACCAATGCATTGTCAGCTATTAATCTGACGGCTCCGGTAATTGCACTGGTTACGGCCATTTCTACTATGCTGGCAACTGGCGGAAGCGCTGTGATTATGATGAAAATGGGGGAAGGAAACCAACAGGAGGCAAGAGAAGATTTTACTGCTCTGATTTTGGTAAATATCATAGTCGGATTTGTAATGTGGGCAGTCGGATATGCCTGCATGGATCGGGTGTTTTCTGGCATGAACCTGTCTCCGGAGGTACTGGGGCACTGCAAAGAATACTTAAGCCGTTATCTGGTATTTACCGTGCCGATTCTTTTGATGAACAACTTTTCCCTGTATCTGATTGCCTGCGGAAAGTCTTCCCTATCCTTTCTCTGCTCGGTAGGAGGCGGCATTACCAACATTGTGCTGGACTATGTATTTATTAAGATTTTCGGAATGGGGACAGGGGGAGCAGCCATTGCAACGGGACTGGGATATTCGGTTACAACCATTGTAGGAGCCGTTGTCTTTGCCAATAAGAACAGCCTTCTTCATTTTGAAAAACCGGTGTGGCGTCTTCCGGTATTAAAAAAGGCAGTAGTAAACGGTTCTTCGGAAATGGCAGGTGCATTGGTAACGGGAATTACAACTTTGATTTTCAATTGGACTATGCTTCGATATGTGGGAGAAGACGGCGTGGCTGCCATTACGATTATTATGTATGTGCTGATGTTTGTAAGTTCCCTGTTTACAGGGTATTCTTACGGGGTTGCTCCTATGATCAGCTATTATTATGGAGAAGGAAATCAGGAAAAGCTGCGCCGGTTGATTCGTACAAGCATGAAAATTATAGGAATCATATCCGTAACGTCTGTCGCCGTGTCCATTGGAATTACCAGACCGCTGGTATCCGTCTTTACCAATCCGGACAATCCAGTATATGATCTGGCAGTAACCGGAAACCGTTTGTGCAGCATTGCACTGTTTTTTATTGGATTTAATATTTTTGCCAGCGGTATGTTTACGGCGCTGAACAACGGAATGGTATCAGCAGTCCTGGCATTTACCCGTTCCTTTGTATTTATGGTAATCTGCCTTCTGGTTCTTCCCATAGTATTTGGCGTTACCGGAATCTGGCTGGCCAATTCCCTGGCAGAACTGATGGCCATTGCGCTTTCCCTGGCAATGTTTAGCAAGTACAGGAAGCAGTACGGGTACTAAGCTTGGGTTAAGTTTTTCCTTTCATGGAACCGGACATCCGTTTCTTTTGATGCCGGTAATATTTGTAT
This sequence comes from uncultured Clostridium sp., assembly GCA_938036545.1. Lineage (GTDB taxonomy): Bacteria > Bacillota > Clostridia > Lachnospirales > Lachnospiraceae > UMGS1370. The sequence goes on along the minus strand of CALHQJ010000126.1, from coordinate 13,612 downwards.
TTTTCCGTAATCTCTAAGATTGTAGTCAAATCTTCTTCGGAAAGCTCTCTTAAATTCTGCACAATCTGCAGAACCAGGGGAGATTCCGGCGTTATGTCTTCATCGAAAAAGTCTTTTGGGGCAATATGAAAGTAATCGCAAAGATCCAAAAGAGCCTGGAGAGAAGGGAGAGAGCGGCCGGAGGTAATGCTTTGGATATATCCTTTGCTGAAGCCTAAATCCGTACTTATTTTATATTCTGAAACATCACGGGCCACGCGCAGCTCTGTAATCCTCTTTCGGATAAAATCGATATCCATGCACAATCTCTCCTTCACTGAAATTGAGATAACAGCCTTATCCAAATTCTGTTATTACTAAAAACAAAAGAAATAAATTGACTGTTACATCCGTTTAAATAAGTATAAAGAAGAAAAAAGCAAAATAGACTAATTTTAGTATCGACATTATTCGACAATATACAGTTTAAAACGGCAATGGGGATTTAGTTGGGAATAGAGATAGTGTTGGCAGAAGAAATAAAAATAATTCTGGTAAAAGTTATACGAAAAAGGGCTGTCGCAAAAGCAGATAGATAATGTTTGCGACAGCCCCTTCTTTTTACAATAAGCAGCGGAAAATCAGGCGGTAACTCTTGTCTTCACCTGGCTGCAAGGTCTGAAGGTGGTTTTTGTGAATAAATTCGTCATCTTCGTTAGAGCAGGCAGCAGATCCATTCCATGGTTCAATGCACAGGAACGGAGCTTTTTTATCGGCAGGAGTCCAGAATGCAACAGTATCAAATTCTGGATAAGCCAGTTCAATGCCCTTTCCGGTAGTTGGATTTTTCAGGGATACTACCCTGGATTCTACCTGGTCAAACCAGATGGCGTCATTCAGCAGCAGATCGTAGGTTAACGGAATCTGGACGCCGTCTCCCGGGAACGGCTTGTAGCCAGTCATGTCAAAGCCGCCTTTGGAACCGTCAAAGCTGCGGTAGCCAGTGGTTTCCTTTTTCTCAAATTCTAATACATAATCTTCAAAGGTTTCCCCGCCCTTCATTGGACAGATAAAACCCGGATGGGTTCCGATAAAGAATGGAAGTTCTTTAGAATCGGTATTTTTAACCCGACAGGTCATGGTCAGAGCCCCATCTGACAATACATAGGAAATTTCCAGGCAGAAAGCAAAGGGATACATGGCTCTGGTTGCCTCGGAATCAGACATAGAAAGGGTTACTGCATGTTCTTCCTGGGAAACAAGAGTAAAGTCCGTAGTTTTTACAAAACCGTGCAGGGGAATCTCATACCACGCTCCGTTGATTAATGTTTTTCCTTCTCTTACCCGTCCTACCGTTGGAAAGAGGGTAGGAGAGCAGTTAGCCCAGTACTGGGGGTCTCTCTGCCAGATGTATTCCTGGCCGTCTGCATCCTGGTAGGAAATCAATTGAGCTCCCATGCTGTCAATGGAAGCGGTTGCTTTTGCGTCTTTGATGGTAAAAATCATAGTAACATATCCTCCTTAAATTAAGATCATTTCATTAACCTTTATATCTGGCGCAGCTTTCGCGATTAGCCAGATAAAAGGGAAGGTTCATTTTTACTGGAAGGGCGTTGGCCGCCTTCAATTCGGTCAATCAGGATTTTGGCCGCCATTTGTCCGAGCTCCTGAGTCGGAATGTGGATGGTAGTCAGCATGGGCGTCAGGTACTGGGCAGTTTCGATGTCGTCAATGCTGATAACGGAAATGTCTCCTGGTATGGAAAGGCCGCTTTCCTGAAATGCATGCATGGCTCCAATAGCAGTAATATCGTTGCTGCAGAAAAAGGCGCTGACGGGGACGTTCCGTTCTAAAAGCAGTTTGGCTCCTCGGTAGCCGTCTTCAGAAGACAGGTGTACATTCGCAACATATTCCTTGTGAAACGGAATCCGATGGCGTCCAAGGGCTTCACAGTATCCGGCATACCGCTCTTCGCAGGAGGTTTCTCCAATATACCCGATATGAGTATGGCCGAGACTGATCAGATGCTCTGTCACAGTAATGGCAGCCAGCTTTCCTTCGCAGATAATCTGGTCGTATTTGGCATCCAGACTGTTTAGGCCGACGTATACAATATTGTTAAAATACTGCCTTAAAAATTTCAGGGTCTGTTTGTCGCAGCGGCCCAGCACAGCAATGCCGTTAACATTGTTGTCGGCAATCAGCTGATAGGTAGCAGGATTGCTGATATCAAATGAACTGAAGGAATATTTTAAAATATAATTATGACGAAAAGCCTCCTGCTCAATACTTCGTGCCAGAGAACTGAAAAACATGTCGGTCATTGCGCTGGAAGTACGGGCAAACAGGCAGGCAATGGAGCGGGATTTGGCTTCAGAGGGAGGAAGGCCTCCCTGCTTTAAGTTTTGGGCAACCGAATTGGGGGTATAGCCGGTGCGCCGGACAATTTCCCAGATTCGTTCCTGCACCTCTTTGCTGGCAGCCTTGGAATTATTATTAATTACACGGGATACCGTAGAAATGGAAACCCCTGCCTCTTTTGCAATTTCTTTCAGCGTCATAGCTGTCCCCTTTCGCTAATTGTGAAAAATCCCTTATGAAACGGAATATATGGTTAGTATACTGGAAAAATAGCAAAAAAGCTATGACAATTTTACTCAAACGTTTGAATAAGGCAATTAAGCAGAATTGCACAAACGTTTGCGTAAATAAAAGGATGTAATTTGTGAGAAATGTGATATAATAAAGATGCTGATGAAAAATTTAGCAAAAAATTGAGGAGGGGGAAAGAAATATGTCCAAAGAAGGTAAGAAAAAAAGTGGGGAATCATTGGATCTTATTTCTAAAATTCCAAAATGGGGCTGGCTGCTGATTTCATTTTTAGTAGCAATTGCACTATGGTACTGTTTGTCTATTTATCCCAAAACGGCGCGAAGCTTCCCTTTTGCACCAAAGGTAATTGCTTCTCTGCAGACCATGATTGAGAGAGGGGTTCTCTGGGAAGACTTTTCCAGCAGTATGATTTCTGTTGTAATGGGATTCGTACTGGGATTTGTTACCTCTGTACCGGTAGCGTTTTTGATGGCATGGTATCGTCCGGTTCGTTATATTGTAGAACCGTGGATTCAGTTTATCCGTAACATTCCGCCATTAGCTTACGTTCCGCTGGTTGTTATTTCCGCAGGCGTAGGCCGCAGACCTCAGGTAATCGTTATCTGGATGGCAACCTTTTTGATTATGACCGTTACCATCTATCAGGGTGTCCGGAATGTGGACGAGACGCTGATTAAGGCGGCAAGAGTACTGGGAGCAAAAGACAGGGATATTTTTGTAAAGGTTATTTTCCCTGCAACAACACCGTTTATCGTAACAGCAGTTCGTCTGGGGGTTTCCGTAGCTCTGACAACCCTGATTGCAGCAGAATCTACTGGCGCTATTGCCGGTCTGGGAATGAGAATCCGTTCCCTGAACAACAGCTTTGAGGTAGAACCTATGCTGCTGTACATCATTATTATTGGTATTATCGGTATTACCAGTGAGAAACTGATTAAGATGTGGGAGGGGAGGTTTACCAGATGGCAAGAGAAGAGAGACCTGTAAAGGTTAAAATTGATAATGTAAAAAAGATTTATAACGGACGCAAAGGTGAAATGATAGCCTTAAACGGCGTAAACCTGGACATTCGGGAAAATGAATTTATCTGTGTGGTAGGACCTTCCGGATGTGGAAAATCCACCTTGTTAAATATTATTGCCGGCCTGCTGGATGCAACGTCAGGCGCTGTTTATGTAGACGGCAAGAAAGTAGAGGGAACCGGTACTGAGAGAGGCGTAGTATTCCAGCAATATGCATTGTTTCCATGGCTTACCGTTATTAAAAACGTTATGTTCGGCCTGAAATTAAAAGGCATGAGCGACGAACAGGCCAGAGAAGTGGCAATGAAGTACATAAAAATGGTAGATCTGGAAGATTTCGTAGACAGCTATCCAAAGGAGCTTTCAGGCGGTATGAAGCAGCGTGTGGCAATTGCCCGTGCATATGCGGTACAGCCGGAGGTTCTGCTGATGGACGAGCCTTTCGGAGCGCTGGATGCACAGACCAGAACCCAGCTTCAGACTGAACTGTTAAAGACCTGGGCAGAGGAGAAAAAGACCTGTTTCTTCATTACCCATGACGTAGAAGAGGCCATTGTGCTGGCTACCCGCGTCATCATTATGAGCGCCCGTCCGGGACGGATTAAAGAGATTGTGGATATTGACATTCCATATCCAAGGACTCAGGAAACCAAGATGTCTCCGGAATTTATTGAACTGAAAAACCGGATTTGGAGCCAGGTATATCAGGAGTATCTGGAGGTCAGAAAGTAAAAAGTTATGTTTTACCAAATAAACATATATAATTTAAGGAGGAATTTATTATGAGAAAAGTGTTATCTGCCCTTTTAGCGGCAACCATGGTGGCTTCTCTGGCAGCATGCTCCGGCGGAAACGAAGCAGCAGCAACCACTGCGGCAGCAACTACCGCAGCTGCAACTGAGGCTCCTGCAGAGACTGAGGCAAAAGAGACGGAAGCTCCTGCAGAGACCGAGGCAGCAAAAGATCCTATTACCCTGAAGGTTGCTTATATGCCAAACTACGGAAGTTTATGGTCAGTAACAACTGCGATTAATAAGGGTTATTTTGAAGAAGAAGGCATTACCGTTGAAATGGTAGAGTTCCAGGATGGCCCAACCATCATTGCCGCAATGGAATCCGGAAGCATTGACATGGGCTACATTGGCCAGGGCGCTCATAAGCTGTGTATCAACGGCCAGGCTAAGATTTTCGCTCTGTCCCATATCTCTAACGGCGACGCATTAATCGGCGGACCAAATGTTAAGACTATTGAAGACTTAAAGGGCAAGAAAGTTGCTTACTCTTCAGGTACTTCCAGTGAAGACATTTTAAAGATGGGTCTGGATTCCGCAGGCTTAACCATGGATGATATTCAGGCAGTGGATATGGATGCTGCTGGTCTGGTTACCGCTATGATGTCCGGCGGTGTTGACGCATGTGCTACCTGGTCTCCAAACAGCTTAAAGATTCTGGAAGACACCAACAATACCAAGCTTTGTGATAACATGACATTTAAGGATACCAGCGTTTCCCTGGCAAGCTGGATTGTAACTCCTAAGTATGCAGAAGAAAATCAGGATAATATCCTTCGTTTTGCAAAGGCTCTGTATAAAGCAATGGATTATGCGGCAGATGATCATTATGATGAGGTTGCCCAGTATGTAGCTGATCAGACTAAGACCGATTACGACTCCGTATACGCACAGCGCGGCGATGCTGACTGGCTTACCGGCAAGGAAGTTGCAGAGGGCGCAAAGGACGGTACAGTAGAAGGATATTACAAGACTCAGCAGGAAAACCTGATTGCAGCAGGCGCAGTTGAAAAAGAAGTTCCAGTAGCAGATTACGTTCTGTTAGACTTAATGGCTGAGGCTGGCAACTAAACAAGACGAAAAAATAAACAGGCAGCCATAAGAGACAATTGATGTTTCCGGCGGTTGAAGGTTAAATGAAAAAGAAGCGTCGGCAAATTGTGACACTACAATAGACGGCGCTTCTTTCATTATAATGGAGGATTAAGAAATGAGACACGAATACTATCAGTACAACAAGGAACAGCTTCTTGCAAATCCGAAAATGACCCTTCGGTGTAAGGCAGATAATGCCCAGGTATTTAAGGAAATGGCAGATCAGATGGTAGAGGAAATCGTCAGCCATAACGAAAAAGGCGAAAAAACCGTATTTATTTGTCCGGTAGGACCAGTAGGACAGTATCCCTATTTTGTAGATATGGTAAATGAGAAAAATATTTCCTTAAAAGATGTCTGGTTTATCAATATGGACGAATACCTGGATGATGAGAAGCACTGGGTTCCAATGGATCATCCGTTAAGCTTCCGTGGATTTATGGAACGCACCGTATACTCCAAAATCAAACCGGAGCTGGTAATGCCGAAAGAGCAGAGAGTATTCCCAGATCCGGAAAATATCAATTATATCCCAGAGCTGATTGAACAATTAGGCGGGGTAGACATTGCTTTTGGCGGCATTGGCATTAACGGACATGTGGCATTTAACGAAGCCAGCTCCACCATGACCAATGAAGAATTTTTATCCCAGAAAACCAGAGTTTTGGAGATTTCTCCAGAAACCAGAACAGCCAACGCAATTGGAGATTTTGGCGGCGCATTAGAGGACATGCCTCACTACTGCGTAACTATCGGTATTTATGAAATTTCCCATGCAAGAAAGATTCGTCTGGGCTGCTTCCGTAACTGGCACAGGGCAGTAGTTCGCCGCGCAGGCTATGGAGAGGCGACAGCAGAGTTCCCGGTATCCCTGTTGCAGAGTCATCCGGACATTACCCTGACCTTTACCGATTATGTAGCGGCGCTGGAAGACTAACTGGTTCCGGCAGTTGACAAATTATAATAAAAAGAATATTATTTAATTAGATTAAAAAAACAAACGGAGGATGAATTATGCCATTAATTCCATTAAGGCCTCTGATGGAGGCAGCCATTAAACACGGTTTTGCACAGGGCGCATTTAACGTAAATGCAGTAGCTCAGGCAAAGGCAGTTATTGAAGTACATGAAATGTTCCGTTCAGCAGCAATTTTACAGGGAGCAGATTTAGCCAACGGATTTATGGGCGGCCGTACAGATTTTGCAAATGCAACTTTAGAGGACAAAAAAGTAGGCGCCAAAAATATTGCCAATGCAGTAAAAAAATATGGCGCAAATTCTGAAATCCCTATCGTGCTTCATTTGGATCACGGAAGAGATTTCGATTCCTGTGTAGCGGCAATTGAAGGCGGCTATACATCTGTTATGATTGACGGTTCTTCTCTTCCTTATGAGGAGAATGTGGAACTGACCAGAGAAGTAGTAAAATATGCCCATGCAAGAGGCGTCAGCGTAGAGGGTGAGTTAGGCGTTCTGGCAGGCGTAGAGGATCACGTATTTGCGGCAACCTCTACTTATACCAATCCGCTGACAGCAGTAGATTTCTTTAAAAAGACTGGAGTAGACGCTCTGGCGATTTCCTACGGAACTATGCACGGCCCGTCTAAGGGTAAGGATGTAAAGCTTCGTAAAGAAATTGCAATTGCTATCCGCGAATGCTTAAATCATGAGGGAATTTTCGGGGCTTTAGTATCCCATGGCTCATCTACGGTTCCCAAGTATATTGTGGATGAAATCAATGCATTAGGTGGACAGCTGACCAATGCTTACGGTATTTCCATTGAAGAGCTTCAGGCAGCTATTCCTTGCGGAATCAACAAGATTAACGTAGATACCGATATTCGTCTGGCTGTTACCCGCAACATGAAAGAGCTGTTTGCAAAGTATCCGGAGAAGAGAAACAGCGCATCTATTGGAGCGATCTATGAACTGCTGGAGAGCAAAAAGGATCAGGTTGACCCAAGAGTCTTCCTGCCGCCGATTATGGATACCGTTATGTACGGAGTTGTGCCGGATGATGATGTGGCAGCCATTGTAGACTGCGTAGAGAGAGGCGTAAAAGAAGTAGTAGGAACTCTGATTGTACAGTTTGGTTCTTTCGGAAAAGCGCCGCTGGTAGAGCAGGTTACCTTAGACGAGATGATCGAGCGCTACAAAAAAATGGAGAAATAATTAAAGCGTTACGAATTTGTACATAAAAAAGAGCCTTTTTCCCTGGTAAAAACCAGAGGAAAAGGCTCTTTTTATGCTAATAACCGTCCAACTTCTTCGCACACCGCCCGAATGGCCTCATTAAAGGAAACGGCCTGGCATCCGGCAATAAAGTGGTTGCACCGATTGGTAGGAATCAGGATTTTATAGGCCTTGCTTGCAGCAATGGCGTTTGCCATGGCAGGAGTGATTTCACCTAAGAGAGAGTCGGCCATAACAATGGCAATGGGGCCGATAATGATGTCAGCGTCCCGACAGGCTACCAGGATGGGGTTTTCACCGGTTGCCCCTAAAACGGCTCCCGCTTTCATCATGGAAGCTGTGGCAATGCTGTTGGTGCCGATTGCCAGAAGCTCCTGGGCAGGAAAGGCTTTTTTTAACTGTTCAATTACAGAGCGTCCCATTTTTCCGCCCTGTCCGTCTATGATTACGATTTTCATGTGATTTGTCCTCGATTGCTTGAATTAGTACGTTCATAAGCCTAAAGGCAACTTTCATCTTACCATAGAGACAGGAGTAAATCAATATATGTCTGGCGCTTTTGTACAAAAAGGGCATATTAATTAATTTATTTAAATAAATAATTGACATTATTAACAATAAGGTGTATTATTTATTTAAACAAAATAATTAAATGGAAAAGGAGGGATACTGTGCTTACGATTACTTATCAGGATCATGTAAATAAGATTCAAAAGGAAGAACTACAGTCTTATTTAGAGGAAAAGAAAGAGGTACTGGACAGAGTAAAATACAATCCTAAAGGTTATGAGGACGTGCTGGGATGGATGGATCCAGAAGAATGGGCGTCAGATGCCCAGCTTTCCATACTGGAAGAGAAAGCAAGAGAAGTTCGGGAACATGCAGATGCATTCGTTCTGATTGGCGTGGGAGGTTCTAACAATGCTGCACGCTCTGTCATTAAGGCGCTGAATCCACAGGGACCAAAGGTGTATTACGCAGGGAATACGATTTCGCCATATGAGGTAAACTGCCTGTTAAAAGAGCTGGAAGGAAAGTCGGTATACATCAATGTGATTGCAAAAAATTTTGAGACTCTGGAGCCGGGAATCGGTTTTCGCGTATTAAGAAAATGGCTGACAGAGAGGTATGGCGATAAGGCTTCCCAGCGAATCATTGCCACTGGTACAAAAGGCAGTCATTTAGAGAAGATTTCCAAAGATAATGGCTATACATTTTTGATTTTCCCAGATGCAATTGGAGGACGATACTCGGCAATCTGCGATGTAGGCTTATTTCCGATGGCGGTGGCTGGAGCGGACATCCGCAAAGTGGTACAGGGCGTAAAAGACATGAGAGCTTACTTATATGAAACCGAAGGGGAGGAAAATCCTGCCTATTATTACGCCTGTATCCGGAATCTGTTAAATCAAAAGGGCATGAAAGCAGAAATGTTAAGCTTTTTTGAGCCACGTTACCGCTATTTTGCAAAATGGTGGATTCAGCTGTTTGCAGAAAGTGAAGGAAAAGATGGAAAAGGCCTGTATCCGGTGTCGGCTCAGTGCTCCGAGGATCTTCACTCAATCGGGCAATTTGTCCAGGACGGAACCCATATGATTTTCGAGACGTTTCTGGATGTAAAAAATCAGGATGCATCTTATGTATTGGAGAAGGATCAGGTAGATGATCGGTTTGATTATCTCAATGGGGTGGATTTCTGGGAGATTAATAAAAAGGCGTTTGAAGCAACTTATAAAGCCCATACCCAGTGTATTCCATGTTTCAAAATACAGGTCGAACAGATTGATGAATACAGCTTTGGACAGTTATTTTATTTCTTTGAGTTTGCCTGCTATATTTCTGGCATGCTTTTGGGAATTAATCCCTTTGATCAGCCAGGAGTAGAGGCATATAAGGGATATATGTTTGAAGCTTTGGGGAAAGAGCAAAACTAGAAATGATTTCCTGCAGAGCCGCCTATCTTTGCAGGACAGAAGATAAAATTTCTTAGGGAGGAAACGTTATGTCTATGAACAAGAACACGAACACAGAAGCATCAGGAAAGGACGTCTGGCTATATAGTACAGGCAACTTTGCGAACAACATCATCTTTATGATGGTGAGTTTGTATGTCATGTATTATTACACCAACATTTTGGGGATTTCTGCCCTGGCAGCCGGTACGATTTTCATGGTAGCCCGTCTGGTAGACGCTGTTACAGACCCGATTATGGGCGCCATTGTTGACAGAACCAACACTAAAATGGGAAAATACCGTCCCTTTATTACCTTTGGCGCTCCGTTTTTAGGTGTTGCATTTGTAATGCTGTTTACCACACCGGATTTAGGACCAACCGGAAAGCTGATTTACGCTTACGTATCCTATATTTTCTATTCCTTAACCTGGACCTGTGTGCAGATTCCTCAGCTGGCTCTGCCGATTATGCTGTCTAATGATGTGGCAAGACGTACCAAAATCCAGGCTATTTTCCAGGCATTTGGCGCAGTAGCAGGTTTGGTTGTACAGTCTTTTGCACTTCCAATGCTGGATGCATTTGGCGGCCAGGATAATCCACAGGCGTGGACAAAGCTGATTATTCTGTACTCTGTAGTTGCAACTGTTATCTTTATTTTGTCCGCAGCTTCTGTACGGAAACTGGATGTTTACAATCCAAACAGCGCAAAGAAAAAAGCTCAGGGACAGAAGCTTTCCTTTAAGGACAGCGTTAATGCTATTGTAAAAAACCGCGCTCTGTTATGTGTGCTGTTAGCATATGGTACCGATATGTTTGCAAGCCAGATCAGCAGTTCTGTCAGAATGTATTTCTTCAAATATAACATGGGCGGCAGGACCGATTTGATCAGCTATATTGGTTACATGGGAACCATTGCTGCATTTGCTATGCTGTTTTTCATTGGTCCCTTTGTCAAGAAGCTGGGTAAGAGAGTTGGTATTGCCATTGTAGAAGCTTTATGTTTAATTTTGACTCTGCCGTTACTGTTTGGCGCTCCAAGCCAAAACGTATTTATGGTAATGCTGTCACTGTTAAGTACCACATTTCTGTTTAACATTACAAATACCATGAGCCGTTCCGCAGTGCTGGATGCGGCAAACTATGCAGAGGTAAAACAGGGAGTTGCCTGCAATGCGCTGGTATCTTCTACCTTTACTTTTGTAAACAAATGCTGTCAGGCGTTCAGTGCATTCTTTGCAGGAGCAATCCTGGAATCTACCGGATATAATGCTGAACTGACCCAGCAGGCTCCAAGCACATTGAATGCAATTCTGTATTTAATGACATTAGTTCCCATTGCAGCTTATATTTTCTCCTTAATCGGTATGTGGTTCTATCCGTTAAATCGAAAGGATGAAATTGAGATGCAGGAGAAGATTATGGAAATTCGTGCAAAGAATCTGGAAGAATCTGCACGGGCATAATAAGCATATTACTAAATTTTGATAGACCCCACTTTACCAAAAGGAGTGCCGGATTGATGAAATCCGGCGCTCTCTTTTGGTTATAACAGTTCCGCCATGCATCTTCTTGCCCGCTTACAGCGGACAAGAAGCGTCGGGCGTCCGCCCTATGAAGATTCAGACAGGAAAATTCTTATGAAAGCAAGCTTTCAATGCTTTTTTCTGTCTGAATCTCCGCATGGCGGAACTGTTACTTTTGGTTGTAGGTTTCTGGAAAAATACCTTGCTTACCATTTGGAAAGTCCGTATAATAATAGACAGGAAAGAGAATGTATGGAGGAATCAGCTTATGTCCAGAACTCAGGGAAATAACCCGATTCGAGTAAAAAAACAAAACGAAACATTGATTAAGGAAATTATCTATAAATACGGCCCTATTTCCCGATCACAGATTGCGGAAATGCTGTCATTAACGCCGCCAACGATTACCACCAATGTAAACGGCCTGATTCGCCAGGGGTTTGTATATGAGACCTCCCAGGATGAAAAAACAGAGGAGCCTGCAGCTTCTAAAGCAGAGAATGGAGCAGAAGAAAAAGCCGGTAAAAGCAGCAGGGAAGGCCGCCGTCCTCTGGGCCGCCGTCCGGTACAGATTGATTTTGTGGCAGATGCCTGTTATGTAATTGGGGCAGAGATTAATAAATATCAGATTGCAGTCTGTCTGATGGACTTAAGAGGAAATGTGATTAAAAGCAGCCGATACATTCCAGAGTCAGATGAGTATGATTTTATCATGCAGGCTTTATTGGATCAGATTGAGAAAGTGGTTGAGGATTCGGGAGTAGATGAGGAAAAAATACTGGGCGCCGGAGTGGGGCTCACTGGTTTTGTGGATCCAAAAACCGGTATTTTAAAACAAAGCGCTTACCAGAACTGGGAGAAAAACCGGAAAGTGGCAAAGGATATTGGGCGTCGTTTAAATATGCCGGTGGTTATTGAAAACAATGCCCGTATGCGGGCTATAGGCGAAGAGATGTTCGGTAATCAGGATCATGCGGATACCTTTGCATATTATTTGATTTCTTATGGTCTGGCCTGCCCTATGTATATTAAGGACAGCGTTTTAACGGGAAAGACTTCCGGAGCAGGAGAAATCGGTCATGTAGTCGTGGATATCCACGGGCCGAAATGTGAGGTCTGCGGAGATTCCGGATGCCTGGAAGAGATGGCCAGTGAGAGAGCCATTGTAAAACAGGCCAGAGAAGGAATGCGGCAGGGGATTGATACCATGTTAAACGATATGGCGGCTTCGCCAGAGGATATCGGAATGAAAGAAATTCTGGCTGCAGAAGAGTGCGGAGATGAGCTGGCCTGTGAGGTTGTGGGAAAGGCCATTGTTTATCTGGGAATGGAACTGGCCAATATTATTAACTTTATCAGCCCGCCGCTGGTTATCATTGACGGGTATATCATGAAGCTGAAACGCAACCGCCGACTGATTCTGACAGAGACGAAAAAGCATCTGTTTGGTATTGACGATCAGGATATTGAGTTTCAGTTTGCAGAGTTTGACCATTTTACAGGAGCGAAAGGAGCAGGAGCGCTGGCTATTAAGAAGTACTTTATTGAGGCGTAGTATGCGGCAGAGGGGCAGTAGATACGTTTGAAATAAGGCTACCGCAATCCCACTGGCTTTAGACGGTGGGTTAAGGCAGCCAAAAGTGGAAAGTTGTTATATACTTGTGGTATGGGAACATGGAAATCAAAAAACAGACACAAGTACTTACTCCAATATCATATTATATTCGTCTGCAAATATAGAAAGAAGTTGCTGGTTTCAAAGTAGATATCAGACGATATAAAACAGTTGTCTTATGAGATATGTCAAAGGCATAAAGTCATTATCAAATATATGGAAACGGACAAAGACCATATCCATTACATGATAGAAACGGAACCTACAATGTCAGTGAGCAAGATTGTAAACTTAATGAAAAGTTATACAACATATCATGTATGGGAAAGGTATCCGAATTATTTGCGAAAGCATTTTTGGAAAGAACATACTTTTTGGACAGATGGATATTTTGCCTGTAGTGTAGGAAATGTATCAGAAGAAATACTAAAAAGATATATAGAAAATCAAGGATGAGAAAGGTGGTGACGGCGGATGTTAAAGGCATATAAATACAGAATATATCCTAATAATGAGCAAAAAATACAGATAGCAAAAACATTCGGCTGTTGCCGTTTTGTGTATAATCAGACACTTGCATATCGAAAAGAAACTTATGAGAAAGAGAAGAAATCTGTCAGCAAAACGGACTGTAATAATTACTGCAACGGAAAATTAAAGAAAGAATATAAATGGCTGAAAGAAGTAGATAAATTTGCCCTGACAAATGCAATTTATAACATGGACAGTGCATATCAGAAATTTTTTAGGGAGCATGCAGGTTATCCGAAATTTAAGAGTAAACATGATAATTATAAATCATATACAACAAATTTTACGAATGGC
>CALHQJ010000125.1 GCA_938036545.1 uncultured Clostridium sp. | reverse complement strand
GCTGTGTCAAGCTGGTTTGTAAATAGCTTTTTACACCAGATTTCACATCGGAGGAATCTCCGATGCTTCTTGTCCGGCAAAGCCGGACAAGAAGATGCCCCGTCCTGAACAGTTACAATTTAAAAAACCATCTGCACCAGCACCATATAAAAAGCCGTCCCGATTCCGATGCTTAACAGGGAACTGCGCTTCCAGCAGTGAATGGCTGCTGTAAGTCCCACTGCCAGCGGATCTACCCCTTTCAGGCAGTAAACCACCAAAAATCCCATTGCTCGGTAAATATCACTACAAACAGCGCTGTCAGGGCAAAATCCAATCCTGCCGTGTCAAATGTAATAAAATCTCCCAGCAGACTTCCTAATATACTGCCAGCTACCCAGTAACACTGGTTTAAAAAGGAAATCCAAAGATACACTGCCGTTTTAGACAGATTTTTCGGAGGATTTTCATTACATACTATAGAAAATGCATAAGCTGGATGCTGATTGCTGCTGACCACATAAGGCCAAAGCCATTAACCTTCATCAAAATCCCATATGCTGCTCCTAAAAATAAATATCCTGCCATAACCGGTATAATCTTAGGAAAGGCATACCGAAACGCTGACTGTCTCATATCTTATCCCCCTGTAAATCACCTGCAGACCATTTCCCTTCTTGCTTTTAACCAGGCATAGCGGTATAATGTCGAAAGTAAATCTGCAGTTCAGTAACGCCATTTTAATGTTATCAGGAGGAATTGTCAATGGATTATGCCTGCTGCACCCTATGTCCCCGAATGTGTCGGGTTAATCGAAGCATCCAAACGGGATACTGCGGATGTCCGGATCATGTAATCGCCGCCAGAGCCGCCCTCCATCACTGGGAGGAGCCCTGCATCAGCGGAGATCCCCAGAAAGCAGGCGGAAGCGGAACTGTCTTTTTTTCCGGCTGTACCCTCAGGTGCTGTTTCTGTCAAAATCATACCATCAGCAGCGGCCGCTTCGGTACGTCTCTGACCGTTTCCCAGTTAGGAGAGGTCTTCCTGCGCCTGCAAGATCAGGGCGCTTATAACATCAATCTGGTTACTGCCACCCAGTATCTGCCGGATATTATAAAAGCTCTGGATTTGGTCCGCCACAAACTTCACATTCCTGTTGTCTACAACTGCGGAGGATATGAACGGGTTGAAACGCTAAAAAACCTGGAAGGATATGTAGACATTTACCTGCCGGATTTAAAATACCACAGCCAGGAACTTTCTTCCCGCTATTCCAACGCCTCTGATTACTTTGCTGCTGCCAGCGCTTCTGTAAAAGAAATGGTTCGTCAAACAGGAGAACTTCTATGGGATGAACAAAAAGAACTTCTAAAGCGTGGAACCATTATCCGCCATATGGTTCTTCCTGGCTGCCGGAAGGACTCCATTGAGCTTCTTCACTGGATAAAAAACACCCTTCCTTCCGATCATTACCTCATTAGCCTGTTAAGCCAGTATACTCCTGGTTTTTCTGGTAAAGACTATCCTGAAATCAACCGCCGGATTACTTCATTTGAATACCAGAGCGTTGTAGACGCCGCCATTGAACTGGGGCTGAGCGACGGATATATGCAGGAAAAAAGCAGCGCTAAAGACGAATATACCCCTTCCTTCCAGCTGGAAGGATTAGAGGATTTTACCTGAACAGTTACCTGATACTTTATAGAAAACGAGGAATAACTCCATGAATTTAAAAGCAAAACAGAACCTGGCAACTCCCCTGATTCTCTTTTTTGGGGTGCTTTGCCTGTCTACCTCTGCCATTTTCGTAAAGCTGGCAGACACACCTTCCTCTATTACTGCATTTTACCGTTTATTTTTTACCGCTCTTATGCTGGCGCCTTTTGCAGCTGCCAGCAAATCTGCACGGGCTGAATGTATCTCCTTGTCCAGAAAACAGTGGGGAATGTGCCTGGTATCTGGGATTCTCTTAGCCATCCACTACATTTTGTGGTTTGAATCCTTAAATTATACCTCTGTAGCCAGTTCCACAGTTCTGGTGACCCTGCAGCCGATCTTCTCCATTATCCTTGGATATTTTTTCTTAAAGGAACGGCTGAATCCTGCCCAGATTGTAAGCTGCCTGATTGCCATTGGCGGCTCGTTTATTATTGGATGGGGGGATTTTCAAACCGGATCTGTGGCTTTGCTTGGAGACGGCATGGCTCTGCTGGCTGCTGCCTTTATCAGCACTTATTTTTTCATCGGACAGATTGCCCGAAAGCGGATCAGCGTCATTTTATATTCTGTACTCAGCTATTTCAGCAGCGTTGTCTTTCTGGCTCTGTACGCTTTAGCGAAACAGGATGCGTTCTTTCCTTATGACGCCCGTATCTGGCTGTGCTTTTTAGGATTGGCTGTCATCTCCACTCTTTTTGGACAGTTTGTATTTAATATCCTTCTAAAATGGGTTCCTGCCACAACCATTTCCATGAGCATTCTGGGCGAACCCATTGGAACCTGTTTTTTAGCCTACTTTATTTTGGACGAAGTTATCCAGTTTCAGCAAGGCCTTGGTATCCTGGTAGTATTAAGCGGCTTGGGACTGTTTTTCTTTTTTCAAAATCGGGGAAAAGGGTAAATGTCAAAATATTCTTGTTTTTTTTATTCCCGTTATGTTATAACAAAGTTGTTTATTTGCAAGCTTCAGGGGGATGAGTATTACAAATGAAAAAGGGATGGCTCCGGCATTTAGACTTTATCGTCATTGATATTCTGGCTATTGAATTTTCTCTGGCGGCAACGTTTTTTTATTACTATTTTTTCTTTCACGAAGATCAGGTTCTTTTATGACAGATGGCCTTTCTGCTGCCTCTCACCCATCTGTTTCTGACCATTATGTTCGACACCTATAACGGCATTCTCCAGCGAGGATATATTAAGGAAATGGCTGCCGTACTGAAATTGGAATTTTTGAACTTTTCCGTTCTCCTGTTCCTGTTTTATTTTCTCCGGTTTATGCTACCATAAAAAGACCGGTTTTAATCGTTTACTTTTTATTCTGCATTTTGTCAACTTATATTTTCCGGTTTGCACAAAAATTTTATCTGAAATACCGCTACAAGAATACCAAATATTCCCGCCAGATTCTGGTAATCACCACAGAAGCCACTGCCCGGCATATGATTAGTATTATTACTAGTTCTGATTAATATTCCGGATCAGTCCCACACCAATCTGCAGATAGTACGTCAGCTTCTGGAAATGGGCGTCACTGTACACATTTATATGGAAGAAGCTTACCATAGCCTTCCCAACCGCAGCATCAGCAATGTGTTCGGCTACAATGTACTGACTACTACCATCAGCCCCATCTCTTTCCGGCAGTCTCTGCTAAAGAGAATGATTGATATTCTGGGTGGACTTGTAGGCTGCGTCCTGACAGCCATAATCACTGTTATCATTGGCCCGATTATTTTTATAAAATCTCCAGGACCTATTTTCTTCTCCCAAATCCGTGTAGGAAAACGGGGACGGCAATTTAAGATTTATAAGTTCCGTTCCATGTATATGGATGCGGAAAAACGCAAAGCAGAGTTAATGGCCCAAAATAAAATTTCTGACGGCATGATGTTTAAAATTGATGACGATCCCAGAAGCATCAAGGGTATCGGCCATTTTATCCGGCGAACCAGCCTGGACGAATTTCCACAGTTCTGGAACGTATTAAAAGGAGATATGTCTATAGTCGGAACCCGGCCGCCGACTGCAGATGAATATGCCAGATACAGTCCCCACCACAAACGCCGTCTGACTATGCAGCCAGGTATTACCGGATTGTGGCAGGTAAGCGGACGCAGTTCCATCACTGATTTTGAAGAAGTCGTAAGGCTGGATACCCGATATATTGAAAACTGGAGTCTGGACCTGGATCTTAAGATCATTCTGAAAACTATAAAAAATGTAATTAAAAGTGACGATGCATTTTAAGCACCGTCACTTTTTTCATCCAACATACTGCTGAAGTAGTCCTGCCAGTGCAGAAGCGCTGCTGGAATGGGCACGGGCAATCTGAATCTGGTTTCTCTTTGCCTCGGAAACAGCGCTGTTGACCATTTTATGGGATACAGTATTGGTAAATAGAATCATTAAATCCGGCGTTCCCAGCTTCTTCTTAATATTCCCCTTTTCCTTTACCAAAACCTTGGCTTTACAACCATATTCCTTGCAGATTTTTTCATATTGACATACCATACATTCATTTCCGCCTACAATTACAACACTCATATGGATTCCTTTCTTTTTCTCAACTGCCAATTCTATGATTTCCAGGTTAAAGATTTCTATCGCTCTTGCAGTTAGTTATTACTAACTAATATGTAGTTAGTTTACACTAATTCAGAATTTTTGTCAATTCCTTTTTATAAACTTCACTCAGTAAACATCTGCTTTCATTGAAAAATCAAACAGAGGCAGAACATTCATCCATTCTGCCTCTGAAAATACTCTTTTATTTGTTTCACCTGTGGCCTGTTTATCTTTTTTCCTCTATCCCGAAATTTCCTTCATGGTAATGTTTTCGGCACAGAGCCGCATATTTATCGTTGCTGCCTAACACAACCTGTTCGCCTGTCCGAACGATTTTTCCATCTTCTCCAAAACGGGCGTTGCAGCTTGCAGATTGCCCGCACCAGCAGACCGTACGCACCTCTTCGATTTTGTCCGCCCAGGCCATGAGCCACATGCTTCCCTCGAAAAACTCTTCCCGGAAATCTGTGCGGAGACCATAGCAGATTACAGGGATGCCCAAATCATCTACGATATGAACCATAAACTGCACCTGGGCTTTGGTGGCAAACTGGGCCTCGTCTACAATGATGCAGTCATAGTTTCTTAGTTCTTCATCCTTCATCTCTACCAGCTCTTCTAAAAAAATCCCCTGGCTTTCCAGGCCAATCCGAGAGCGGATAGTTCTGTCTCCGTCTCTGGAATCAATTTTCGGCTTTACCAGCAGCGCCCTTTTTCCTCTTTCTCTGTAATTATATTCTACCATTAACGCATTGGCAGTTTTAGAACTTCCCATTGCTCCATATCGAAAATGCAGTTTTGCCATAACTTTTCTCCTAAATTTACTTTCTTATTTTACTCTCTGGTAAAAGCAATGCCTGTTTTCTTCAAAAACTCCTGGACAAATCCATCCCATTCCATATCAATGCTTTTATCCAGCGTAAAAAAAGCCAGAGAGGTAGCCGTTACCACAGACATCGCTCCTTCTTCATAACGAATATTCATGCATAAAGCCTGAATGGTTTCAGCTGAAGCAGACAGTCCCCTGCTTTCCAGAAATTGGGCGATTTTTCTCTCTGGAAGCTGCAGCGTAATGGAAAAGCGTTCCGGAAGTCTTTTCCCCTTAATCAGTGAAAAGCAAAATGGGCGAAGAACCTTCCAGTAGGATAAGCGTTCTATCTGCTTTTCTTCTAATTCCTGACCGGTATAATATCCTTTTCGGATATGCCCGTCTATGGTGAAGCTGTTAAAGGTGACAATCTGTGCTTCTCTCACCAAAAATGAGTCAAATTCTTCCCCCAAAAACAATTTTGCCGTACATGTTTTAATATCTTCTATTTTCAGCGCTACCATACATTCTCCTTTTTTTAACCAAAAGACACTCCCAACATGATACACCGAATTTCGCCGCCCTGTCAATAATCGGTTCGTAATCAGCTGGATATTGGTAACCGTTCAGCCATACATCTTCTCTTTTTTCCTAAAATGTGCTACTATATTTGAAGAATATTTCGTAACAATTCAGCCATGCGAAGATTCAGACAGAAAAAAGCGTTGAAAGCTTGTTTTCATAAGATTTTTTCTGTCTGAATCTTCATAGGGCAGACGCCTGACGCTTCTTGTCCGCTGTAAGCGGGCAAGAAGATGCATGGCTGAACTTGTTACAATATTTCATTATCGAAAGAATACTTTTTAGAAAGGACTTTACTATGACAGAGATAGATTCTTTAAAATCATTGATTCACGCTTCGGTATCTCCTTACCATTGCATACTGGAGGCGTCCAGAAGACTTTCTGACGCCGGATTTACACGGCTGGAACTTCAAAAGCCCTGGAAACTGACTGCTGGAGGCGCATATTTTGTACCGGCCTATGACTCTACATTACTGGCTTTTACCCTGGAAGAATCCTTAGATAAAACAGTGGTTCCAACTCTTCGCATTGCCGCTGCCCACACAGACTGGCCATGTTTAAAAGTTAAACCGTCTCCAGAAGTATCCGGTCATGGCTATGGTAAATTAAATGTAGAAGTTTATGGAGGCCCTATCCTTTCTTCCTGGCTGGACAGACCTCTGTCGGCTGCAGGAAAGGTATGCGTTGTTTCCGATGACCCATTTCATCCGGATACCCGTTTTTTCCACTGTGACAGACCTCTTTTTACCATTCCCAATCTGGCAATTCATATGAATCGGGACGTCAATAAAGGAGTGGAATTAAATCCCCAGATTGACATGCTTCCTCTGGCTTCTGTTTTAAATGAGGAATTAAATAAAGACAGCTATTTTCTGGAATTTTTAGCCAGCCAGCTGCAGGTTGAACCATGCGACATCCTGGATTATGAAGTTTATCTCTACAACTGGGAAGAGGGCTGCCTGATGGGGCTGAATAACGAATTGTTTTCTTCCCCAAGGCTTGACAACCTGACTTCTGTAGAAGCCTGCCTTACCGGGCTGATTTCTGCAAAGGGAAACTCTGACAGCCATCCTGTTATCCGCGTCATTGCCTTATATGACAATGAAGAAATCGGAAGCAGTACCAAGCAGGGTGCTGCGTCTAACTTAACAGAACGAATTTTAGAAAAAATTTATTTAAGCCTGGGATACAGCCGCGCCCAATTTTTAGACGGGCTTCTGGGAGGATTTTTGCTTTCCCTGGACGTGGCTCATGCCATCCACCCCAATCATCCGGAAAAATGCGACATTAAAAACCAGATTACCATGGGGGATGGGGTCGCTTTAAAATTAGCCGCCAGCCAATCCTATGCAACGGACGCCTCCTGCGCCAGCGTCATTGAAGGCCTGTGCCGGAAGCACCAGATTCCATGCCGCAAGTTCTCCAACCGTTCTGACACCAGAGGCGGTTCTACCCTGGGCAGTATTTCCTCAGCCTTTTTAAATATGGCAGCTGTAGATGCCGGCGTACCCATTCTGGCTATGCACTCTTCCAGAGAATTAATGCATGTTCAGGATCAGAAAGCTTTAAATGATCTAACCAGAGTATTCTTCCAGTAAGTGTAACTGTTTCGGACGGGGTATCTTCTTGTCAGGCTTTGCCGAACAAGAAGATACGGAGGCCTTTACTGAAAGGTCTCCGCTCCGCCTTCTGGTATAGTCTGAGGCACTACCTGACGGCTGGTCTCCAACACCGCTTCCTGATTATTTTTGGAGGCAGATTGAGCAAATCGAACTGCTGTCCATGCTGCTCCTCCCAGACAAAGACACAGCAGCAAAATTCCCAAAAATTTTACAAATCCTCTGCTTTTTTTCCTTCTTTTTCTGCTTCTCCCTGGTCTGTTTCCAGATGTTTCTGTTTCCAAACGAGAAGATTGATAGGTCTGTTCCGCCCGTTCTCTGTCTAATTCCCTCATACTGTCCGTCTCCTTTTCAGTTCCTATTCCTGAACATGTTCTTTATATAAGTCAAAGAAATTGGTGGTCGTACATTCTTCTCCGCCGTCAAAGCTGACCTGCTTCCAAAGTTCATCAGGCAGCGTTACCGGATTGGAAGCCTGAAATTCGTCATAAATACTACGAAACGCCTGGTCTTTTTTCGTTAAAGACAATTCTTTCTTTCGTTTCAGAGTTTCCTCTTCATTATAAGAATTGATGCATTTGATAATATAGTAACTGCCGTCTGACTCCACAGGAGCGCTGATCTGGTCATTTTCCAGAGCAAAGGCTGCATCTTCATAGTTTTTGGTTTCCTGTCCTCTGCCAAGGGTCCTTTTAATCTCCTGAGATACAGAATTTTGTTTTGCAATTGCCTCAAAATCTGCCCCTTCCGCTGTCACCTGTCCATGAATCTGTTCCGCTGTTTCCAGAGAATCCAGCACGATCTGCTGGACGTCAATTACCTTCGCTTCACTGTCGCTGATTTCCAGATCCACTTCTTTTGTCAGCTCATTTACCAGTTTATTAGCCAGATAATATTTCTCATACAGGTCTTCAATCTCCTGCTCAGACGCCTGGATATAAGCTAAATCCCCTTCTGTCAGTCCTTCATAATAGGCATTTGCCAGCTTTTTGATTTGTTCCTCTTCTGCTCCTGACATCACGATTTCCCTGGATTTTGCCAGCTGGTTCATGGTCTCTAAATCCTCTAAAAACGTACGGATCTGAGACAGCAGCATATCTTTCATGGTAGTACCGTTTTCATCTGTAACGGCGTCCCAAATCTGGCTGGTATATACTTTTTGGTAACGGTTTCGTTCTGTTGCCGCAATGGTCATCATCTGGGAAAGGGTATACATCTCTTCTTTTCCCGCTTCTTCTCCCTGATTCATCCTGCCGCAGCCAGTGAGGACCAGTGTCTGTGCTGCCAATAAAAGTGCAGCGCTGACTGCTGCCAGCCGCTTTCCCAATTTTAATCCTTTCATTTCTATCTCCTACTTTTATAACAGACGCAGGATTTTCAGCACTCCGTCATTTACATTGGTATCTGCCAGAAATCTGGCCGCTTTTTTGACCTCTGGCCTGGCATTTCCGACTGCAAAGCTGTAATAAGCCTGTCCCAGCATCTCGATGTCATTTAACTGATCGCCAAATACCATGGTTTCTTCCGGCAAGATTTCCAGACTTTCCTGAAGAGTTTTAATCGCCTGGCCCTTATTAACTCCCTTTGCCATACAATCCATCCACATATCGCCGGAAATTGTAATTTTCAGTCGATCCTGATATTTTTCCCAAATCTGCTTTCCATGTGTTTCCACCTGATTTTTGCTGTAAAAAGCAATTTTTATAAAACGATCCTCTACCTTAGTCAAATCATCTACCCTTTTTACAGCAAAATGGTAGCTGTCTGTAAGCCATTGACACAATCCATCATTTTCCGTATCCAGATAAACCACATCCGGCCCGCTGAGGACGATCTCCAGTTCGTTCTGTTTCCTGCCGTCCTCAATCATTTCCATAATGGTTTCCCTGTCTATCTCTGTCAGAAACAGATTGCGGGCATGACATCCGATATAGGCCCCATTATCAGAGAGGTAAAATATCTTCTCTCTTACCGGTTCAAATAACCGGTCAATACTGAACCACTGACGGCCGCTGGCGGCTGCAAATTGAATCCCCTTTTCCCTTAAACGCAGAATTTCCGTATAAATTTCCGGATTAATCTGGCTGGAACCATCTTTTACCAGAGTTCCGTCAATATCAGAAGCAATCAATTTAATCATGTTTTGTCTCCTTTTCAAGACTTTCTTCCAATGCCTTTAATTCCTGGTATACCCGTCCTACTGGAAGTCCTACTACATTGCTGTAATCCCCGTCTATTTTTTCAATATAAGCTGCAAAAAGCCCCTGGATCCCATAAGCCCCAGCCTTGTCATCCGGCTCGCCGGAAGAAACGTAACGGGCAATTTCTTCTTCCTTCATGGGATATACGGTTACATGGGTTTCTTCATAAAAAGTACGGATGCATTCCCCATCTTTTCCAGATGCAATCAGGGTAACTCCTGTATAAACCTGATGGACGCCTCCCTGCAGGCTTCGAATCATACGGACTGCGTCTTGTCTGTCCCTGGGTTTTCCCAAAATCTGTCCGCCTGCCGCTACTACCGTATCGGCTCCTATTACAACGATATCCGTCATTTTCCCTTGATTTTTCAGTTTTTGTGCAACGTCACCGGCCTTTTGAAGGGATAAGCTCATTACCACCTTTTCCGGATCTGTATCGGAAACCACTTCTTCTACTGTGCTGGGAATAATTTCCGGAACAAGCCCAATCTGAGCCAGCAGCTCCCGTCTCCTTGGAGATGCCGATGCCAGAACTATTTTTTTCATCACCATTTTCTGTCCTTTCCTGACAGCAGAATCTTTCCGCTGCTGTTATTCACAATAACACAAAAACCGGCGGTTGTAAAATGCTTCCGACATTTTTATCGGACATCTTACCCCCGCCGTTTAATCTTTTCCATAATTTTTAGCTGCTATTATACGTATTGCAGGTTTATCAAAAGAGCAATGCCGATTCCCAGCACTGCGCCTGCCACTACCTGTAAAGGCGTATGGCCTACGTATTCCTTTAAGGTCTCCTGCAAAATCTCTGCATTGAGTTCATTAATTTTTAACTTAAATGGATTTTCTGACATCATCCAGTTTAGAAGCTTTGCCTGTTTGCCGGTTTCTCGGCGCACGCCTACTGCATCATACATGACGACCATTGCCATTACAAAGCTGACTGCAAATTCAAATGATCCAAACCCATAGCACAGAGCTGCTGACGTAGTCAATGCACAGACTGTAGCAGAGTGGGAGCTGGGCATTCCTCCTGAACCTGTCAGACGCTCTGCATTAAAACTTTTATTCAGGGCACAGTCAATAATGGTCTTTAATACCTGAGCCACAGTCCAGCCGATTACGGAGCTTACCAGCACCTGATTTCCTAACAGTTCTTTCCACATGTTATCCTTTCTCCTCTGTCAGACAAAATCAGGGCCGCTGCGCCCAGGCAAACCGCCGGCTCTCTGCAACAGCCCTGTTTTTCTAAAATTTAATATCCAATCAGCCAGTCATACAACTCCTGATATTTAAGAGCAGACGTATTCCAGGAATAATCCTTCGCCATACCTCGATCAATGATCTTATTCCATTCCCGCTTTTTGTTGTAATAAACATACTTTGCGTACTGAATGCTGCTTAACATCTCATGGGCATTATAATTTGCAAAGGAAAATCCTGTTCCGGTACCTTCATACTCATTGTACGGCTCTACTGTATCCTTTAATCCGCCTGTTTCACGGACAATGGGCACTGTGCCGTAGCGCAGGGCAATCAGCTGGCTTAAACCGCAGGGTTCAAATAAGGACGGCATCAGATATGCGTCACATGCCGCATAAATCTTGTGGGACATGGGGTTGGAGTAGTAAATATTGGCAGAAACCCTTTCGTTATACTTCCAGTCAAAGTGACGGAACATATTTTCGTAACGCTCGTCTCCGGTTCCCAGTACAACAAACTGCAAATCGTCGCTGCAGATTTCATCCATTACGCACTGAATCAAATCCAGTCCCTTCTGATCCGTCAAACGGGAAACAATACCAATCATAAACTTGTCCGGATCTCTGGTAAGTCCCAGTTCTTCCTGGAGAGCTGTTTTGTTCTTTGATTTCTCCTTACGGAAATTCCTGGCATTGTATTTCTGTGCAATATATGGGTCTGTCTCCGGATTAAACTCATCGTAGTCAATGCCGTTGACGATTCCTCTCAGGCTGTTGGAGCGCGCCCGCATCAGTCCGTCTAATCCTTCTCCGTAAAACGGCATCTTAATCTCTTCTGCGTAAGTGTCGCTTACCGTAGTGATGGCATCTGCATATACAACGCCGCCCTTTAACATGTTGCCGTCTTTATATGCCTCCAGTTTATCCGGAGTAAAGTAATAATCCGGCAGTCCGGACAGTCTCTGAATGGTCTTAACATCCCAGACGCCCTGGAATTTCAGGTTATGAATGGTAAATACAGACTTCATATTGCGGAAAAATTCGCCGTCGTGGAACCGATCCTTTAAATGAACCGGAATCAGGCCGGTCTGCCAGTCGTGGCAGTGAACCACATCAGGCTGCCATCCGATTACCGGAAGAGCCGACAACGCTGCTTTAGAGAAAAATGCAAATTTCTCCAGGTCATTATACCAGTCCCCATAAGGCTTGTCCCCACAAAAATAGCCCTCATTATCAATAAAATAAAAGGTAATACCCTCATGGACATATTGCATAATTCCCACGTATTTGCTCTGTCCAAGATAATCCATATAGAAGTGATTTACATAGGTCATCTTGTTGCGCCATTCTTCCTTAATGCATAAATATTTGGGAATCATAACCCGCACATCAAAATATTGTTTGTCAAAGCATTTTGGAAGAGAACCTGCTACGTCTGCAAGTCCTCCCGTCTTAATAAATGGCACTGCTTCAGATGCCACGAATAATATTTTTTTCACGGAAAAAACCTCCCTCACCTTATAGTTCACTTTGCCACGCTCAATTATTAATAGTATACAATACTTTTCAGGTTTTAGGAAGTATTATCTATGTTTTTTTAAGAAATCCGTTTATAATCCAGCCGTATTTTATCAGCAATCAGAGCAATAAACTCCGAGTTGGTCGGTTTCCCTTTTCCATTGCTGACCGTGTATCCAAATAATTCATGGATTGTATCCATTTTTCCTCTGCTCCATGCGACTTCGATTGCATGACGGATTGCCCGCTCTACACGGCTTGGAGTAGTCTGATGCTTCTTTCCAATGGTGGGATACAGTATTTTCGTGACGGACGCCAGCATTTCATGGTCTGTTACAGACATGGTAATGGCATCTCTCAAATACTGGTATCCTTTAATATGAGCCGGAATCCCGATTTCATGCAGGATATGAGTTACATCATTTTCCAGGTTCTGTTCGATGTATTCTGCTTTATCTATGTAAGGACGTGCCGGTTTTACCTCCTGGCAGGCGGTTTCCCCACTCTGGCGCATACAGGCACGGCGCATCTTGTCCACTACGGTTTCCCGGTTAAAAGGCTTCATAATGTAGTAACTGGCTCCCATTGCAAAGGCATCTGCCGTCACATTTTCACTTCCGGCCGCCGTCACCATAATAAACGACGGCATTTTTCCGGAAGGCATGTTCTGTTTTACCCGTTCCATTACCGAAACTCCGTCAAGCCCTGGCATAATCACGTCTAACAGCACAATATCCGGATTGGTTTTCACAATCATGTTATATGCGTCTTCCCCATTATCCGCCTTGCCGACTACATGAAATCCCGTTTCTCCCTCTACAATATCCTGCAGCAGACCTAAGGTCTGCAGGTTATCATCTGCAATCGCCACATTTAATTGAGCCATGTGAAAATCCTCCTCGTTTTTTGATCATTTCCAGCGCTTTGTGCTGTACTATGTATTATAGCTCTGGTCATTTTCTTTTCGCAACGAGAATTAGACGCAAGTTTCGACAGGAAGCGGTCAGCCCAGCAAATCCCTTACGGTTCCTGCGTCGAATATTGCCTCAGAAATGTGATTTACCTCGATTTGGTACAAGGCATTCGTCGCAATATGCTCGGCTGCCTGCTCCAAATCTCGAATGCCGCTGGTATTTGAGAATATTTCAATGACCTGATCCACTGCTTCCGGAGTCAGGATGCATTCGCCGGCTTTCATTCCCATGCGCTTTAACACTTTAGGAAGGGCAAATTTTAAGAATATGATCCGCTTCTCCTCTGCCGTATAATCCGGTATGTCAATAACTGCAAAACGGGACATCAGCGGAGCGCTGATCTGGCTCTTATCGTTGGCTGTAGCAATGGGATAAACGCCTGCGGTAGGAACCATACATTCCATATAGTTATCTGTAAAGCCCAGATTGTCCAGCAGGGTCAAAAGCACGTCCGCAGGATTGCCGTTTCCTTTTCCAGAAGAGGCCTTGTCCAGCTCGTTGATAATAAACACCAGATTGGATTCTCCTGCCATGGAAAACGCCTCCATAATGATTCCAGGCTTGGCATTGGAGTAAATGCGGGAGCTTCCGGTCAGCTGCTCCGGATCGTTGATGGAGCTCATATCCAGGGTAGTCCACGGCAGTTTTAAAATACGGGCAACCGCATAGGCAATCTGGGATTTTCCCGTACCGGCAGGGCCTACCAGCAAAAGTCCGTAGGCCGGTAAGGTATGGGTACGGTTGATCTGAATAATGGTTTCCATGATTCTCTGCTTTACCCGTTCCAGACCATACAGTTCTTCATCCAGAATCTTTCTGGCCGCAACCGGATCAATGGCTTCAAAATAGTTATTTTTCCACTGAACGTTCATCATAATGGACAGCGCTCTCTGGGCATGGCGCCGTTCTTCCGGAGAAACTTCATGGGACTTGGCAACAGCCAGATTTCTCCTGGCCCAAAGACGGATGTGATCCGGCATGGTACGTCCGGCGCAGGTCATAAAGTCGGTAATGCTCTGAATACTGGTCAGCTTCATGTCATCTCCGGCCTCTTCCTGCTCTTCGTCCACTTCTCCCTCTGCGGGGGCAGAACTTTCCAAAAGCCGTTCTATCATAAACTGGAGAAAACCGTCTTCTGCGGAAAGCTTGGCGCCGCCGCCGGAAGCTGTTTCCCGAATCTTATAAACCGCATAGCCTTCCTCTCTGTTTTCTCCTGACAAACTGACATGAATATGATTTTCTCCCAGCCACCGGATCAGGCTGACAAATCGGGCGTCTATTTTAACAATGTCCGCCTCTGTCTTTCCTTCCTCATCCTTTCTCTCAAAAGACGTTCTTCTGCTGGGATTAGTAAAAAAACCGCAGGAATGGCGGCTCCACTGTTCTCCCTGGCTGTCCAGTACCAGGATTGGCTTATCCGGGGCTGCATCATGTTCATTGGAACGAACAATTGTGTACGTGCATTCTTCCTGTTTTATTTCTTCTTTTGCACCGCTGAAATCAAATACCGGCATATTATTATCTCCTCTTCTCACATTACTTTTTCTCTAAAAAACATCCTTCTTCATGGGAATAAATGACTCCTACTGCCTGCAGATAGGCATAAATAATGGTAGTTCCCACAAATTTCATTCCCCGCTTTCTCAGGTCTTCTGACACTGCATCGGATAAAGGCGATCGGGTGGCTCCTTTTTCATAAATCACCCTGCCGCCTGTCCAGTGCCACAGATAGTCGGAAAAGCTGCCATACTCCTTTTGGATCTTCCGAAAAATATTGGCATTGGTGACTGCTGCCCGTATTTTTAATTTATTTCGGATAATTTGGGGATTGTTCTCCAGTTCCGCTAATTTTTCTTCCCCATAACTACAGACCTGTTCCAAATCAAACCGGTCGAACGCCTCTCGAAATGCTTCTCTTTTATTTAACACACATTCCCAGGATAAACCTGCCTGAAAAGATTCTAAAATCAGCATTTCAAACAGCTTCTGATCTTCGTGGCAGGGAATTCCCCACTCCTTATCGTGGTATTCGATATAGCGCTGATTTTTAGGATTGGCCCAAAAGCATCTGATCTTCCCATCTTCCCATTCCATATCCACGTCCTCCTGATTTTGTTTATTCAGCAGCTTCTACTGCCCTGCGCAGACAGATTTTCATACAATTGCCGCAGCGGATACACCTGCTTTGATCGATCACTCTGGGAAAGGTATTGCTGATACAAGATACCGGACAGACGCTTCTGCATCCCTGACATCCAATACAGCGTTTCTCGTTTATGTGGTAACCTCTCGGGTGGATTTCTTCGCCTCCAAAGGAAAAATTTTCCCGTTTCAGGTTCTGATCCCTTACCTCCAGATACTCCCCTTCTCCTTTGTAAACGCAAAAAACCTCCAGCACCCTTCTGCTTTTTGCTTCCGGATAAATCGCCTGCATATAGGGATTTTTCTCGAAAATTTCATCCATTCTGCTTTTTCCAAGATTCTTTATCTGGCCTTTCAGCGTAACTGACTGTAAGGCTGTTGTGGTTTTTCCTAAAATCCCAGTTATGGAAATCCATGGATTTTCCTTTAATCTTCTGTAAATCCGGTTTCCCTGAGAAACCAGAACATACAGGCCGCTTTCCTCTGCCAGCATCACATCTGTTACCGTTGTGCAGGGCAGTCCATTTTCATCTGTTACAGCCATGACAACCGAATGAATTTCCTGCTGCAGAAACTTTAATATTTCCAAATCTGTCATTGCATATGTCCTCTCTATTATCCATTACAATGCATAATTATAACATTTTATCTGGTTGGGGTCAAAAGGTATTTGACCCCTGGACAGCCACCGGTTCAGTCAGGACTAATAGACTGCCTGTTCCTGTACCATCATGGTTGGATAACCGTACTGGCGCAGCTTCTGCTCCATTGCGGCAGCATTATCCATGCTGAGAAACGCGCCAACCCTTACCTGGTACCAGGGTTCCCGATATACAAGAAAGGCCGGAAATCCCTGATCTTTCAGCCTGTTCTCCTGTTCCTCTGCATATTTCCGGTCCTGATAAGCCCCTACCTGAATCTGGTAATACTCCGGAACCGCCTTTTCTTCTTCCCGAATAGTCTTTAAAATTCCCTGAGCAATGGCGCTGGCAACTGCTTCAAATTTTTCATCGAAAATCCGGTTATCCTCTTCATTGTCTATAAAACCGGCTTCTACCAATACGCCAGGCATTTTTGTTTTGCGAAGAACTGCCAGCCCCGGCCGTTCCCGAATCCCCAGGTTGGTATATCCTGTAAGATTTGCAAGGGCTTCATTTATGTTTTCTGCCAGCATATGCCGGACGCCCGAATCTTCAAATACCAGCGTTTCCACTCCGGAAGCCGTATTAGGCTGAGGCATGGCATTGCGATGAATGGATATAAAAAAATCCGCTCCGGATCGGTTGGCAATCTCCGCCTTTTCATATGGATTATCATATACGTCCCGAACTCGGGTTAAAAGCACGTCTACCCCATTTCTCTCTAAAATCCTTCCCACTGCCAGCGCCAGCCTCAGCGTATCGTCCTTTTCTTTTCTTCCGTCATAAATTGCGCCTGGTTCTGCACCTCCATGGCCTGGATCTAAGATTACCGTTTTTCGCTGTGTCAACTGTCTGCCTCCTAAAAAGGTCTTTCTGGTATTCTATTCCGGCAGACGGGCTCTTGACACTAACTCGAACAGAAGAAAATCCCTATAATTATATAAAAAACAGAGACTCTTCAGACTTTCTGTCCAGAGTCTCTGCACATTATTTATTTATATAAATACATACTTCTTCATTCTGTCTAACGCTTCCATCAGTCTGCTGTTTGGCAGCGCCAGATTTGCCCTGATGGCACAGGCGCCGTGAAATCTGCGTCCATCCTGCCATTCTACGCCAACATCCCAGCCTGCCTGCAAGACTTCATCGATGGTCTTTCCATGCTCTTTGCACCACTGGCTGCAGTCCAGGAACAGCATATATGTTCCTTCTGGATGAGCTGCCTGTACTCCTTTAAAGTTTTCAGCAATATAACTGCAGGCATCAGAAGCATTTTTACTCAGCACCTGGCACAGCTCATCCAGCCATTCTGCGCCTTCTTTGCTGTATGCACCAATTAACGCATGCATGCTCAACACATTCATCTGATTATAATGGCATTTTCCAGACTGTGCTTGTACCCGATCTCTTAAATACGAATTGTAAATCACATGATAGGAACCTACTAAGCCTGCCAGGTTAAAGGTTTTCGACGGAGCATACAGTGCGATTGTCCGGTTTTTAGCGTCTTCGCTGACAGATTGGGTCGGAATATGGGTGTGACCATCCAACACAAGATCAGACCAGATTTCATCAGAAATAACGACACAGTCATTATTTTTATACACCTCCATGGCCTTTTCAATTTCCCATTTTTCCCAGACACGTCCACATGGATTGTGAGGGCTGCAGAAAATAGCCAGATGGATCTTTTCCGCTTTCAGCTTTGCATCCATATCCTCATAATCCATGCGCCATACGCCATGTTCGTCTAAAATAAGAGGACTGTGAACCAGGCGGCGTCCGCAGTTCGTTAAAGACTTTGTAAATCCAACATATGTAGGACTGTGAACCAGAACCGCATCTCCAGGAGCAGAAAATGCCTGAACTGCCGATACTACGCCTCCTAATACACCGTTTTCATAACCGATTTCTTCTCTTGTCAGATCTGCTGTATGTTTCCTTTCTTTATGCCACCAGATAATCGAATCGTAATACTTTTCAGATGGATCAAAATACCCGAATACCGGATGAGCGAGCCGATCTGCTATAGCCCGGCAGACCGAAGGAGCAGTTGCAAAATTCATATCTGCAATCCACATTGGGATCGGATCAAATCCCTTCCCGGGAATCCCTGGTACCCCTGGTTCTCCTAAAGCATCCAATGCGATGGCATCTTTTCCCCGACGCTCTATAATCGTTGTAAAATCGTATTTCACAGTAAAAACCTCCTGAATGTTATATTCGGCACTTTATTTTTTCTTTCTGTCCTTTAATCCCACATTAATATTAAACTGGATCGTAATAAACAGTACTATAAGAATTGCCATGGAATAGTAGGCGCAGCTTACAAGCGTAATGGGATTTCCTGCTCCGGCCAGTTGGGTAATAACCAGGTTGACGCCGTCCCAGAATACCAGACTATTAACCGCTGTTGCACAAATATCCAGAAGGCTGGCAGTTCTTCTCGGGTCGATATCATATTTGTCGCTAATCTGTTTTGCCAAAGGTACTGCAACGATAATTGCAGTTGTACTTCTAAGAAGAGCTCCCATCAGGCCTGCCAAGGCGGCAATGCTGTACTGAGCGCCTTTTTTACTCTTGATATTATTGGTTAATTTTTGAATCAGCCAGTCAATTCCACCGTTAAACGTAATGATTCCCATCATGCCTTTTACCAGAATTGCTGTAAAGCTGACAGTAGCCATACTTCCAAGGCCGCTGGAAATCGCGCCCATTACGCCTACAAAATTAAAATCTCCATATCCTAATCCAATTATAGCAGAAATTACAATACCTGCAAGAAGTACATGAATCACGTTTAAACCTGCAAGAGCTGCAACAATTACAAATACATATGGAATAATTTTAATAATTGAATATGTTCCTGCTTCTACTGTACCAGGTGCGCCTTTCATTCCAATTACTACATAAATAATAAACACTACAATAACTGCCGGAAGCACCATGAGAAAGTTCATCTTAAATTTATCCTTCATCTCACAGCCCATTCCTTTGGTGGCAGCAATAGTCGTATCGGAAATCATAGACAGATTATCGCCAAACATGGCACCTGCAGCACATGCAGCCAGCGCAATATTAATATTTAATCCAGTCTGGGCAACTAATCCTGCCGTAATTGGAGCCATTGCTGTCAGAGTTCCTACAGAGCTTCCAATCGCCAGGGAAATCAGACCGGAAATAACCAAAATGCCGGCATAAACCATACCGCTCGGTAAAAAATTCAGACACAAATTTACCAGAGCGTCAGCAGCTCCCATTGCCTTGCTGACAGAAGTAAAAGCACCTGCCAAAAGGAAAATGAGAATCATCATAACCGTGGAAGTATCTGCAGCAGATTTGGTAAATTCATCCAGGCGGTCATTAATTGTTCCATTTCCATAAAGGAAAGAAGTAATTACTGCTAAAAACGTAGCTGCAAGTACTGGTATTCCATTCTTAGACTGGGGTGTACCGGTAATCATATTCACGATTACATTTCCTAAAATTAATCCAATCAACACAACAAACGGGAAAAATGCCTTAATTCCCCAATTTTTCTTCTCTTTCATTTTGATATCCCACCTCTGTACCTATATATTTTTCACATTCTGCCTAATGATTCTCTTATTTGTATCTGTGTTTTTGCCCTCCTTTTAAAATAAAGTATTTTAATCATTAAGCTACTTAACTTTATAGCTACAGCATACTCTTTTTAGCCAGTTTTGTCAATATTTCTTTGTGTATTTTGGATTTTTTTAGTTGATTTTTCTATACCTTATTCAGACTGCCCTGTAATATTTCTACTTTCTTCTACATCCAAGGCAAAAGTTTCATTCAGACGTTTTTGAATTTCGATATATGTTTGAAAATCTTTTTCGCTAAACTCCGCCAGGCTCCCGTAGCTTCTCCGATAACAAGCCTGTTCAAACTGGTTATGCCCCTTAAAAATCTCCCATCCGCTTTCTGTCAGATACAGTCGATATTCCCTGTTGTTTTCTTCATTTCTCACCTGTTTCATCCACTCTTTTTTCCGTAGCTTCCGAATCAGCTGAGAGCAGGCACTGGGCGTTTTTTTCAGTATGGAGGCCAATTCCACTGCTGTAATCCCAGGATATTCTCCTACTAGATGAATCAGCTGGGATTCCGCCTGATACAATGTAGCCGTACCGTAATCGTGTGGAATTGAATCATACTCATTGATCAGACGGCATCCCTCATCCAGCTGTTCAATCATTTCGCAATATAAGCCATAACGGCGTTTATCTTCTTCATTTTTTCCCATAACATCCTCACTATTTTACATTTTATAGTATTATTGTAATAATACTACTGCAATACATGCTATGTCAATTCAGAGAATGTCATTTTCCAATTATCACAGTTAAAGCAGTAAAAACTTATTTTACCAAAAGGCCTGTTGACTGCAAAAATAAAATTGCCATAATAACCGGAGCCACATAGCGGATCATAAAGGAATACAGACGCTTCCGGCCAAACACATGGCCGCTGGATTCCATTTCTTCTTCAATCCATCTGGGTTTTATCACCCATCCCACAAATATACAGGTCAGGAAAGAAATTAATGGCATTAGGAATGAATTGCTGATATAATCCATTACATCCAAAAGCTGGGCTGTCTGTCCATTTGGCAGAGTCAATTCAAAATACAGTACATTGTAACCCAAACATATTACAACCGCCGCACCTGCTGAAAGGATTCCGATTATCAGGCTCATTTTCTTTCTGGTCGTGCGGAACAAAGCCATGCAGCTGGCAACCAGGGTTTCCATAATGGAAACACAGGAAGTCAGCGCTGCAAAGGCCACCATAATAAAGAATATTAATCCAACTGCTATGCCTGCGCCTCCCATGGCATGAAATACCTTTGGCAGCGATACAAACATCAGACTGGGGCCGGAAGCCATTCCTTCAGTTCCGGAAAATACATAAACTGCCGGAATAATCATCATACCGGCCAGCAAGGCCACTCCCGTGTCAAAAAACTCAATCTGACGGATGGAACGGCTCAAATCTACATCATCTTTTACATAAGAACCATAGGTAATCATAATTCCCATAGATACGCTTAACGAGAAAAACAACTGGCTCATTGCGTCTAACAAAATCTTTAAAAACCTGGAAAACGTCAGTCCCGTAAAATCCGGAATTAAATAAACAGCCAGTCCTTCCATACCGGTACGAACTGTTCCGCTTTCATCTGTATGCGTTAGCGTTAATGAAAATACGGCAATACAGATAATCATCAAAAGAAGCCCTGGCATAACCAGCTTGGAAAAACGTTCGATTCCTTTTTCCACGCCTGCATATACTACAAATGCAGTCACTGCCAGAAATAGCAGCATAAACACCACAGGAGCAGCCGGAGCTGTAATAAAATCCGTAAAATATCCGTCCTGGGCTGCTGCACTGCCCTGTCCGGTCAAATAAGTAACTGCATATTTTGTAACCCATCCGCCGATTACAGAATAATAGGTCATAATCAGCGCCGGAACTAGAAAGGTCAGCTTTCCCAAAAAGTCCCATTTAGGATGAATGGCTCCAAATGCATTCCACGCATTTTTCTTTGTCCTGCGTCCAATGGCAATATCCGTTGTCAGAAGCGTAAATCCAAAGGTCAGTACCAATACCAGATAAACCAGAATAAACAGCCCGCCTCCGTCCTGGGCTGCCAGATAGGGAAAGCGCCAGATATTGCCGACTCCTACCGCACTTCCTGCTGCTGCCAGAACAAAGCCCAGTGAACTGCTAAAACCGCCTGTCTTCTTTTCCATAACTCGTTCCTCTTTTCTTTCTCAAACATTCCGGACGATTATATCGAAAATTCAGTATTTGGGCAAATCCGCAAAAGTTTCGTTATAGTAGAATGTTGACATATTTAATTTCGTTATGATAGAATTATTCTGTATTTCTGTTGTTGATAGATCCAGAAAAACCAGAAAACAGCCGGAATGTATATTATTAGGAAACTTGGTGATTTATCTTGAGCAAAATCAGTGAACAAATTGGCGGACGTATCCGCAAATTCCGAAAAGAACAGGGATTAACCCTGCAGCAGCTGGCAGATATGATACACAAAAGCCGCGCAACCTTAAGTAAATATGAAACCGGAGAAATTACGTTAGATGTGGATACCCTCTATGATATTGGGGACGCATTAAGCATTGACGTCAGCCGTCTCATGGAGTGCCAGCAGGAACGCACTGCCCTGTTTCCAATGAATCAGAAAATCAAAAGCCCCTTTTATCAGGCCGATAAGCTGTATTTTTATTTCTATGACGGCCGTTACAACCGTCTCAAAGACGGCGTCATCAACATACACAAAGGCGATGACAGCAGCCAGCATGAAGCCTCCTTTTCCATCAGCACCGTCACTCCAACCGGACGAAGCAGCGAGATCTATTATACCGGAAAGGTTGTTTACAGTGATATGCTGATTCGTTTCTCCTTTGTCAACCAGTATAATGCCCTGGAAGAAGATCTTCTGTACATCTTTAATCCACTGGAACTTCGGGATTTTACCGAAGGACTGCTCTGCGGCATTTCCAGCGCAGACCTGATGCCCTGTGCATTTAAATGCCTCGTTACCCTGACTCCCCAGGAACCTACCGAAGATTTAAAAAAGCATCTTCTGTTTACTTCTAAAGAGCTTCGGAGATGGCAAAAGCTGAATATGCTGATTGTCGATAACAGGGGGTAACGGTACATGAAATCTAGTTTTTTCATCCTGTAAGTTGTGTGCATGGATTGTAACAAAAAAGCAGGACTACTTTCTGTAAATCCTGCGTTCTTGTTTCTGGAGTAACCTTCCACAAATCGCTTTTATTTTTGGTCACCTAGGCTCACCTACTGTTTTATGAAAAAAAAGATAGCCAAATCTGTCCTTAATTTTAGGTACATATAGTAGCACGGCTCATAATCTTTAAATGAATTTAAAAGAACAATTCATTAGTTCTTTTAAATTTCTATTGCTCCATCCTCATCAACATAATAAATTGCACTCCCATCATGTGAGCATACCAAACAATCTTTTTCAACATACCCATCAACACCAAGATGATACCAATTAATCCCACTTTTCTTCCATTCATTTCTTGCCATTTCGCCGTTTTTATAAAAATATTGCCATTCCCCATTTTCATCCTTTTGCCAACCTATTTTTTGTATTCTGTCTTGGATCGTCTTCTCTACTTTTTCGTGAACTTGATTGGCTTGATCTACATTGTAAAAACTCAACCACAAAGATATAATACCTACAATTAAAGCAACAAAACCAAGAATAATGCTTACCCAATTATTAATATCTGAAAGAGTAATATTCTCTTTTTTTACTAAACTCACAACAAATAAGCCAATAATACTGGTTGCTAAAACATAAACAATAAATTCTCCCCAAAAATCTCTAAATCTTGAAATCAAACTTCCAATTTTGTCGTTTGCGACATGTTTATTCTTAATCTTTATGAGTTTTCTAATTATCACTGCTTGAACAATAATAATTAAGCTCAAACAGAATACAACAAAAATAATATGTTCTGGTACTGTAATCCATTGTGTCATATATTCATTCTCCAATCCGACATTTTTATATTATACCACACCTCCACCTATTAAACATGACAAAAATGGTAACCTCCTTTATATAATTAGCACAATCTTTATATTTCAAATTATAGAATATTTGTTCTATTTCGTGAAAAGCAAATTTTTAATAAATAGAAAAAGACACCCCTTCTCAAGGATGTCTCTTTAGGATTGTTCGAATTTGAGAGCCTGTCGCAGTTCACTGGCTCTTACGGACTAGACCATAAAAATATAGGAGAAATTTCAATAACTTTACCCCAACTCTTGACAAAGAGCCAAAAATAAAGTAGGGCTATTTCTAACCCTACTTTACGCTCTTTTAAGTGCATTTCAGCAAAACCAAGCACCTCTAAACCTCTTACAAAATGGACATTTCTTAGAACTTGCCAGCCTTAGCTGCTTCCTCGATGGAAACTGCAACTGCAACGGTCATACCAACCATCGGGTTGTTGCCTGCACCGATCAGACCCATCATTTCTACGTGAGCCGGAACGGAAGAAGAACCTGCAAACTGTGCATCAGAGTGCATACGTCCTAAGGTATCAGTCATACCATAGGAAGCCGGGCCTGCTGCCATGTTGTCTGGATGCAGAGTACGTCCAGTACCGCCGCCGGATGCTACGGAGAAGTACTTTTTGCCAGCTTCAATACATTCTTTCTTGTAAGTACCTGCTACTGGATGCTGGAATCTGGTTGGGTTGGTAGAGTTACCGGTAATGGAAACGTCTACGTTCTCTTTCCACATGATAGCTACGCCTTCACGAACGTCGTTAGCGCCGTAGCAGTTTACCTTTGCACGTGGGCCGTCAGAGTAAGCGATACGGTTTACTTCTTTTAACTCGCCGGTGTAGTAGTCATACTGAGTCTCAACGAAAGTAAATCCGTTGATTCTTGCGATAATCTGAGCTGCGTCCTTGCCTAAGCCGTTTAAGATAACGCGCAGAGGTTTCTGACGTACTTTGTTTGCCTTCTCTGCAATACCGATTGCACCTTCTGCTGCTGCAAAGGACTCATGGCCTGCTAAGAAGCAGAAACAGTCAGTCTCTTCTTCCAGAAGCATCTTTCCTAAGTTGCCGTGGCCTAAACCAACCTTACGCTGATCAGCAACGGAACCTGGAATACAGAATGCCTGAAGGCCTTCACCAATTGCTGCTGCTGCATCTGCTGCTCTGGTGCAGCCCTTCTTGATTGCGATTGCTGCGCCTACAATGTATGCCCAGCAAGCATTCTCGAAGCAGATTGGCTGAATGCCTTTAATCTGATTGTATACATCCAGGCCTGCGTCTTTTGTGATTTTCTCAGCTTCTTCCAGAGAAGCGATACCGTAGCTATTTAATACGGAATTGATCTTGTCAATTCGTCTCTCATAAGATTCAAATAATGCCATGACTCAATGATCCTCCTTTAATTCATCTATCAATTGTGATTTCTCGTAACTATTATTCTACTCTAGGGTCGATGATCTTCACTGCATCAGCAACACGGCCGTACTGACCTTTTGCCTTCTCATATGCGGTATTAGCGTCGTCGCCTTTCTTAATGAAATCGGTCATCTTGCCAAGGTTTACGAACTGATAGCCGATAATCTGATCGTCTTTGTCAAGAGCAATACCAGTTACATATCCTTCTGCCATTTCCAGGTAACGAGGACCTTTCTTTAAGGTTCCGTACATAGTACCTACCTGAGAACGTAAGCCCTTTCCTAAATCTTCCAGACCTGCGCCGATAGGCAGACCGTCTTCGGAGAATGCACTCTGAGTTCTGCCGTATACAATCTGTAAGAACAGCTCTCTCATAGCGGTGTTGATTGCATCACATACTAAGTCGGTATTCAATGCCTCCAGTAAAGTTCTGCCTGGAAGAATCTCTGCTGCCATAGCTGCGGAGTGAGTCATGCCGGAACATCCCAGTGTCTCAACTAAAGCCTCCTGAATAATGCCTTCCTTAACGTTTAAGGTCAGCTTACATGCGCCCTGCTGAGGAGCACACCAGCCTACACCATGGGTTAAACCAGAGATGTCAGCGATCTGCTTAGACTGTACCCATTTTGCTTCTTCCGGAATCGGAGCGGCGCCATGGTTAACGCCCTGTGCTACTGTACACATCTTTTCTACTTCATGTGAATAAATCATGTTAAAACTCCTTTCAAATATGTAGTTTCGTAAAAAACAGTAGTATGGATTGTTTATTTTTTGACATCATACTTATTCCTATTTTCTCACAAAATCGTCTTTTCGTCTATACTTTTTCCAACTTTTTTCCCTAAATTTCGCGCTTCTCTCTTCTGATAAGTTTTTCTTTACTATTTTTTACTTTTTTTTCATTCTTTCTTCATTTTTACTTTCTCCTTCTCCTATAGACAAAGCCCTTCTTCTCCAGTATACTTTTATTATACGGAGAGTGATTCAAATGAAAATTTTTAAAGCCTTAAAAAGACGGCACCTGATCTTATTAATTCTAATTGCAGTCTTATTATTTCTCATTATCGGAGCCTGCGCGCCTTTTGTCCGCTATAAGCCTCTTTCCTCCATAACCGCCCAAAATCTGAAAACAACAAACTACTGCCAGGATCAATCTGGTACGGAACGGGTTATGCTTCTGGAAACCAATACCAGCGCATGGGAAGAACGTATGCGCATGATGCAGCTTGCAGAAAAAGAAATCATCCTGTCTACCTTTGATTTCCGAGATGGAGAAGCGCCAAGAGACATTTTATCCTTGCTTTTGCATAAAGCAGATGAAGGTGTAAAAGTAAAAATTCTGGTAGACGGATTTTCCGGCCTGGTCCGGATGGAAGGCCGCAATCTTTTTTACGCCCTGTCCAGCCACCCCAATGCAGAAATCCGGATTTATAATCCTATGAACCTTCTTGCTCCCTGGAAAACCCAGGGAAGAATGCATGACAAATATGTCATTATAGACGATTCTATGTTCATTCTGGGCGGCCGCAATACTTTCGACTATTTTATCGGAGACTATCCTGCTAACAGCCGCAGTTATGACAGAGAGGTACTGGTTTATAATACTGATCCGAAACAGGGAGCAGGCGATGGATTATCCCAGGTAAAAGCTTATTTTGAATCGGTGTGGAACTTGCCGGAAAGTAAAATTTTCCATGATTCGGAAAAACTTTCCAGGCGAAAAGGAGTTCAGAAAGAACGGAACAGCCTGTATGAACGTTACCAGGCATTATCCAATGCCCGTCCGGATTTATTCCAGACTTCCAAAGAAGAAATCCGCCAGTATTATGCTGATCATACTTTAGAAGCTGGAAAAATTACATTAATCAGCAATCCTATCCATATTTACGGAAAAGAGCCTGTGGTTTTTTCCACGGTTACCCACTTAATCGAAGAAGCAGAGTCCTCTGTCATTTTCCATACGCCATACGCCGTTCTCAACGACTATATGTATGACACCTTAAAAGCTGCAGGCAGTCAGGTTCCTGACATGAAAATTATGATTAACTCTGTGGAAAACGGCGACAATTTCTTTGCTTCCAGCGACTATATAAGACGAAAAAAATGGATGGCCGGAATGGGAATCCCCATTTATGAATACGACGGCGGTACTTCCTATCACGGAAAGTCTCTGGTTATTGACGGAAGGCTTTCTCTCATTGGTTCTTATAATCTGGATCTGCGCAGCACCTATATGGATACAGAACTGCTGCTGGCCATTGAAAGTCCGGATTTGGCAAAAGAACTGACCGGATATATGGATCAATACCATAAAGACTGCCGCCGGCTCCTTCCGAACGGCACTTATGAAATTCCGGAACACATTACGGTTGCGCCTGTTCCTGCATGGAAAAAGGCCGCATGGGCAATCGTCGGATTCCTCATGCAGCCGTTCCGGTTCCTATTATGATTATGTAACTCAGTCTTTACAGCGGAAGTATACCAGTTTTACACGGTTTCCTGCTGTAGTTGCCTCCCTGCGGACTTCAAAAATCCCAAGGGATTCAATAAATGGCGTAAATTTAGAATGTCCGAAGTTACGGACGTCAAAATCCGGAAAGCGTTTGGCAAGCTGATTGCGAAGCTCTCCGGAAAAAATCCAGCCGTCATCATCGGAACAGCTTTCTGCAATACAGCGGACTTCTTTCTTAAATTTCTTCAGGCTCAGAGTATTTCTGGAGCCTGGAGATTCTTTTATGTCTTTTAGGATTTTCTTACACTTTTGAGAAGAAGACGGACTGTTTTCCAGCGTTTTCTTTTTCTCTATAGCAGTTGTATCTGCATCCTTTGAGACTGCCTCCGTCTCCTCTTTTTCCTCTTTTAAAGCGGCATTCAGCAGCAAGTCCAGATATTTAAATTCATTGCAGGCCGAAACAAAAGGCAGGGGAGTTTTGCTCTCTCCCATTCCCAGCACGTACATTCCAGACTCTCGAAGTCTCGCTACCAGACGGGTAAAATCGCTGTCTGAGGAAGCAATGCAAAATCCATCTACTGTGCCGGAATATAAAATATCCATAGCATCAATAATCATAGCCGAATCCGTAGCATTTTTTCCAGTGGTATAACTGTACTGCTGAATTGGAATAATGGAATTTTCCAGAAGAACTTTTTTCCAGGAACTGGAATGGGTACTGGTCCAGTCGCCGTAGATTCTCTTATAAGTCGCAACTCCCTTTGCGGCTGTCTCACCTAAAATAATTTTTACATACTTATCAGAAATATTATCTGCATCAATTAATATTGCAATTTTTAAATCTTTATTCATATCCATCTCCTTCTGCTTGTTGACACAGCCTTTTAAACTCCCTATACTAACGTGTACAGACGTCCGCTCTATGAAAGGAGTTTTTATGTTTTCAATTGGTACTCACGTTTCTTCTGCCAAAGGCTATCTGCGCATGGGAAAAGATGCCCTTTCCATCGGCGCCAATACCTTGCAGTTTTTTGCCCGAAATCCCAGAGGAAGTAAATCAAAGCCCTTAAATATTCCGGATCTGACGGCATTCCATGAATTTATGAAAGAGCATCGGTTTGCCCCCATTGTAGGCCATGCCCCATACACCTTAAATGCCTGTTCCAAAGACGCAGGACTGCGGAAGCTGGCGGCAGAAATGTTTGCCGAGGATTTAACCCTTATGAGCTATATCCCAGGCAACTACTATAACTTTCATCCTGGCAGTCATTTAGGGCAGGGGCTTGCCATCGGAACGGATTACATCAGTCAGATGTTAAATTCCTGTATGACTCCAGATCAGCCTACTACCGTGCTGTTGGAAACGATGTCCGGAAAAGGCACGGAAATCGGCCGTACCTTTGAGGAACTGGCTGTGATTTTAGATAAAACCGACCCTGCGCTTCACCCGAAGCTGGGAATCTGTCTAGATTCCTGCCACATCTGGGACGCTGGATACGACTTATTAGAATCTCTGGATAAAACCCTGGATGAACTGGATTCCGTTATTGGCCTTTCGAAAGTCAAAGCCTTTCATCTCAATGACAGCCAAAATGCCTGCAATAGCAGAAAAGACCGCCACGCCTCCATTGGCGAGGGGCATCTGGGACTGGAAGGAATCTGCAATATCATCAATCATCCAAAATTAAAGCATCTTCCTTTTATCCTGGAAACCCCTCAGGATTTAGAAGGCCATGGCAGAGAAATCCAACTGCTGAAAACAAAGGTTCACGATTAAACTCTCTAATCAGGAAACCGCAAACTGGCTGTTGTAAAGTTTGGCGTAAAAGCCTCCTTTTGCTAACAGCTCTTCATGTCTTCCCTGCTCTACAATATGGCCGGATTCCATAACTAAAATAATATCCGCTTCTTTGATGGTAGATAACCGGTGGGCTACGATAAAGCTGGTCCGCCCCTCCATCATCTTGGCAAATGCCTTTTGAATCCGTATTTCCGTACGGGTATCAATGGAAGAGGTTGCCTCGTCTAAAATCAACATAGGAGGCAGGCACAGCATGACTCTGGCAATACACAGAAGCTGTTTCTGTCCCTGTGAAAGATTTCCTCCATCTTCGCTGATAACCGTATCATAGCCCTGAGGCATCTTTCGGATAAAGCTGTCTGCATGGGCTTCTTTTGCAGCTTTGATAATCTCCTCCATAGAAGCGTCCGGCTTTCCATAAGCAATATTTTCCCGTATGGTGCCGGATTTCAGCCACGTTTCCTGAAGTACCATGCCATAACTGGAACGCAGGCTCTCTCTGGTAATATTCCGGATATCATGGCCGTCTACCTGAATGCTTCCGCTGTTTACATCATAAAAACGCATCAGCAGATTAATTACTGTAGTTTTTCCGCATCCGGTAGGCCCTACAATGGCAACCCGTTTTCCAGGTTCTACCTGAAGATTGAAGTTTTCAATCAATTTTACTTCCGGATTATAAGAAAAATCTACATGCTGAAGTTCTACATTTCCCTCTGCATGGGTAAGAGTTACTGCATCTGCAGCATCCTCTGGAACGGCTTCCTGGTCAATTAAAGCAAACACACGAGAAGCAGAGACCAACGCATTCTGCAGCTCTGTAACCACTCCGGAAATCTCGTTAAAAGGCTTGGTATACTGATTGGCATAGCTTAAAAAGCTGGTCAGCTGTCCGATGGAAATCATTCCTTTTATGGCCGCAAAAGAACCGGTTAGGCCTACTGCTGCATAAACCATGCTGTTGACAAATCGGGTGGCCGGATTGGTAATGGAGGAAAAAAAGGTAGCCTTTAAGCTATATCCAGCCAGACGGTTGTTAATTTCCTCAAACTTTTTCTGTGCCTCATCTCCGTGTCCAAATGCCTGAACAACTTTTAAATTTCCCAGCATCTCATCCACAAGCCCTGTCAGCTCGCCTCTGGTCTCAGACTGGTGTTTAA
Source organism: uncultured Clostridium sp. (assembly GCA_938036545.1). Classification (GTDB taxonomy): domain Bacteria; phylum Bacillota; class Clostridia; order Lachnospirales; family Lachnospiraceae; genus UMGS1370. The sequence goes on along the minus strand of CALHQJ010000125.1, from coordinate 15,526 downwards.
ACATAGTATAGGTTTTTCTTGCAATAAAGGCCGCCACCACCAGAGAAAGAGGGGTCAGAATTACCACGACTGCAGTAATCCACGGATTGACAGACAGCATAAACAAAAGCGTTCCAAGAATGGTCATAACTCCCGTAAATAATTGAGTAAATCCCATTAAAAGGCCTTCGGAAAACTGATCTACGTCTGTAATCACCCTGCTTAAAACGTCTCCGGAAGTATGGCTGTCAATATAGCTGATTGGCAGATGCTCCAACCGTTCAAATGCCTGGGTACGAATGTCCATTACAACCTGGTAAGTAATCTTGTTGTTGATGTGGTTCATCAGCCACTGAGCCAGAGCCGTTACTCCCACCGATACTCCGATTTTTTCCAAAATCTCCGTCAGCCTGGAAAAATCCACATTTCCTTGACTCACAATTACATCCACAGCCTGACCGATTAAAATCGGCACATACAAGGTCAGCGCCACAATGACCAGAGCCAGTGCCAGAGAGATTCCTACCTGCCATTTGTACTGGCGGATATATATCAGAATGCGCTTTAAGGTCTCCTGGTTTTTCTTACTCCTCATGCTGCTACACCTCCTCTTTTGATAACTGGGACAGACAGATTTCCCGATAAACGTCGCAGGATCGGAATAATTCCTCATGGGTTCCAGCTCCTGCCAGCTTTCCGTCATCTAATACCAGAATCCGGTCTGCATGTTTAACCGTGGCTGCCCTCTGGGAAACAAGAAATACAGTCATATTCCGGGTGTCTTCTTTAATTGCTTTACGCAGCCTTGCATCCGTAGCAAAATCCAGGGCTGACGCACTGTCATCCATAATTAAAATCTCCGGCTGACGCACTAAAGCTCTGGCAATGGTCAGCCTCTGGCGCTGGCCTCCTGATAAATTGCGGCCGCCCTGGCTGACGTCAAAATCCAGCCCCATGCCCTTTTCCTCAATAAATTCTTTGGCCTGGGCAGTCTTTAAAGCGCTCCAGATTTCTTCATCCGATGCATCCTTTTTGCCCCACTGCATATTTTCTCTTAAGCTTCCTTTAAACAGTACTGCTTTCTGAGGAACTACTCCGATTTTCTCCCGCAGTTCTCCCAATTTCAGCTCTGTAATCTTCTGTCCATCCAATAAAACTGTGCCGCTTCCTGCATCGTAAAATCTGGGAATCAGATTGACCAAAGTAGATTTTCCCGATCCGGTTCCTCCTATAATGCCAATGGTTTCACCAGCCATGGCGGTAAAGGATATATCAGTCAAAGACGGCTCTTTTGCCCCCTCATAGGTAAAAGTTACGTTGGAAAATTCCACCTTAGGTTCAGAGCCGGCTGCCTCTTTTGCCTTCGCCTGGGAATTTGACTGCTGTGCCGCATTTTCCGTAATGCCTGGCTGAATTTCAAATACACTGTCTACCCTCTTCATGCTGGCCATGGCCTTTGAAATTAAAATAATCAGGTTTGCCAGTTTAATTAATTCTACTAAAATCTGAGACATATAGTTGACTAAGGCCACAACCTTTCCCTGTGACAAAATACCTGCGTCAACCTGCTTTGCACCTGTCCAAATCAGGACTACAATTGCCAGATTAATAATCACATAGGTCACCGGATTTAACAAAGCGGCAATCTTTCCCACAAAGATCTGGGATTTCACCAGAAGGCTGTTTTCTTCCTTAAATCGTCTGGACTCGCTGTCCTGCCGGTTAAACGCCCGAATCACACGAACCCCCAACAGGTTTTCTCTCGTCGACAATGTTACCTGATCCAATTGCTTCTGTACCTTTTTATATAACGGCATACTGATAAGAAGAATACCGAATACTACCAAAGACAGCAAAGGAATGGCACAGGCGAATACCAGCGCCCCTTTTACATCTACGGTAAAGGCCATAATCATGGCGCCAAAAACCACAAAGGGAGAGCGCAAAAACAGGCGGAGAACCATATTAACGCCATTTTGTACTGTATTAATATCGCCGGTCATACGGGTAATCAGGGTTGAGGTTCCCACCGTGTCAATCTCTGTATAAGAAAGTTTATTAATATGGGCAAATAAATCATTTCTTAAAGCAGTCCCTGCGCCAATTGCCGCCTTAGCCGCAAAATATTGAGCTGTCAGAGAACAGGCAATCCCGATTATCGCAAGTCCTGCCAGCAAAGCGCCCATTTTTAATATATAAGCGCTGTCCTGCCCTCGTATTCCTACGTCTATCATGCTGGCTACTACCAGCGGCACAAAAAGTTCAAAACTTGCTTCCAGCATTTTAAACAATGGGGCGATTATACTCTCCCTGCGGTATCGCTTCATATACCCTAGAAGTCTTTTCATACTGTAATTCCTCCAAAAAAGCTGTTTATACGGATGCCCATATCCTTAACAGGCCTTGTTATTTTTTCCAGAGCGTGGTATATTTTTACCAGCCCCCAGCGCTGAAATATGGTAACAGTTCAGCCATGCATCTTCGCATAGCTGAACTGTTACGGAATATGCGCTTAAGTCAACAAAACTTTTATTAAAGGAGCGTTTCTATGCTGACTTGCCTGCTGTATGGACAGCGGATTATTAAAAAATATATATCTGATGAGATCACGGTTTATGCCGCCCAGGCATCATTTTTCATTATTATGGCCGCCTTTCCCTTTACCATGCTGCTGCTGTCGATTATTCAGGTCATTCCAAGCATCAGCCAAACCGATCTGCTGGAGCTTCTGGGACCCATTATCCCCCATCAGTTCAGCCAGATCCTATTCAGCCTGGTAAACAGCTTATATACCGAATCGCCCATTGCCCTGCTTTCCCTGTCTGCCCTGGCCGCTTTGTGGTCGGCTTCCAAAGGAATGCTTGGCATTGCAAAGGGATTAAACCGGATTCAAGGTGACCAGTCTCACAGAGGGTACCTGATAACCCGTATCATCTGTTCCGGATACACCATTGTATTCATCCTGGTCTGTATCCTTTCCCTTGTACTTCTGGTATTTGGCGATACCCTCAGCCGGTTCATTCTCAGGGTTTTTCCGTTCCTAGCATCCATTACTCAGTATATCATAAATGTCCGAACTCTGCTATCCCTGGGAACCCTAATCTTTTGTTTTACCGGACTGTATACCTTTGTTCCAAACCGTGATCTTTGCTGGCGTGAGCAAATCCCCGGCGCATTATTTTCTACCCTGTGCTGGATCGGAATCTCCTTTGGCTTTTCCATTTACTTCCGATATTTTAACCAGTTTTCCTACACCTATGGAAGTCTGACGGCGGTTGTACTGCTGATGCTGTGGCTGTACTGCTGCATCTGCACGTTATTTTTAGGAGCTGAGATTAATTACTTTTATGCAGCAATTCAGTCATGCGAAGATTCAGACAGAAAAAAGCGTTGAAATCTTCATAGGGGGATGCCCAACACTTCTTGCACGCTGATCTCTTTCATACAATACAGGGCCTGCAGCCATAATCGCCGCAAGCCCTTTCTTTTATAAATCGTAACAGTTTAGCCAAACTGGTACGATAAATTCCATTATATGATTGTCAGCAAACCGGATTTTGTTACTGCTGCTCTTCCAGATACTCCCCTAAAATATCCATGGTAATATCAATTAGTTCCCTGGTATGGGCATTGGATATGAAAATGGATTCAAACTGAGACGGAGCCATGCTGACGCCGTTGGTAATCATATGGTTGAAATAACGGCCAAATTCTGCTGTATCAGCAGTCTTGGCATCCTCGTAATTATAAACCGGACGTTCAGTAAAGAAGATACAGCTTAAAGAACCTACTCCATTTACCTGCCAGTTCTTTCCGTACTTTTCAAACAGCTTCTTTACACTGGTACGGTAGTAATCGCCTAATCCGTTGATATATTCATAAATCTCCGGATGCTCATTTAGCATGGTAAGCTCTGCAAGTCCTGCAGACATGGCTACCGGATTGCCGCTTAAGGTACCTGCCTGGTACACGCCGCCTAATGGCGCTACCAACTCCATCAGTTCTCTGCGTCCACCGTAGCATCCTACCGGCATGCCTCCGCCGATAATCTTTCCAAAGGTGCTTAGATCAGGGGTAATTCCAAAATATCCCTGGGCTCCGGCCTTGCTTAACCGGAATCCGGTAATTACTTCGTCAAAAATCAGCAGTGCACCTTCTCTGGTACAAATGTCCCGCATAGCCTGTAAAAAGCCTTCTTTCGGAGGAACCAGTCCCATATTGCCTGCAACCGGCTCTAAAATTACGGCTGCAATCTGTCCTTGATACTGTTCAAACAGCTTTTCTACACTGGATGGATCATTATAAACTGCTGTCAAAGTGTCCTCTGCACATCCTGCCGGAACACCTAAGCTGTCCGGAATCCCACTGGTCATAGCGCCGGAACCGGCCTTTACCAGCATGGAATCAGAATGTCCGTGGTAACAGCCTGCAAATTTTAATATCTTATTGCGTCCTGTAAATCCTCTTGCAAGGCGGACTGCAGACATAACGGCCTCGGTTCCGGAATTGACCATACGCATCATTTCCATAGAAGGAACCATCTCTTTAATCAGTTCTGCCACCTGAACTTCGATTCCCGTTGCCGCACCAAAGCTTAATCCTTTTTCCGCAGCCTTTACCACTGCCTCATAAACTGCCGGATGGTTATGTCCCAAAATCATAGGTCCCCAGGAACCAATATAATCAATATAGCGGTTGCCGTCTACATCCCATACATAAGGACCTCTGGCCCGCTCAATAAACCTGGGGCTGCTGCCTACTGCCCGAAATGCCCGGACAGGACTGTTGACGCCGCCTGGCATCAAATTTACCGCTTCACTAAATAACTGTTCTGATTTTGTCATTACCCAATTCTCCCCTCATCCATGAACTTTGCCAGTTCTTTTGCATAATAGGTCAAAAGAATGCTGCATCCTGCCCGATAAATGCTGGTGGCTGTTTCACAGATCAAATTGTCTTCGTCAATATATCCCAGCTTTGCTCCTGCCTTAATCATGGCATACTCGCCGCTGACGCTGTAAGCAGCTACCGGAAGGTCAATGGCGTCTGCAGTTTCTCGAATAATATCCAGATAAGACAGAGCCGGCTTAATCATAATGATGTCCGCACCTTCTTCGATGTCGGAAAATACTTCTTTTAAGGCTTCTTTCCGGTTGTGATAGTCCATCTGGTAGCTCTTTCTGTCTCCAAAGGACGGTGCAGAACCGGCTGCGTCTCGGAAAGGACCATAGAACCCAGATGCATATTTTGCTGCATAAGACATAATCGGAGTGGTCTCATACCCATTGTCATCTAAAATTTCCCGAATAGCGGCAACTCGTCCGTCCATCATATCAGACGGCGCTACCATATCCGCGCCTGCCTGAACCTGGGACAGGGCAATCTTTGCCAGAGAGTCCAGAGTTTTATCATTATCCACATACTGGCCGTTTAAAATGCCGCAGTGTCCATGGGATGTGTACTCGCACATACACACATCTCCAATGTAATACAATTCCGGTACGCTCTCTTTGGCCTTTCGAAATGCTTTCTGGATAATCCCGTCTTCTGCATAAGCGCCGCTTCCACAGGCGTCTTTGTGATCGGGAATGCCGAACAGCATAACGCTTGGAACTCCTGCCTTTGCAACCTCTTCCAGCGCTTCCGGCAGCCGCTCCACACTGTAACGAAACTGTCCTGGCATAGTCGGAATCTCTTCTTTTATATTTGTACCTTCTTTAACAAACATGGGGTAAATCAGAGAAGATTTATCCATTCGGGTTTCCCGAACCATTTTCCGAAGAAGGGGGGTGGTACGCAGCCTTCTCGGTCTTTGAATTAAATCAATCATGGTGCATCCTCTTTTCTCTTATGATGAGTCTGTCTTATACTATAGCACAGATTACAATCCAAAATCAATCAGATTGTAGTCCTTCAGCGCCCACACGCTGTACATCAATATAACCGTATCCGGTTTATGTTCTTTTAAATAATCTTTGACAGAAATCTTAGGCTCCACTCTTAAATCAACAGCCTCTACTTCCTCCACTCCAAGACTCAAAAAGCAGGCTGCCGGACGGACAAAGGAATCCTTTAAAAACAGCAGTTTTTTCTTATTCGCTGCTTCCTGATTGGTAAGCCGGACCAGATTATAATCGTCTCCCATATAAACCGCATAAGGAATATGGCCTTCGTCATAATAACCGGAATCCGTTATCTGGCTCCAGTCCAGAACTGCCTCTGAAAAATCCCCTTCCCGAACCAAATTACGGTCTGGCACCTCCATCCGAAGATGAGTCTCGAAATCCGGCAGAATAACAGAAATATCGTCTACTCCCCCAAAATATTTTCCAGTTCTTTTTCCGTAAGAACCCAGGAACCCTTTTGGAAAATCCTTTTGGCAAAACCGGCTTCGATCCGTCAGGCTTTCCCCAATATTATATCCGTAATCCTCATTTAAACGTTCTGCCAGCTTCTGATAGCCCCAAAACGCCCCTTCTAAATTCCAGTGGTGATCGGTATGAAAAAAGAGTTCCTCGTGGGACAGGCCTTCTTTGTGAAGGCTTTCCCTCAAATCCAATACGGAAACCCCCGCTTCTTTCAGGCTTCCAATCACCTGATCGGCGCCAGGATTCACTTCATCCGGCACTCCCAGGGGAAGCCCTGTATCATAGCGGCACACCTTAGAAGGAGCAAACACACAGAGCAGTGGAATATCCAGTTCTTTACAGTATTCATTCAGCTTTATCAGGCTGTCCGTTGTATCTTCTATATCAAAATGGTTTCCAAGGCGCTCTAAATCGCCGTTATCCAACCTTACCGTATCGTTGCAGGTACGTAAAAAAGCCAGTCTTTTAGCCAGGCCGTTTCCCTCAATAAACCGGTATCTTCCTTTTACATCTTCACTGTAATACTGCTCCAGGGATTTGGAAATTTCTGTCCAGTTTTTTTCTCTGCTGGTTTCTGCCGCTTTCTTTGCTCCAGGCAGATTCCACACGGCCATGGTTCCCGTAAACACCAGAAAAGCGGCAGCCAGGCTGTAGCGGTGTAACTTTTTTAAAATCTTCATAGCTTCTGACATTCTTTCTGCTAAAATATAACTGTTCAGGACGACAGCTTTTTGCGCCAGATTTCCCGCCGTTCTGAATCGTTACCTAAAAATTAAAATAAATAAATGGATTGTGTGCGCCCATTACCAGTTCAGAAACTGCCAGCAAAAACAAGAGGAACACTCCCCCATGAACTGCCAGCTGTCCAGGCTTCCACCCTGTTTCTCTGTCTGCCCAGTTTAAAAGCCTGCTGACTGCGGGCGTACTTCCTAACAATGCCCCAATCCAGTACCACCGGTATTCCCACACATAGTAAAGAGTCCAGGTTGCCTGAGGGTAAGTCTGTTCCAGGCCAAACATGGTTTTCAAATAAAGCGCTGCTTCTCCAAGGCTTTCTGACCGAAACAGCACCCAGCCGCAAACCACTAACAGCAAGGTACAAATCCGATACAGCCACCCTAATTGAAGTTTTTTTGCCCGTTCTGGAAGCTGAAGCAGTTTTTCTGCCGTTAAAAGCACGAAATAAAAAAGTCCCCAACAAATAAAGGTCCAGTTGGCCCCGTGCCAGACTCCTGTTAAAAACCAGACAGCAAAGAGATTTCGTACCAGTTTCCATTTAGAGTCCACTCTGGAACCGCCTAATGGAATGTAAACGTAATCCCGAAACCAGGTGCTTAAGGAAATGTGCCACCGTCTCCAAAAATCGGTAATGGACTCTGCCATATAGGGATAGCGGAAATTTTCCGGAAAACAAAATCCAAACATCTGTCCCAGGCCAATGGCCATATCGGAATAGGCTGAAAAATCAAAGTAAATCTGGAAGGTATAGGCAATCGCCCCCAGCCAGGCTCCTCCCATCGTCAGGGCTCCTGCCTCCGGAAGGGTAAAGATATAATCTGCAATGACTGCCATGGTATTGGCAACCAGCACTTTTTTGATAAATCCATACACAAACCGGTGAATACCTGCCAGAAAACCGTCTTCCGTCACCCTTCGGTTATCAATCTGCTCTGCAAAGGTCTCATACCGTACAATGGGGCCTGCAATCAACTGGGGGAAAAAGGCAATATAAAGACCCACGTTTAATATATTTTTCTGCACCTTTCCCTGTTTCCGGTATACGTCTATGACATAAGACATAGCCTGAAAGGTAAAAAAGGAAATTCCGATGGGAAGGACAATGGCAGTGGGAGCAAAAACCTCCCGCCCTGCCGCCTGATTTACGGTTTCCACAAAAAAATTCATGTATTTATAATAACCCAGAAAGGCCAGATTGCAGACTGCCATAACAGTCAAAACCAGTCTGCTTACCAGCTTCCTTTCCCTGACCCTGTCTACCGCAAGTCCAAATCCATAATTCATTGCAATAGACAATGCCATTACTTTAACAAATTCCGGCTCTCCCCAGGCATAAAACACCATGCTGGCAGCCAAAAGCCAAAGGTTTTTTAAGACCTTTGGCATAAAGAAGTATCCGGCCAGGGTAACGGGCAGAAATAAGATTAAAAATGACATGCTGGAAAATAACACTGTGGCTGCTCCTTTATCTTAACGCTCTCTGCAAATCACAGACTCTGCAAAATTTACAGAAGCCATAGCGTCTTTGCAATAACAGTCTGCGCCGATGGTCTCTGCATATTCCCTGGTTAAAACGGCTCCCCCCACCATAATTTTTACCCAGGGTGCTTTTTCTCTTAACATGCGGATAGTAGCTTCCATGCTGGGAACCGTAGTCGTCATCAATGCGCTTAAGCCCACTACCGGCACATGTTCTTCTATGGCCTGTCCTGTAATTACCTCAGGCGATACGTCTCTTCCTAAATCAATCACCTGATAACTGTAATTTTCCAGAAGAACCTTTACAATATTTTTGCCAATGTCGTGAATATCGCCTTTTACGGTAGCCAGAATCACCTTTCCCTTTTTCTCCTGTGTCTGGCCGTGTTTCTGCATCTCGGCCTTCAGCACCTCAAAAGCGGCTCCGGCTGCTTCTGCGCTCATTAATAACTGAGGCAGGAAAATCGTTCCGTTTTCAAAGCCTTTTCCTACAAAATCCAATGCAGGAATCATGGTTTCATTAATAATATCTAAGGGCAGTTTTTCTCCTGATAACTCTCCGGCCGCTTTTGCCGCATTTTCCCGAAAGCCCCGTACAATGGCTTCAAACAGGCCACTGCCGCCGTCTTCCGCCCCATCCGGACGATCTGTCTTTTTCTTTATGGTCTGTCCCAAACTGGTGTTTTGTCCGCTGTAAATACTGATATAATCTCCGCACTGGGGATCTAAATCTGACAAAGCCCGATAACAGTAGTAAGCCCTCATCATAGCCTCTGAATTAGGATTGATAATGGCTGCATTTAATCCGCTCTGCAGCGCCATGGTAAAAAATGCTGCATTAATATGTTCTCTTTGAGGAAGTCCAAAGGAAATATTGGACACTCCCAGAATGCTCTTTCCCCCCAGCTCATCTCGGATTCTTCTTAAGGTCTCCAGGGTAGTCAGAGCGCCTTTGCTATCAGAGCTTACGGTCATACACAAACCATCAATTAAAATGTCTTTGGAGGAAATCCCGTATTGTTCCGCTTTTTCATAAATCCTTCGGGCAATCCGGATTCTTCCCTCAGCCGTGTCCGGAATCCCATTTTCATCCAGACATAAAGCCACCACTGTGCCGCCATATTTTTTAACCAGGGGGAACACCGCTTCCATGACCTCTTCCTTACCATTTACAGAATTAATCAGAGGTTTTCCATTATAAATCCTCATTCCCCGTTCCATGGCTTCAATATCTGCCGTGTCGATCTGAAGAGGCAGATCCGTAATGCTTTGCAGTTCTTTTATGACTTCTTCCATCATAGACGGTTCGTCAATCTCCGGAAGTCCTACATTGACATCCAGCACATGGGCGCCATTGTCCTGTTGTACTGCGCCTTCCCGTAAAATGTAGCTTAAATCATGGTCCCGCAATGCCTGTTTAAATTTAGACTTTCCAGTAGGATTGATCCGTTCTCCAATAATCACCGGATTTTTGTCTATTACCACTGCCCTGGAATACGAAGAAACAACGGTTCTCCCCTTGTCCTCCGGCCATTTTACCGGTATCTCCCTGCAAAGCTCCACAGTCTTTTTAATGTGTTCCGGCGTTGTGCCGCAGCAGCCGCCAACTACCGCTGCCCCCATGAGTGCAATGTCTTTCATTTCTCTGGCAAATGTATCGCTGTCAATATCGTATACAGTCTTTCCATCCTGGCTTCTTGGAAGTCCAGCATTGGGGTTGACAATGACCGGAAGGGACGTTGCCTTTAACAGGTTTTCCACAATCGGCTTCATCTGGACAGGGCCTAATCCACAATTAACGCCAATTCCGTCTACCCCCAGTCCCTCCAGCATGGCTGTCATGGATTCCACAGTTCCTCCAGTCAAAAGCTTGCCCTTTTCATCAAATACCATAGTCACAAAAATCGGAAGGCTGCAGGCTTCTTTTACGCCCAATACTGCTGCTTTTATCTCATAGCTGTCGCTCATGGTTTCAATCAGAACGGCATCCAGCCCCTCTGCAGCGCCAATCTCTGCAGCTTCGCGGTACAGCGCCACTGCATCCTCAAAATCCAGATCGCCTAACGGCTTTAACAGCTTTCCCGTAGGCCCCAGATCCAGCACAATAAAAGCCTCTTTTCCAGACTGGCGGACCGCCTCTTTTGCATTAGCTGCCGCTGACTGAATAATGGGAGCCAGTTCAAATTCTGTTCCCTTGTGAAACTTTAATCCGTTGGCCCCAAAGGTATTGGTATTAATAATATCTGCTCCTGCTTCCAGATAATCCCTGTGAAGCTGGATCAGAATTTCCGGATGGAGAAGATTCCATGTCTCTGGAAGTTCTCCTGGCGCCAGTCCCTTTGCCTGGAGAATGCTTCCCGTACCGCCGTCAAAAAAAAGACGGTGTTTTTTCATTTCTTCTAATATTTTATGCATCGCAACGTTCTCTTTTCTTTTTTCTTTTTGTGGTCAGCGCCGGTATACGCAGTCTGTCTTTCCACATGCCTCGCACCCCTTTACCTGGCAGCGGTAAGGCCTTCGGCTGATTCCCATAACTGCTGTTACGGACTTAGAAGGCATCATTAAAAGGCTGTCGGTCAGCTTAATTCCTATCCGTTTCCCAGCTTCCAGCCCATCTAGCAGGCTTTTCTGGTTTTCCAGAGGGAAATCCCCATATCCAGGGCTGAATCTTGGCCGCAGATACAGGCCTCTGGTCTCATAGTCTTCTGCCTGTGCCTGACACATGCTGTCGCAATAGTCTTCCAGCATGGCCGTGGCAGCCGCCTGCATCACCACTGCCCTGCTCATCTGGAGTCTGGAATACTTTTGAATCAATTGATCGGCTCCGGCTCCTAACGTAGCGGCAAAAACAAGCAGGTTCTCACAGTCTTTTAAATTTTTCCCAAGATTTTTGCTTACAGTCTGAAAACAGCCGCCGTCAATCCCATTTTCCACCCTTAGCGCCAGGGGATACTCCCGAAACAGGCACTTTGGCTCCGTCTCCTGTTCCAGCTCTTCCAGACAGGACTCTGCCAAAGCCCTGATTCTCTCATCCGGCTCTGTCCTTCCATACCCCAGATACCGGAAAATTTCCCTTCTGTTTACTTCCATTGGCTTCCTCTTTTTGCTCTGCTGTTTTACTGGACAATCTCAGACAAACTTTCCTTTATCCGCATTGCCACATCCGGTTTATTCATGGAATATACGTGGATTCCGTTAACCCCATTGGCAATTAAATCAATAATCTGCTCTGTAGCGTAGGCAATTCCCGCCTGTTTCATAGCTGCCGGATTGTCTCCAAACCGATCTACAATGGCTTTAAATCTTGCCGGAAGATAGGTTCCGGACATTTTACAGATACGGTTAATCTGTTTGGCATTGGTTACCGGCATAATTCCGGCAATCACCGGAACCTGGATTCCTTTTTCCCGAATCCGGTACAAAAAGTTATATAAAATATTATTGTCAAAAAACATCTGGGTGGTCAAAAAATCGCAGCCTGCATCTACTTTTTCTTTCAGATGCAGAATATCCTCTGCCTTATTAGCCGATTCCACATGGCCCTCCGGATAGCAGGCAGCGCCAATGCAGAAGTCTCCAGCCTGTTTGATATCGTCAATCAGTTCCGATGCGTAACTGTAATCGTGTACCAGTGTTCCGCCCTCCGGTATATCTCCCCTTAATGCCAAAATATTTTCTATCTGGTTTTCCTTTAATTCTTCCAGGATTTTTCTTACACCGTCTCTGGTGGATGAAACGCAGGTCAGATGGGCCAGGGGCGTCACCTGTCCCCTATTTTTAATTGTCGATGCAATCTGAACGGTATACTGGCTGGTTCCGCCTCCAGCTCCGTAAGTAACACTCATAAATGACGGCCCTGCCTGGGCAATTTTAAGAGCTGCAGCCTCTACAGACTCATAATTATCCGCCGTCTTAGGCGGGAATACCTCAAAGGACAGAGTTGGTTTTCCCTCTGCCAGGATGTCGCGTATTTTCATGTAATTTCCTCCTTTGCAGTCAGCATGGCTGCCATCCTTCCCTTACCTCAATTTTCTTTTACAGCAAATGCCTGCCCTGTCTCCCAGACAAAGCAGGCATTTTCATATGCAATACTATAGCATAACCGATTTTAAATTTCAATCGCCGATTTTATAGATGGCAGAGTATTTTTCTTTTAAATATCTCACGTAATACTGGGGATTAAAGTCTTCCCCTGTGGTATCTTTTAAAATCTGCCGGCTGGTTTTCAGCTTGCCGTACTGGTGGATGTGATCCCGCAGGTAGTTTCGGATTACGTCAAGCTTTCCTTCTCTTAAAAGGCCTTCAAAATCCATGGTTTCTTTCATATGATAGTAGATCTGGGCCCCAAATGCACTTCCCAGGGCATAGGACGGAAAATAACCGAAAGAGCCCTGAGACCAGTGAATATCCTGAAGAACGCCTTCGGTATCGGTTTCCGGTCGAACCCCTAAATATTCTTCATACTTGTCTGCCCAGATCTCCGGCAGCTTTTCTACGTCCAATTCTCCTTCTATCAGCATTTTTTCAATCTCATAGCGGATCAGGACATGAAGGCTGTAAGTCAGCTCATCTGCTTCGGTACGGATCAAGTCAGGATGCACCTGATTGATGGCTTCTACAAACTGATCCAGTTCAATCTTCTCAAATGGATCTGGGAAAATTTCCTGCAGCTTTCCATAAACAGGGACCCAGAAATCCCTGCTTCTTCCAATAATATTTTCAAAGAAACGGGATTGGGACTCGTGCATTCCCATGGAAGCTCCCTGTCCCACTACGGTCTGGGTCAAATCATCACGGATGCCCATTTCATAAATGGCATGTCCGGCTTCATGGATAACGGAAAAGATGGAGCTGTCCACATGGTCATTATAATTGGTGGTAATCCTCACATCCCGATTGTGAAGATTCGTGGTAAAGGGATGGGCGCTAACTGCAAATACCCCTTTCGCAAAGTCAAAGCCTACATATTCTGCCAGAAATCTTCCCAGTTTCTCCTGTTTCTCTTCCGGAAAATCACCGATCAGAAAATCCCCCTGAATCTGATGGCTGCTTTCTGTCACCTTCTTTAAAAATGGAACGATTTCTTCCTTTAACGTTTCAAAAAATTCATCCAGTTCTTTTGTGGTAAAGTCTTTTTCGTAATCCCGAAGAAGGGCGTCGTATCTGCTCTGCCCCTCCTTGGCCCGATAGCCTGCAAACTTTTTCTGGTACTCTACTACCTGTTTCAGAACAGGGGCAAAACTGGCAAAATCATTGTGCTTTTTGGCTTCTTCCCAAATCCGCACGGATTCAGAGGATAGCTTGGCAAACGCCTGATATTCTTCTTTTGGAATACAGTCTAACTGGCTGATCTGCTCCTCCACTTCTTTTACCTGGGCTGATTCTGCTTCATTTAAGCCTTCTGGATTCTCTAAGCACTGCTTTACCAGCGCCTTTGTCTCGTCTCCAGTCATTGCCTTAAAATACTGTCCCGACAGGATCTCGATAACCTTTGAGGTATTGGCTCCCGCTGCTTTGGGAGCCAGGGTAGCGTCATCCCACTCAAACAATACCAGAGCGGTCTGTACCGCCATCGCCTCATCTAAATGGGTCTTTAACTGTTTAAATGCTTCATTCATCTGTCATACACTCCTTTACTTTTTCTGGCAGTTCTAAAAAAGGACACTCATTTTATGAGTGTCCCCAAACTCTCGTTATCTCATTCAACGGTAATTCATTCCAGCATATCCATAAAATCAGTATAGCCCTCTGTCGACGGAAGGGTAATAAATACAGGCTGTCCAGGATTTTTAATTGTCATATCCATGTCAATGCTCATGTTCATATTCATGTCTAAAACCGTCATGGACATATCCATGGAAACACTCTCTTTATCTGCATAGCCGTCTTCATTGATGTGGATAGTTCCGCTGGCACGGTCTACCTGGTATTCATAACCCATATCGGAAAAATCGGTTCCCATCAAAGCCATAACCTGGTTTACCGCCTCATTCAGCTCTGCCGTATTCATCTCGTAAGTAATGGTCTTTGCATTTCCATTGCGATACAGCTGCATCTGTTCCATGCCGTACAGCTGGTCAGAAGCAAACTGCAGGCTGGTGCTCATGGCCTTGCTCTGTTCCAGCATCTCGTCCATATCCATGGGCATCTTCATCTTTACGCCTTCAGTTTCTGTATACATATAACCGTCCTGATAGAACATAGTCATGGTCATGGCTTCTCCGTCAGCCTTCAGCGCCATATCATACAGAATCTTCATATTTCCGGTATAAGCGCCCTGCATTTTCATATTCATATCCATCAGCATATCCATGGATTCCTGATCCACAGTAAATTTCATTACTGCATTGATATCTGCGTCAAAATCCTTTAATCCGGAGGCCTTCGCATTAGCGGCTCCATAAATGGCTCCAATTTCTTCTGCCGTAACATTTAAATCCAGCTGCTGGACATTGCCTCCCATGGTCCACTGACCCTGGCTGTTGACAATCCAGTCGTCTACTACTGTATTCAAATCCAAAAATCCATCTTCATTAAAGTGGTAACATTCTGCAATGCCGTCGCCGTTGCCGTCAATCCACTGCCAGACGTCAGCCGCATAAACGCCGTCATCCTGACGGTATTTCCAGGTAATATCTTCTTCTTCCCACTGACCTGCAAAACTGGTAAACGCCATGGTCAATGTCATAGGAGCTGCCAAAAGAACTGTTTTTTTCCACTGTTTCATCATAATACTCCCCTTTCTGTTTATAAGAAGCGAAACTTTCTGTTTATATTGGCCGACTGCCTGAAACTGTCTTATTTCAACAAGTCAACTTAGGGTTATTGTACTATAAATAAATCAATATTACAAGAATTTTTCTGTCTAAATCTTCATAGGGCAGGCGCCCGACGCTTCTTGTCCGCAGTAAGCGGGCAAGAAGATGCAAAGCTGAACTGCTACAATATGCCCGCACTTCCAT
>CALHQJ010000124.1 GCA_938036545.1 uncultured Clostridium sp. | reverse complement strand
CCAGAAGCCATGAGTCTTTAGTAGAAGAAACAAAACTCTTAACCGAAGACAAGGATTTTAAAGGATATATCCATGATGTGGGCGGACCTACGGCAAACTTCCGCTATCCGGCCTGTGAGAAACAGCTGGAACACGGAGCCTGCAAAAACCGGCAGTGTCTCTTCCCGACTCCCTGTAAAAATTTAAAGGCAGACCATACGGATTATATTGAACTTCTGCGGAAGCTGCGAAGCATTCCAAAGGTAAAAAAAGTATTTATCCGTTCCGGTATCCGCTTTGATTATGCACTGGCAGATCCGGGAAAGAAGTTTTTAAAAGAACTGTGCCAATACCATGTAAGCGGTCAGCTGAAGGTTGCGCCGGAGCATGTGTCAGATGCGGTATTGACGAAGATGGGAAAGCCGGAAAATCGGGTTTACCGTCAATTCTGCGATGAGTATAAAAAAATGAATGAACGGCTGGGCCTGAAACAGTATTTAGTCCCTTATCTGATGTCTTCCCATCCTGGTTCTACCATGAAAGAGGCAGTAGAACTGGCAGAATATCTGCGGGATTTGGGCTATATGCCGGAACAGGTACAGGATTTTTATCCTACGCCGTCTACCATTTCTACCTGCATGTATTATACCGGCCTGGATCCAAGAACCATGAAGCCGGTATATGTGCCGACTAATCCTCACGAAAAAGCCATGCAGAGAGCGCTGATTCAGTACCGCCGTCCGGAAAACCGTCCTCTGGTAGAAGAAGCACTCAGGCTGGCTGGAAGAACGGATTTAATCGGGTATGGGCCAAAATGCCTGATCCGTCCGGAAAAAGGACAGGGTACTGGAAATTCGGTCAGAAAATCAGACGGTTCTAAAACAGGAGATGGTTCTAAAAAGGCTAAGCCCAAAAAGACCATACGGAATGTCCATAAAAAGTCTGTGAAAAAATAGGAACCTGGGAGGGATACTGGATGGAGAACAAACATCGGCTTCAAATTGCAGTGGTTACAGGGGCCTCTTCCGGAATGGGAAGAGAAACGGTTATTCAGTTAGCCGATCGGTTTGCCTGCCTGGATGAAATCTGGGTATTGGCCAGAAGAGAAGAACGGCTGAAACAACTGGCTTTGCAGGTTCCCGTAAGGCTGCGTTCCTTTGCTGTGGATCTTACAAAGGAAGAAGAACTTGGGGAACTTCGAGACGCTCTGGAACAGGAACGCCCCAGTATCCGCTTTCTTGCCAATGCCGCCGGATATGGAAAGAACGGGGCAGCAGGCGCAAGGAGCCAAAGTGATGAAACCGGAATGGTGGACGTAAACTGCAAGGCCTTGACTGCAATCACCCATATGTGTTTACCGTTCTTATCCGATGGGGCAAGAGTTTTGCAGTTCTCCTCTGCCGCGGCATTTTTACCCCAGCCGGACTTTGCCGTTTATGCGGCTTCCAAAGCCTTTGTATTAAGCTACAGCAGGGCTTTAAATAGAGAATTGAAACACCGCAGGATTACCGTAACGGCCGTCTGTCCTGGGCCGGTTAAAACGGAGTTTTTCCAGGTGATGGAAGAAGGCGGCCAGACAGTCCCATATCCCATCTATAAACGGCTGGTAATGGCAAAACCGGAAAAAGTAGTGAAGAAAGCCATAACAGACACCATTCTTGAAAAAAGCGTTTCGGTATATGGAGTATGGATGAAAGTTTTTTGGCTGATGTCCAAGATGCTGCCCCATGAATGGATTTTATCTCTTATGGATAGGCTGCAGGAAAGGAGTTTAACATGAAACGGGTTCAAAAGGGCAGTTATGGTTATCGGGAGTTTCGGAGAAAGGTTCAGATTCTGGAACTGATTTTAGGAGGAGTTATGATTGTCGGCCAGCTTGCGGCAAGAAACCTTACCGATAACCAGGCTGCAAAAAATATTCTTACAGTAATGGCAATTTTAACCGTGCTTCCAGTAGCCAATGTAGCATCTCCTTTTTTGGCGTCTTTCCGTTATCGGACTCCTGGAAAAGAATTTTATAATGCAGTGAAAGCCTTTGAGGGAAAATGCTGCATGCTTTATGATTTGATTGTTACATCCAAAGAACAGATTCTTCCACTGGATGCTGTAGCAGTTCATCCGGCTGGAGTCTGTGCCTTTTGCTCCAATCCCAAAATTGATGTGGCAAAGGCGGAAGCCTATTTAAACGGCATGTTTACGGCCCACCGGCTGGACGGTAATGTTCGGATTGTCAAAGATTTAAGTGCCTTTGAACGGAGACTGAAAGGATTAAAGCCGGCGTCTTCTTATGAGGATGACGGAAGCGTGGATTATGCCGCAGAGCTTTTAAAAAATTTGTCTATGTAGGAGGTTTCTATGCGACAGCTGTCTGTAGGCCCCAATGAGGCAGGCCAGCGTCTGGACAAGCTTTTGGCAAAGTACTTAAACCAGGCTCCCAAAAGCTTTTTCTATAAAATGATGCGGAAAAAAAACATTACCTTAAACGGTAAAAAATGCGAGGGCTCTGAACGGTTAAAAGAGGGGGATGAAATCCGGCTGTTTTTGTCGGAGGAAACCATTGAGGGTTTTTCAGCCCCGTCTCAAAAAGTTCCTGTCTCTTCAAAACGGAACAGGAAAAAGCCGGATACAAAGCCTCTCTCCATTATTTATGAAGACTCCCATATCCTTTTAATCAATAAGCCTTCCGGTATGCTGTCCCAAAAGGCGAAAGATACGGATGTATCTCTGGTAGAACGGATTATTGACTATCTGCTGGAATCCGGCCAGATGACCCAGGAGCAGCTTCGTACCTTCCGTCCTTCGGTATGCAATCGCCTGGACCGAAATACCAGCGGTCTGATTGCAGCAGGAAAATCCCTGGCAGGCCTTCAGATTCTTTCTGAGGCATTTCGGGACAGGAGTCTTCATAAATATTACCAGTGTATGGTGGCAGGAAAGGTAACTTCTTCTCAGAAGATAGAGGGATTTTTAAAAAAGGACTCTAAAACAAACCAGGTAACCATTACCCAAACAGCAGTTCCAGACGGCCAGCCTATTGCCACAGAGTATGTACCGCTTTGGACAGATGGAATCTATACACTTCTGCGTGTAACCCTTTTGACCGGACGTACCCATCAAATTCGTGCACACCTGGCTTCCATTGGGCATCCCATTGTAGGAGATATGAAATATGGGAAAAAATCCGTAAATGACAAAGCGAGGGAAGAATATGGGATTACATCCCAGATGCTTCATTCCTGGAAGCTGGTGATGCCGGAACAAATGGCGGAACCTCTTTCATACCTTTCCGGCAAAACGTTTACAGCTCAGCTGCCTCCAGAATTTTTCCAGATACAACCTCGTTGACTTTTCCTGTGCCCCCTAGTACAATAGACGAGAAAGAAATAATGGAGAAAGGGACGTAAAAAATGGGAAACAGATTTTTGAAACAAATGACAGTGGTTTGCCTGTCGGCGGTTTTGTCCGTATCTGGCAGTTTTCTTACACAGGCAGCAGTTTACAATAATCATAATGATCCTGAGGTTTACGTAAGCGGAACCAGAATTAATGGTGTAAATACAGCGGGATGGACGCCGGAAGAAGCAAAGACCGGTATTGAAGCCTGTTATGGCAGCGGCTATACCCTGACTCTGGTTGGAAAAGACGGAAAAGAAGAGATAGTTCAGGGCTCAGAAATTGGCATGATGGCAGTGCTGGGAGATGGACTGACAGAAATTCTTGCCAAAGAAAATGAAAATGGGCGGATATCTGGTCCGGCAGTAGATAACAATTATGATCTTCCAATGAATGTTACGTATAGCCAGGAAGCGCTGTTAAATAAGCTTTCTTCTCTGGTTCTGGTAACTGGAAGCGATGTTGTAAAAACAGAAAATGCCCATATTGTAAAAAATCCCAATGGGGAAGGCTTTGTCATTGTACCGGAAATCGAAGGAACGGATCTGAACATGGAACGGCTGATACAGGCAGTTCAGGAGGCACTGGCTTCTCACCAGCCGTCTTTAAACCTGGCAGAAGCGGGCTGTTATGAGGAAATTACCGTTCGTTCCCAGGATGGAAACCTGCTTGCTCTTCTGGATGCCATGAATCATTGTGGTGATATGACCATTACTTACCGGTTTGGAGAAACATCTGAAGTACTTTCAGGGGAGGTCATTTCCAGCTGGATCACGGGAACAGATGGAACTGCAGTAACGGTAGATCCGGTTCAGGCAGCAGCTTATGTAAAAACTCTGGCCGACAAATACGACACGGCTGGTAAGCCTCATTTGTTCCGTACAGCATCGGGACAGGATGTTACTGTAACCGGTCCTTATGGATGGAAAATCAATCAGGAAGCAGAAACACAGGCTTTGATTGCTGCGATTCAGACTTGTCAGAGTTCAGAGCGGGAACCGGTTTATACCCAGACAGCTGCCAGCAGAACTGGTAATGACTACGGTATGACTTATGTAGAAGTGGATTTAGGAAACCAGCATTTATATCTGGTAGAAAATGGACAGTGTATCTTAGACACGCCTTTTGTGTCCGGCAATGTATCAAAAGGATGGACAACTCCTCCTGGTATTTTCGGACTTACTTATAAACAGAAGGATAAAGTTTTAAAAGGAGAAGATTACGCCACCCCGGTAAAATACTGGATGCCGTTTAACGGTGGAATCGGACTCCATGACGCAGACTGGAGGGGAAGCTTTGGTGGAACTATTTATAAGACCAGCGGTTCCCACGGGTGCATTAATCTGCCGCCAAAAAAAGCGGCGGTTATTTACGAGCATGTATACAAAAACATGCCTATTATCTGCCATGACTAAGAAAATTACATGATAATCGGAGGAAGTTACAATGGGAAAAATTATTTTAACCGGCGACCGGCCAACAGGCCGTCTCCATGTAGGACATTATGTGGGATCATTAAAGAGAAGAGTAGAATTGCAGAATTCCGGCGAATATGATGAAGTGTTCATTATGATTGCAGACGCTCAGGCTCTTACAGACAATGCAGACAATCCGGAAAAAGTCCGCCAGAATATTATTGAGGTTGCTCTGGATTACCTGGCCTGCGGTCTGAATCCGGAAAAATCCACCCTGTTTATTCAGTCTCAGATTCCGGAGCTGTGTGAACTGTCCTTTTATTATATGAATCTGGTTACTGTATCCCGTCTTCAGAGAAACCCAACCGTTAAATCTGAGATTCAGATGCGTAATTTTGAAGCCAGCATTCCGGTAGGATTCTTTACCTATCCAATCAGCCAGGCAGCGGACATTACGGCGTTTCAGGCTACCACAGTTCCGGTAGGTGAAGATCAGATGCCGATGCTGGAACAGACCAGAGAGATTGTTCATAAGTTTAATACCGTATACGGCGAGACTTTGACCATGCCTGACATTTTACTGCCAGATAATAAGGCATGCCTTCGTCTTCCTGGAACAGACGGCAAGGCTAAAATGAGCAAGTCTCTTGGAAACTGCATCTACTTATCCGATACAGAGGCAGATGTAAAGAAAAAGATTATGTCCATGTTTACAGATCCCAACCACCTTCGGGTAGAAGATCCAGGTCAGGTAGAAGGCAATCCGGTATTTATTTATCTGGATGCATTCTGCAAAGACGAGCATTTTGCAAAATATCTGCCGGATTACCAGAATCTGGATGAGCTGAAGGCTCATTACACCAGAGGCGGTCTGGGAGATGTAAAAGTAAAGAAGTTTTTAAATGCAGTGATTCAGGAAGAATTAGAACCAATCCGCCAGAGAAGAAAAGAGTGGGAGAAGCGGATTCCGGAGGTTTACCGGATCTTAGAGGAAGGCAGCAAAAAGGCAGAAAAAGTTGCTGCCAACACCCTGGCCTGCGTAAAGCGTTCTATGAAAATTAACTACTTTGAAGATCAGGAGTTAATCGCAGAACAGGCAAAACGTTTTGGAGAAGAATAACAAATGATGTACCGGATTCTGAAAAATTAGAATCCGGTATTTTTTTGAAACTAATTGACAGATACTTTCGTCTAACAGATAGAAAGAGAAAAGGAGGATATAATGTCTGAACGAGCAGATGAACAGATTCAACAGGTTCTTTTGAAACATTATGACAGATATTACCGGTTAGCCTACAGCTATACGGGAAATCAGGCAGATGCCCTGGATGTCGTACAGGAAAGCGCCTACAAGGCAATTCGGGATTCGGGGAAAGTGGTGAATGAAAACTATATTTCCACATGGATTTACCGGATAGTGGTGAATACTGCTATAGATATGCTGAGAAAACGAAAGAAAGAGGGGATGAACACCCAGATTGAAGATTATGAAATGCCAGTAGAAGACTCATATTCCGATCCGGATTTAGCTGCTGCCCTGAACCGTCTAAAAGAGGAAGAAAAAACGGTAGTGGCACTTCGGTATTTTGAAGAACTGACATTGGAAAAGATTGCAGAAGTTACCGGAGAACCGCTTAGCACGATAAAGTCCAGACTTTACAGAGCTTTAAAAAAGCTCCGTGCAGATTTAGAAGAAGAAGCATTTGCAGGTGTTTCAAAAGGAGGATTAAGATGAAGAACGACACGCTTCAGGATTTAAAGCATCAGTATGATGAAATTCCAGTTCCAGCGGAAGCAAAGGACAGAATTCTTTTGGGAATCCGGCAGGCACAGGAAGAAAAAGCAGAACAGAAGAAAGGAACTGTGATTATTATGATGAAGAGAACCGCAGCTACCGCAGCTGCAGCAGTTGCAGCGATTACAATTTTAGTAAATACAAGCCCGTCTGTGGCAATGGCTATGGGAAAGCTTCCAATTATCGGGCCCATTGCCCAGGTTGTAACTTTCCGTACCTATGAATCTTCAGAAGGAGGCCATGAGGCTAATATTAAGATTCCGGAAGTTGTTGCCGAACAGGGAACAGGGGAAGCTAATAAGGCCATTGAAGAGTATGCCGATCAGTTAATCGCCCAGTACGAAGCAGATTTAAAGGTTTCGGAAGGAGAAGGTTTCCAGTCTGTTACATCTACCTGGGACGTTGCGTTTGAAAATGAAAACATGATTAGCCTGCGAATCAATACGGAGCTGATAATGGCCAGCGCAGAGCAGAGAATTAAGATTTTTAATATTGATAAGAAGACTGGAAACATCATTTCTTTAAGTGATCTGCTGGCAGGAGATAAGGATAAGCTGGCAGCTATCGGGGAAAATATCATTTCTCAGATGAGGGAGCAGATGGCTGCAGATGACAGCAAATCCTACTTCTTAGACTCTGATTTAGAGGATACTAACTTTAAGGGATTAACCGGTGAAGAAGATTTCTATTTTAACAAAGACGGCAGACTGGTAATCTCCTTTGATGAATATGAGGTGGCTCCAGGATATATGGGAGCAGTGGAGTTTACCATTCCTGCAGATGTTACAGGAGATTTATGTAAATAATAGTAACAGCTAAGCCAGGCCAAAGAATTTGCAGATTGACAGATTCTTTGGCCTGTATTATATTATATACTATAATACATAAGTATAACAGTATTGAGGTGATGGTTCATGGGTTTTCAGGATAATATTCCGATTTATGTCCAGATAGCAGACGATATTAAGAATGAGATTATCAGCGGAAAACTTCAGGCAATGGATAAACTGCTTTCGGTCCGCCAGTATTCTGCAAAGTATCAGGTGACAGCCCTGACAATTCAGAGGGCAGTTGCTCTTTTGGAGTCAGAGGGGATTATCCACACTCAAAAAGGCGTAGGAAGCTTTGTTAACTCCGATGCACCAGAGCGCCTATGTGAAGAAATGGTATGGGAAGAAGTACAGGATTTTCTAAGCCGGATGAAAAAGATGGGGTTTGGCAAAGGAGAAATCCTGAAAAAAGTGAAGGAGGGACTGGAACATGAATGAGACGGCGATCCGATTAGAAGCTATCAGCAAATGCTATTTTACAACTCCTGTTTTTCAACACCTTTCCGCTGCATTCCCCAAGGGCAGGATCATTGGACTTTTAGGAGAAAACGGAGTAGGAAAGACGACTCTGCTGAAGCTTATGGCAGGACTTTTAAAGCCGGATGAGGGAAAGGTAATTATAGAGGAGCAGGCTTTTGCCTCTCAAGGCAAGGCTTGTGTGTCACGGGTTTCCTGGCTGTTGTCTCCACAGGATTTTTATCCGTTTTTTAAGGTGTCAGATGCCCTTCAGTATTACAAGGATTTTTATCAGGATTTTGACGGGAAAAAGGCAGAAGAATTATTCAGAGAATGGAAGCTTCCGTTTGACCGGAAAATCAGCAGTCTTTCCAAGGGAGAAGCAGAGAGACTCTGCCTGTTTTTAGCCCTTTGCCGCAAAGTGCCGATCTATCTGATGGATGAACCGGCAGCAGGATTTGATATTAAATTGAAACAGGATATGGTGGGGATTTTGCTTTCACAGTTAGAAGAGGATGCAACCGTAATTCTGGCAACCCATCTGCTGCGGGATTTTGGAGATTTATTTGACGTGCTGGCAGTTCTTACAAAAAATGGAATCTGTATAGCTGAGTCCGAGGAAATACGGGAAAAGGGAATGTCGGCAGAAGACTATTATCTGGGGGTGATTCAATGAATACCATGAAAATGACGCTGAAATGGGAAATGCGAAAACGGTTTGAAGGCTGCAAAATTTTCCTGCTGGTTTTGGCTATTATTATCGCAGTTCACAGTATATTGCCCCTTCCCCCAAAAGAGGCGGCCACAGACGGGATTCTGACACTTTCCATCCTGGTATTTTACCTCATTAGTGGGTATCTGTTTTTGGTATATCCTATTACATCTCTGCTAAATAATTTCAGGGGGCCTTATAGTATTTTGGAACAGATGGAGCCAAGGCCTTTTGGACAGACTCTTGCAGTTCGGATTTTGACAGCTCTTCCGATTTCAGCTCTGGCATTTTTTGTCATATATCTGGAATGTTGGGTTTTGGAGCAGTTGGAGATTGACTTTTTTTCTTATGTTCAAATTCGATACTCTTTTGAGGATGTTGTTACAAAGATATGGAGGGTAGGAATCATGTTTCCGCTGACAGCGGTATTTTCCTGGATGGTGCTGCAGCGCTGGATTCCCGGAAAACGGTGGCTGGAGCTCTGTTCAATGTTGCTGTTTTTACTCTTGGTGTTCTTTCACGATATGTTTCTGCTGTTAGACACTGCCATGGGAGGCTGGCTGTGGACAGTGATTTTGGAAGGCTGTTATGCAGGAGCAGTATTTTGGGGGACGGTGAAATGTTATGAAGGGTGATTCAAAGCGCAGAAGACAGATCATAGGGATATTGTTTGCTATGACTGTATACTATATTATCCATGAGGGAGCGCATTTCTTATACGCCCTCTATTTGGGAACCTTTCAGCAGATACGGTTTTTAGGCCTGGGAATCCAGATAGCAGTATATCGAGAAAGAATGAGCAATTTGCAGCTTGGGATTTTTTGCCTGGCAGGCCCAGTGGCAGCGTTACTGTCCGGCTATGTACTGGCCGCCTGTTCCGGAAGGCTGGGGAGGATGAAGTCCAGACTGGGGAAGGCCTGTGCATATTATGCAGCCATTGCCCTGATGCTTGCAGATCCTTTGTATTTAAGCGTTTTATATGTTTTTTTCGGAGGAGGGGATATGAACGGAATCAGGCTTCTGATGCCAGAGACCGGAGCACGGCTGTTGTTTGGGGGGCTGTTTGTAGTGAATGGCTGGCTGTTCTTAAAAAAGGTTTTGCCGAATTATCAAAACTAGGGCATTTCAAAAGATTTGCAAGTATGTTATAATAGGGTATATTCGACAGAACCGACACAGAACAGAAAGGACTACACATGGGAACCTGGAACAGCAGGGGGCTTCGCGGCTCCACACTGGAAGATTTGATTAACCGGACCAATGACAGTTATCGGGAGAAAAAGCTGGCTTTAATTCAGAAAGTACCGACGCCTATTACGCCCGTTTCCATTGACAAGGAAAGCCGCCATATTACTCTGGCCTACTTTGAGCAGAAAAGTACCGTAGATTATATTGGAGCAGTTCAGGGAATCCCCATATGCTTTGATGCAAAAGAATGTGCGGTAAAAACATTTCCACTTCAGAACATCCATCCCCACCAGATTTCTTTTATGAAAGAATTTGAGGAACAGGGAGGGATTTCTTTTATTATCCTGTCTTTTACCTCTTTTAATGAGATTTATTATCTTCCGTTTGACCAGGTATACCGGTTTTGGAAACGGATGGAAGAAGGCGGGCGCAAAAGCTTTACATATGATGAAGTGGATAAAGAGTGGCTGATACGCTCTCATCGGGATATGTTTGTCCATTACCTGGAGCAGATTCAAATGGATTTGGAAAGAAGAGATTGACAGATAGAGGAACCTCTTTTATAATAAGACCAATTACATTAACGAATTATCACTTTAATATAAAGAAGTGGACGGAGGGAGTTCTTATGGCGAACAGGCTTTTACATACGCCGGAGGGCGTTCGGGATATATACAGTGGGGAATGCAGGCGGAAACTGGCTCTGGAAAGTAAGATATTAAAGGTTTTGTATCTTTACGGCTATGAGCATTTGGAGACCCCCAGCTTTGAATATTTTGACATTTTCAATAAGGACAGGGGAAGCGTGGGAGATCGGGAAATGTTTAAGTTTTTCGACAGAGATAATAACACCCTGGTTTTAAAACCGGATATGACTCCGGCTGTGGCCCGCTGTGTGGCCAAATACTATATGGATGAAACCAATCCGCTCCGCCTCTGCTACCTGGAACGGACCTTTAAAAATAACACCAGCTATCAGGGGCGGTTAAAGGAAACTACCCAGACCGGAGCAGAGCTGATTGGAGACAATTCGCCTCAGGCGGATGCAGAGCTGCTGGCAATAATTATTGAAGCGCTGAAAGCTGCCGGATTAAAGGAGTTTCAGGTGGAACTGGGCCATGCGGACTTTTACAGAGGCCTGGCAGAAGAAGCGGGAATGGATGAAGAAACTCAGGAAATTCTGCGGGATTTAATTGAAAATAAAAATTATTTCGGCGTTGAAGATTTGCTGACATCACGGGGGGTTAAAGAAGAGACAAAGCAGGGATTCTTGAAATTATTAGAGTTGTTTGGTTCTGCCCATCAGATTAGTCAGGCCAGAGAACTGACGTCCAATCCACGGGCTCTGAAAGCCATTGAACGGCTGGAGCAGATTCAGCAGCTTTTAGAGGATTACGGACTGGAAGACTATGTTTCCTATGATCTGGGGATGGTCAGCCGGTATCAGTATTATACCGGTATTATTTTTAAGGGCTATACCTACGGGACAGGAGATTATATTGTAACGGGAGGACGGTATGACCGGCTTTTGGAACAGTTTGGCAAGGATAGTCCGGCAGTGGGATTTGCCATAGAAGTGGATCGGGTATTAATTGCCCTGTCCCGCCAGCAGATTGAGATTCCCGTTGAAAGACCCTATGGGCTGATTTTATTTGATGCCAGCGCCCAGACCCAGGCCATTGGGCTGGCCGGAACAATTCGAAGACACTCTCTGTCAGTCATTACCAGCGTGAAGAGGGATGATGCTTCCATAGAGGATTACAGAAAAATGGCCCTGGATCGGCGGATTCCTCGGATTTTGTATTTAGGCGGAACGGGAGATATGATAGAACAGATGGATTTGGACAGCGGAAGGGTCTGCCAGATTCCATACTCGCAATACAGAATGGAGGAGTTGGTATGAGATATTTAACAGTAGCCCTGGCAAAAGGACGGCTGGCTAATAAGGCCATGGAACTTTTTGAGCAGGCAGGCATTCCCTGTGAAGAAATGAAAGACAAGACCTCCAGAAAACTGATTTTTACCAACGAGGAAATGGGAGTCCGCTTTTTCCTGGCAAAAGCCAACGACGTTCCCACCTATGTAGAATACGGCGCTGCAGATATTGGCATTGTAGGAAAAGATACCATTTTAGAAGAAGGCCGCAAACTTTATGAGGTCATCGATTTGGGAATGGGAAAATGCCGGATGTGCGTATGCGGACCGGAGTCAGCCAGGGAAAAATTAAAGCACCATGAACTGATTCGGGTCGCCACCAAATATCCAAATATTGCCAAAGACTATTTTTACAACAAAAAGCATCAGACCGTAGAAATTATTAAGCTGAACGGTTCCATCGAACTGGCGCCCATTGTGGGGCTGTCGGAAGTGATTGTGGATATTGTAGAAACCGGATCGACTTTAAAAGAAAACGGGCTGGTGGTATTGGAAGAGGTCTGCGGCCTTTCTGCCAGAATGGTAGTCAACCAGGTAAGCATGAAACGGGAAAATGATCGGATTACCAGTCTGATTCAAACCTTTAAACAACTACTTCGGGAGGAAACTCTATGAGAATCATTGGTTTAGACGAAACATCTAAGAAAAATATTCTGACAGATCTGCTGCGGCGCGACCCAAATCAATACGGATCTTATGCAGGCACGGTCCAGTCCATTATTGACGATGTAAAAGAACATGGAGATCAGGCAGTCTTTTCTTATACCGAAAAATTTGACGGCGCCCATATTACGGCAAACACCATTCGGGTAACGGATGAAGAGATTGAGGAGGCTATGGCCCAGGTAGAGCCGGAGCTTTTAGAAGTGATGAAAAAGTCCATGAAAAATATCAGGGCCTATCACGAAAAGCAGCGGCGGCAAAGCTGGTTTGACAGCCAGCCTGACGGCACGATTTTAGGCCAGAAAATAACGGCTTTAGAAAGTGTAGGCGTTTACGTGCCAGGAGGAAAGGCGGCTTATCCGTCTTCGGTACTGATGAATATTATTCCGGCAGAAGTAGCAGGGGTCAAACGAATCGTAATGGTAACGCCTCCTGGAAAGGACGGAAAGGTAAATCCCGTTACGTTGACTGCGGCACATTTAGCAGGGGCTTCAGAAGTATATAAGGCAGGAGGCGCACAGGCAGTAGCGGCGCTGGCCTTTGGTACTGAGTCCATTCCCAGAGTAAATAAAATTGTAGGGCCTGGAAATATTTTTGTAGCTCTGGCAAAAAAGGCAGTATACGGCCATGTAAGCATTGACAGCATTGCAGGCCCCAGCGAAATTCTGGTTTTGGCGGATAACAGCGCAAATCCCCGCTTTGTAGCTGCGGACTTGCTTTCCCAGGCAGAGCATGATGAACTGGCCAGCGCTATTTTAGTGACTACCAGTATGGAACTGGCCAAACAGGTATCCGAAGAAGTGGATCGTTTTGTAAAACAGTTATCCAGAAAAGAAATTTTAGAAAAGTCCCTGGAAAACTACGGATATATTCTGGTGGCAGAAACCTTAGAAGACGCCATTGATACTGCAAATGAAATTGCTTCTGAACATCTGGAAATCGTGACCCGCAATCCATTTGAGGTTATGACAAAGATTCAAAATGCAGGGGCGATTTTTATAGGCCCTTACAGCAGCGAACCCTTAGGCGATTATTTTGCCGGCCCAAATCATGTGCTTCCAACCAACGGCACAGCCAAGTTTTTCTCGCCATTAGGAGTAGACGATTTTATTAAAAAATCCAGCATTATTTATTATTCCAAAGAGGCGCTGGAGGCAATTCATACCGATATTGAAAAGTTTGCCAATGCCGAACACCTTACCGCCCATGCCAATTCTATTCAGGTGCGGTTTGAAGACATGGAGCAATAAACGGGAAAGGGGGATTTATTATGGCAAGATACGCAGAGATCATCCGTAATACCAAGGAAACCAGTATCCGCCTGACCCTGGATTTAGACGGCACAGGACGTTCTGACATTCATACAGGGATAGGTTTTTTTGACCACATGCTGACCAGTTTTGCCCGTCATGGATTTTTTGATTTGACGGCAGAGGTAAAGGGGGATTTGGAAGTGGATACCCACCACACCATTGAAGATGTGGGCATTGTTCTGGGGACAGCCATAAAAGAGGCGGCAGGGGAGAAAAAGGGCATTGTCCGTTACGGGACTGCCATTCTTCCCATGGATGAAGCGCTGCTGCTGTGTTCCCTGGATTTATGCGGCCGCCCATATCTGGGGTGGGATGTGACGTTAGATCGGGAATACGTAGGAGATCTGGAAACCGAGATGATAAAGGAATTTTTCTATGCAGTTTCCTACAGCGCAGCAATGAACCTCCATCTTCGCCAGATGGCAGGCTCAAATAACCATCACATTATTGAGGGCGCATTTAAGGCTTTTGCAAAAGCTCTGGATCAGGCTGTTTTACTGGACAGCCGGATTACAGACGTCCTCTCTACGAAAGGAAGTCTGTAATGCAGTTATATCCGGCAATTGATATTAAAAATGGACAGTGCGTCCGCTTAAGCCAGGGGCTTTTTGATAAAGTAAAGGTTTACGACAATTCTCCGAAAAATATGGCCATGCACTGGGAGAGCCAGGGGGCAACCTATCTGCATGTAGTAGATTTAGACGGCGCATTAGCCGGTCATCCGGTGAATCTGGAAGCCATTCACCATATTATTAGGTCTGTAGGGATTCCGGTGGAGGCAGGCGGCGGTATCAGAACCATAGAAGCTGCCAAAACTCTGCTTCAGATTGGGGTCAGCCGTGTCATTATCGGTACAAAGGCAGTAGAGCGGCCTGAATTTATGAGAGAACTGATTGAGGAACTGGGGGCAGAAAAAGTAGTCCTGGGTGTAGACGCAAAAGACGGCCTGGTAGCGGTAGAAGGCTGGGAGAAGGTCAGCACATTAACGTCAACAGAGCTTTGTGCTATGATGAAGGAATATGGAGTCCGCCATATTGTATATACGGACATTTCCAGAGACGGAATGCTTTCCGGCCCCAATGTGGAAGCTACCAGAAAGCTTACAGAAGAAACCGGCCTGGATGTGATTGCATCCGGCGGAGTTTCTTGCATTGAAGATTTAGAAGCCCTTCATCAGGCAGGAATTTGCGGGGCAATTATGGGAAAATCTCTCTACGAAAACAAGATTGATTTAAGAGAAGCGGTTCGCCGTTTTGAATAACAGGAGGGTTTATGGCAGACTATAAGAAATTGATTCCCAGCTTTGGATGCAGGGAAAAACAGGCCATTATTAAAGATTATGGGCTGGATTATTTCAGCAATGATATTCTTACTCTGGCATCTTATTACAGCGATAACGGGGCTGATGAACTGCTGATTTCCGATTTATCGGAAACTGATGAAGATCACGAAGCAACGATCGGAGTATTAAAAGAAGTGGCCAGAACCATTGATACCCCCATTATTACCGGAGGTCATGTAAAGCGTCTGGAAGATGTGAAAAAATACCTGTATGCAGGGGCAGCCGCCGTTTACCTGGATGTTTCCTCAACAGAAAATGTGGATTTGATGAAAGAAGCATCGGATCGGTTTGGAAGTGAGAAAATTTTTGCATATCTTCCAGAACTTTCTTATCTGAATTCCGTAGAGGAATATATCCAGCTTGGCGCATCCAAGATTATTGTAGATGTGGCAGAACTGAACGATGGTGATCTGGCAAAAATCGGAGCCATTGAGGAAGAGTTTCTGGTGTTCTGTGATGATGATGTGCCAGGGACCATCACTTCTTATCTGAAGGTTCCGTCTATCCAGGGAGTCATTCTTACGGCTCCTGGAGAAAAGGAAGGCAACTGTATGCTGCTAAAGCAGGAATTAAAGGCAAGAGGCATTGTGGTAGATACCTTTGAAAGCGCTGTCTGCTGGGAAGAATTTAAACTAAATTCGGATGGTCTGATTCCGGTAGTAGTTCAGGACTATAAGACCCAGGAAGTTCTGATGGTAGCCTATATGAATCAGGAAGCCTATGAAAAAACCCTGTCCACCGGACGGATGCATTATTACAGCCGTAGCAGAAAATCCTTATGGCTGAAAGGAGAGACTTCCGGCCATTTCCAGTATGTCAAAGCACTAAAGCTGGACTGCGACAATGATACCATCCTGGCATTTGTGGCCCAGGTAGGCGCTGCCTGCCATACGGGAGCAAAATCCTGCTTTTTTAAGACCCTGGCAGAAAAGGAATACAAGGCTTCAAATCCCTTAAAAGTATTTGAAGACGTCTATGGGATTATTGAAGATCGAAAAGAACATCCCAAGGAAGGTTCTTATACTAATTATCTGTTTGACAAAGGAATTGATAAAATTTTAAAGAAATTGGGAGAGGAATGCACCGAGATTGTCATTGCCTCTAAAAATCCCAATCCGGAAGAAATTAAATACGAAATTTCTGACTTTCTGTATCATATGATGGTGCTGATGGTTCAGAAAAAGATTTCCTGGGAAGATATTACAAAGGAACTGGCAAACCGGTAGAACCGGTATCGGAGATTCTTCCGATGTGAAATCTGGTATAAAAAGCTGTTTACAAGCCAGCT